>JBGSIZ010000062.1:0-16043 GCA_041742255.1 Marivivens sp. | reverse complement strand
CCGCCATGACCGGCCCGTCGCCACATGGCAGCAAGCCCGCGCGATGCTGGGCCTGCGCCCCGCGACCCGCTGACCCAAAGGAAATGGGCGCGCAAGGTATCCCCTGCGCGCCCCACGTTACTAAGTCGGTCAGCCGGTTCAGACCGTCGTTTCAGGCTGTGAGGTCAAACCGGTCCGCGTTCATCACCTTGGTCCATGCGGCGACGAAATCGGCGACGAATTTACCCTCGTTTCCGGCGCAGGCGTAAACCTCGGCGAGTGCCCGCAACTGTGAATTCGACCCGAACACAAGGTCAACCCGCGTGCCGGTCCATTTGACGGCACCCGTCTTGCGGTCGCGGGCTTCATACAGACCCTCGGTCCCGGTGGGTTTCCATTCCGTTGCCATATCCAGCAGATTGACAAAGAAATCGGTCGTCAGGGTTTCCACCCGGTCGGTCAGCACGCCATGGGCGGATTTGCCCACATTGGCACCCAACACCCGCAGCCCGCCAACCAGAACGGTCATTTCGGGCGCGGTCAGGGTCAGAAGCTGGGCACGGTCTACCAGCAGTTCTTCGGCGGACAAGGTATACCGGGTCTTTTGGTAGTTGCGGAACCCATCGGCGACAGGCTCCAGAGGTTCAAACGACTCCGCGTCGGTCTGGTCCTGGGTGGCGTCGGTGCGGCCGGGGGTAAAGGGCACGGCCACATCGTGGCCAGTCGCCCGCGCGGCCTGTTCCACCCCGGCGCAACCCGCCAACACGATCAGATCGGCCAGCGATACCTTTTTCGGGCCAGTGTTGAACGCCGCCTGAACGCCTTCCAACACTGACAGCACCCGCGCCAGTTCGGCGGGCTGGTTCACTGCCCAATCCTTTTGCGGGGCCAACCTGATGCGGGCGCCATTGGCCCCACCCCGTTTGTCCGAGCCACGAAACGTGGACGCGGACGCCCATGCCGTTGTCACAAGGTCAGACACCGACAAACCGGACGCCAAGACCTGCGCCTTGAGGGCGGCAATGTCGGCATCGTCCACCAGCGGGTGATCCACTGGCGGCACCGGGTCTTGCCAGATCAGAACCTCAGCCGGGACATCCTTGCCCAGATACCGGGCGCGCGGGCCCATATCGCGGTGGGTCAGTTTATACCACGCACGGGCAAAGGCATCGGCGAACACGTCCGGATTGGCATGGAAATGGCGCGAGATTTTTTCGTACGCGGGGTCCATGCGCATCGACATGTCGGCGGTGGTCATCATCAGTTTGACCGGGGTTCCAGACCCATCGACTTGCGGAGCGTGGTCCTGCGGGGCCAGATCGCAGGCCTCCCAGATGTGGGCACCAGCCGGGCTTTTGGTCAATTGCCAGTCATAGCCGAACAGGACATCGAAATATCCCATGTCCCATTTGATCGGGTTGGCTGTCCACGGACCCTCAATACCGCTGGTGGTGGTGTCCACGCCTTTGCCAGACTTGTAGCCGTTCATCCAGCCAAAGCCTTGAACCTCGAGCGGGGCGCTTTCGGGTTCTGGGCCGACCATGAGGGGGTCGCCCGCACCGTGACCTTTGCCAAAGGTGTGACCTCCGGCCACGAGTGCCACGGTTTCTTCGTCGTTCATTGCCATCCGGGCGAACGTTTCGCGAATGTCATGCGCGGAGGCCAGCGGATCGGGGTTGCCATCCGGGCCTTCGGGATTGACGTAGATCAGACCCATCTGCACAGCGGCGAGCGGGTTTTCCAATTCGCGGTCGCCAGTGTAGCGGCTGCCGGGTTTGTCGGACGTGGCCAGCCATTCGGTTTCGCTGCCCCAATACACGTCTTCTTCGGGTTCCCACACATCGGCGCGCCCACCGGCAAAGCCGAACGTCTTGAACCCCATAGAATCGAGCGCGACATTGCCCGTCAGCACAAACAGATCGGCCCACGACAGCGCGTTGCCGTATTTCTGCTTGATCGGCCACAACAGGCGGCGGGCCTTGTCAAGGTTGCCATTGTCCGGCCACGAATTGAGCGGGGCGAACCGCTGTTGACCGGACCCTGCCCCGCCGCGGCCGTCTGCCGTGCGGTATGTGCCGGCGCTGTGCCACGCCATGCGGATAAAGAACGGGCCATAGTGGCCATAGTCGGCGGGCCACCAATCCTGACTGTCGGTCATGAGGGCTGTCAGATCAGCCTTAACCGCGTCCAGATCCAGCGTCTTGAACGCCTCGGCATAGTTGAACGTGCCGCCCATCGGGTCCGACAAGGCGGAATTCTGGTGCAGGATCTTGAGGTTCAACTGCTTTGGCCACCAATCCCGAAGGCCCAAAGATCCAAGGCTGGTCGTGCCGTGCATCACCGGGCATTTGCCCGCGCTGTCGTTTCCGTCCATGTCATTCTCCTGTCATTGGGTTGCGCGGCGTCTAGGGCCGCGTGCGAAAATACTCAAATCGAAGCTTAACCCATCCGAGCGATTTGTTTAAGTTGCAATTTCTAATACTTTCGATAATCTTTGATTATGGAAGCCCTCACGCTCAAACATCTGCGGTATTTCGAGGCGCTGGCCCGGCACGGTCATTTCGGGCGGGCCGCAGATGTCTGTGCCATTTCGCAACCCGCTTTGTCGGTGCAGATCAAACAGCTTGAGACCATCCTTGGCTCTGTCCTCTTTGAACGTAGCCCGCGCCATGTTCGCCTGACCGCCTTTGGCGAGGCCTTTGCCCCTCGGGCACGGGCGACCCTGCAATCGGTCGAGGATTTGGCCGATCTTGCGCGGGGGGCACAGGACGGGTTCAGCGGGCGGTTGCGGTTGGGGATCATTCCCACCATCGCGCCCTATCTGCTGCCCCGGATGATCGGCGATCTGACCAGCGCGCATCCGGGGCTGGACATCCATATCCGCGAAACTGTCACCCCTCGCCTGATTGCCGAGGTAACCGAGGGGCATCTGGATGCCGCCATTGTGGCCCTGCCCCTGTCTGAACCCGGGTTGACCGAGATAGCACTGTTCACCGAGGCGCTGGTTTTGATCCGGCCAGAGGGGGATGCAAACGACCCGGTGCCAACCCCTGCGGCGCTGCGCGACATGCGGGTGCTGTTGCTGGAAGAAGGGCACTGTTTCCGGGATCAGGCCCTGTCGTTTTGCGGGATCCGGTCGGCAGGTCCGCGCGCCGGGCTGGATGGCACATCGCTGTCCACCCTTGTGCAGATGGTCGGGGCAGGCATCGGCGTCACGTTGGTCCCCGAAATGGCCGTGGCGGTGGAAACCCGGTCGGCGGCGGTATCGGTGGCGCGGTTTCACCCGGTGGAACCCACGCGGACGGTCGGAATGATCTGGCGGCGGTCCAACCCATTGGCCCCGCATCTGATGCAGATTGCCGGGATCGTGCAGCGGACCGGCACGCGGTCAGAGGCCGGTCACGTCACCGCATAAACCGCGATGGACACGGCGCGGCCCATGGGCCGGATTGTGCAAACGAACACCCGTTCGGTCAACCAGCGGTGCGGACCATCGGGGGCATCAAACACCGGTGCGCCGCGCATGTAATACTGATCCGGCGAAACCGTTTCACCCGCCCGCATCCGGGCGCTGACCTGCGGCGAGGACACGCGCACCCCCTTGTTCACGACATAGATCAGGGTGCCGTCGTCGGCCTCGATTGTGTAATGGGCCTCGATCCGGCTATGTCCGTCGGCGGTGACGATGGGCCAGTCTGACCCACCGGGCAACACGGTTCCGGTCAGCCGGGGACCAGCCACGCGGCCCCCGGTGATGGGAATATGCAACCGTTCGCCATAAGGGCCGCGCCCGGCGTTGCGCGGCGGCGCGATGTCGGCCTTGATCGTGAACACGAGGTCAAGACCGGGCAGAATATCGTCCGTCATGCAGCAGTCATCCGTGCCAACCATGCTGCCATCGCGCGCAGGGATGTTTCGCTGTCCGCACAATAGGCCATCGCCCGCAGATAACCGTGGATCAACCCCGGCCCCCGGTCCAGCGTGACAGGCACCCCCGCCCGGTCCAAGGCGTCGGCATAGGCCAACCCGCTGTCGCGCAGCGGATCATGTTCGGCCACCGCGACATAGGCCGGTGGCAAACCCGCGTGGGAGGCTGCCAGCAAGGGTGCCACGCGGGGGTCGCTGGTCAACAGCGCGGTATCAGGACAATAGGCGCGGTTGACGCCTTCCATGCCCTTGGTTGCGATGATCGGCCCATCGGGATTTTCGGCATAAGATGGGCGGGATTTGTCAAAATCGCAGGCCGGATATATCAGCAATTGTCCCGCAAAGGTCATCTGCCCGCGCAGATCCAACGCCACCGCGGCGGCAAGGTTGCCCCCCGCGCTGTCGCCGCCAATCGCGATGCGGGCCGGGTCAACCTTCAGGTCGCCCGCATGGGCCGCAAGCCACATCGCCACCGCCCGCACCTGTTCAAACGCAGCCGGGAACGGACGTTCAGGGGCCTTGGCATAGTCCACGCTGACAACGACAACCCCGGCCCAATCGGCCAAACGGGCGGTGATATCCCAGTGGGTTTCCGGGCTACCCTGCATCCACGCGCCACCGTGCATGTAGATCAAGGCCGGACGCACACCGCTGCCCGCCGGGCGAAACACCCGCACCCGCACCGAGCCTGCAACACTGTCGATGTGGTGTTCTTTGTCTGCGGTCACACCATCCGGGGTGGGCAGACGCATTTCGGCGGCAATGTCTTCAAACGCGGCGCGGCGGTCAGCGGGGGTGGACCCTGCGGGAACGCGCGCCCATTTTTCTGCCCAAACAGACAGGAACGGGTGCAATTCGGGATTTATCATCGGGGCATCCTCACGCTGGCCAGAACGGTTTGGGCGACATCATCGCGCAGCGCATTTTGCGCCGCGTCGGAAAACAGGTCGGCCCCGAACAAGGCCGAGAATGTGGGCCTGTTGGACACATTAAAGAACGACAGCGCCGAGATTTTCCAGTGCAGGGTCACAGGGTCCAGGCCGGGGCGGAATACCCCCGCCGCCTCGCCCCGCGCGATGATCCCGGCCAACCCGTCAATGGCTGCGGTGTTGACCCGGCGGATCACCTCGGACGCGCGCAGATAATCGGCCTGATGCACGTTTTCGATCATCACCAGCCGAATGAAATCGGGGTGGGCGCGGTGATGGTCAAACGTGAACGCTACCAGCCGATACAGCGCCTGTTCGGGGGGCAGGCCGTCCAGATCCAGCCCCGCCTCACCTGCGCGGACCTTGGCATAGGCGGCTTCCAGAACCCGGGCATAGAGACCCTCTTTGTCGCCAAAGTAGTAATAGATCATCCGCTTTGATGTGCGGGTCAGCGCCGCAATCTCATCGATTCGGGTGCCGGACAGCCCGCTGCGAGCAAAGATTTCGGTCGCGATTTCAAGGATATCCGCCTGCACACCGGCGGGGTCCTGTTTCCACCCACTCTTGGGAATATCCTTTTGCGGCAATGTGTTGGACATCTGGTGCCTCCCGTCTTGGGGCAGCTTAGCATGGGCAAAATGTACTGAATAGTTAAAAGTATTGACACAATTAACCAACCGGAACATTTTGAAGAAACGGCGGTTCGTGGAGGAGCCGACGTTGCGGGGAGGACGACCAGACGTGACCGATGCGGCATCAGCATTGCCCGACGTGATCTTGCGCACTTTGCGCGTGGGGTTGATCGGTCAGGGCATCCAGAAATCCCGCACCCCTGCCATGCACCGGGCCGAAGGCGCGGCGTTGGGCCTGTCGCTCACCTATGACCTCTTGGACACCGACCGCATGTCGCCTGTGCCGCCCATCGACGCGATCCTGTCGCAGGCCGAAGCCGAAGGATACGCGGGCCTGAACGTGACCTACCCCTACAAAAAGGCGGTGATGGCGCATCTGGATGAATTGTCTGTCGCCGCCATCAAGGTCGGCGCGGTCAACACCATCGTGTTCCGGGACGGCAAACGCCATGGCCACAACACCGATTTCTGGGGCTTTGCCGAAGGCGTGCGGCGTGGATTGCCCGGCGCCAATCTGGACACGGTTCTGTTGTTGGGTGCGGGCGGGGCGGGGGGCGCTGTGGCCCATGCGCTGGCCGATGCCGGGGCCGGACGCATTCTTATTGCGGATCGGTCGATGCAGGCGGCGGTTGATCTGGCCAAAGACGTCAACGCCGCCGGACCCATCCGTGCAGAGGTCGCCCATGACCTGACCCAGGCCGCTGCGCGCGCCACGGGGATCGTCAACGCCACGCCCATGGGAATGGCCAAACTGCCCGGCATGGCGATTGATCCCACCCTGCTGCGTGCGGCGCATTGGGTGTGCGACATCGTCTATTTCCCGCTGGAAACCGCCTTGCTCGCGCGGGCCCGGACCACCGGATGCCGGACCCTGAACGGGTCGGGCATGGCCGTGTTTCAGGCCGTTCGGGCGTTTAACCTGTTTACCGGGCTTGATGCCGACCCCGCCAGAATGCGGGCCACGTTCGAGTCCTTGACCGAAACCCCCGCCGGATAACGGCGGGACCACCAACGCTAAAGGGAGGATACCACATGCGTTTGACCACCTCGATGACGGCCCTTGTGGCCGGGCTGACCCTCACGACATCGGCCACGGCCCAAGACGCCGTGACGTTGCTGTATTCAGACACGGTTGCAGAAACGGACATCCGGTCGCAGCTGTTGAAAACCGAATTCGGCGACTGTCTGGGCGAAGGGTTCGTGTTTGAACCCCACCACGGGGCCACCTTGTTTGAACAGGGCACTGAACTGACCGCGATGCAGCGCGGAAACCTCGATATGGGCAACCTTGCCGTGTTCGATTTCCAGAATCAGGTGCCGTCGACCGCCATCCTTGGCACGCCGTTCCTGTTCCGGGATTACGCCCACATGCGCGCCACTTATGACGGCGACGTGTTGGCCGGGATCGAGGCCGATATCGAAGCCAGCGCAGGGGTCAAGGTTCTTGCCTACCCCTACATCGGCGCGCGGCACATCGGCTACAAGGGCGACGCCCGCAAGATGACGCCTGCCGATCTGAACGGCATGGTCCTGCGGATGCCCGGCGGCGAAGGCTGGCAGTTTGTGGGTCAGGCGATGGGGGCCACGCCCGTTCCGGTCCCGTTCACCGAAGTTTACACCGCGCTCCAGACCGGTCAGATCGAAGGTCAGGACAACGGGTTCCCGGCGATCCGGTCGATGAAGTTTGACGAAATCATCACCCATATCGGCACCACGTCCCACCTGATCGCGGCCAACCAGTTCACCATTGGTCTGGAAAAGTGGAACGCGATGACCGCCGACCAGCAAGCCAAGGTGCAGGACTGCGCCCTCAACTTCCAATCGGCGATTGATGCGGAAACCATCCGGCTGGAAACCGAACTGTCGGCGGATATGGCCGCCAACGGCATCGACATCTACACCCCCGACAATGCGGCGTTCCAGTCGCATGTTCTGGAGGTCTATCTGGCCTCTGACTACTCCAAGACATGGCCCGCCGGGCTGTGGGACGCCATTCAGGCCGTCGGTCAGTAACCATATCTCAAGGGCGGCGGGGCACATCCCGCCGCCCTTTTTCCTGAAAGCGGGGGCGCGGGCATGAACGGGTTGACCACCACCATCCACTGGCTGCGGGCGCGGGCGGAAAACGTCATTGCCCTGTTGCTGCTGAGCATGTTCGTCACGTTCCTACTGCAAATCCTGTTCCGCCGCGTGCTGGGCTGGTCGGTGGGCTGGACCGTGGAATGGGTGACCATTGCGTGGCTGTGGGGCATCTTGCTCGGCTATGCCTTTGTGGTCAAGGAATCCGAGGTGATCCGCCTTGATATCGTTTATTCGGCGGTATCACGGCCATGGCGCCGGGCGTTTGATGTGTTTTCGGGCCTTGTCTGCGCGGCCATCTTTATCATCACCATGCCCGCCGCTGTTGACTACATCACCTTTATGGCGCGGGAAAAGACGGCCTATCTGCGGTGGCCGTTTCACCTCGTCTTTTCCATTTATGTGGCGTTCGCCCTGTCCGTGATCGCGCGGAGCCTGTTCACAGCGTGGCGCGGATTTTCGGGCACCGGACCACACGCAGCCCCAAGCGCGGAAAGCCACGATTATGACTGATCCCTTTACGCTTGCCATCCTGTTGATCGTGGCACTGACGGTGACGGGGTTGCCCGTCGGGCTGGCGGTCATGTCCGGGTCGTTCCTGTACATGCTGTTCAAGGGATATGACCCGTCATTGGCCACGGAATCCCTGCTGCAGGGGTTGTTCAATGGCTATACCCTGTTGGCCATTCCGTTGTTCATCCTTGCGGCCGACATCATGAATGTGGGGTCGCTGACGGACCGGTTGCTGCGGTTCTGTCAGGCGCTGGTGGGGCGGTTCCGGGGCGGACTGGGGCAGGTCAATGTCGTGTCCTCGGTCATCTTTTCGGGGATGTCCGGATCGGCGGTCGCGGATGCGGTCGGCATGGGCAAGATCATCATCGGGATGATGACCAAGGACGGGCGCTATACCAAATCCTATGCGGCGGCGATCACGGCCGCGACAGCGACGATCGGGCCGATCATCCCGCCGTCCATCCCCATGGTTCTATACGCGCTGGTGTCCGAACAATCGGTCGGGTTCCTGTTTGCGGCGGGTTTGTTGCCTGGTCTTTTGATGGCGCTGAGCATGGGCGTCATGAACTGGATCATCGCGCTGCGTCGGGATTTTCCGGTGGATGACACTGTGCCGTTGCGTGACCTGCCCCGCCTGACGGCAGAGGCTGTTCCGGCTCTTATGCTGCCCGTGATCCTGCTGGGCGGGATATACGGCGGCGTCATGAGCCCGACCGAGGCGGCGGCTGTTGCCGCCCTTTATGCCTTGCTGGTGTCGGTGTTCTTTTACCGGTCCGTGTCGGTGCCGCAGTTCTATCACGCCTTGCTAGGGTCGGCGCGGTCCACGGCGGCGGTGGGGGTCCTGATCGCGGGGGCGCTGACGTTTGATTATGTCATTGCGCGCGAACAACTGCCCAAGACCATCGCAGCATGGATGGACACGATGGACCTGACGGTTCTGGGGTTCCTTTTGTTTGTGAACATCCTGCTGCTGGTTCTGGGGTGCCTTCTGGAAGGTGGCGTGATCTTATTGATCATCGTGCCGATCCTGTTGCCAGCGGCGGCGGCCCTTGGGATTGATCTGGTGCATTTCGGGGTCATTGTCGTGGTCAATTCGATGATCGGCCTGATCACCCCGCCCTATGGGCTACTTTTATTCATCACGGCCAACATCACTAAGGAACCCGTGGGGCGGATCATCCGGGACATCGTCCCCTTTATCGTGGCGCTGTTGGTGGCCTTGGCCATCATCACCTTGTCCGAGGATTTCGTTCTCTTTCTGCCGCGCCTGATGGGATACGAGGGATAGGATGATGAAAACCGGCATCGCGACCGTCTCGATCTCGGGCAATCTTGATGACAAGATCGACGCGGTCGCTGCTGCCGGGTTCACCGGGATCGAGATTTTCGAACAGGATTTCATCGCCGATATCCGCAATCCGCGGGATGTGGGCACCCGCATCCGGGACGCGGGACTGGAAATCTTGTTGTTCCAGCCGTTTCGGGATTTCGAAGGATTGCCGCCAGACCTGCGGGCACGGACGTTCGACCGGTTCGAACGGAAATTCGATCTGATGCAGGAACTGGGCACCGATCTGGTGCTGGTGTGTTCGTCCGCCCATCCGCAAGCGTTGGGGGGGATCGACCGGGCGGCGGCGGACTTTGCCGAACTGGGCGACCGGGCAGCGCGTCGGGGCCTGCGGATCGGGTATGAGGCACTCGCGTGGGGGCGTCACGTCAACGACCACCGCGATGCATGGGAGATCGTGCGCCGGGCAGACCACGCCCATGTGGGCCTGATCCTAGACAGCTTTCACACGCTCGCCCGCAAGATCGACCCGGACACCATCCGGCGCATTCCGGGCGACAAGATTTTCTTTGTCCAGCTTGCCGATGCGCCCGCCATTGACATGGACCTGCTCTATTGGTCGCGCCATTTCCGGAACATGCCGGGCGAAGGCGACCTGAACATCACTGCCTTTATGCAGGCGGTCATGGCAACAGGATATGCAGGCCCGGTCAGCCTTGAGATTTTCAATGACCAATTCCGGGGCGGGTCCACCCGGCAGGTGGCGCGCGACGGCTTTCGGTCGCTGATGGCACTGATGGATGATGTGCGGCGGGCCGAGCCCGCCCTTGACCTTGATGTGCCCGCGATACCCGCCCGGATCAAACCGCTGGGCGTCGGGTTCATCGAATTTGCGGCGCGCGGGGCCGATGCGCGCACCCTTGAACAAGTGCTGACAACACTGGGATTTGAACGCGCCGGACAGCATCGCAACAAGGCGGTAACGTTGCTGCAACAGGGCGACATCCGGATCGTCCTGAACGAGGAAACGGACGGCCACGCAGGCCACGCCTATACAGCGCGAGGCACCAATGTGTGCGACATCGGGCTGCTGGTGCCCTCGGCCGCCGACACGCTGTCGCGGGCGACGGCGCTTGGCACGGCCCCCTTTGGGCAGGAGATCGGGCCGGGCGAACAGAACATTCCGGCCATCCGGGGCCTGTCGGGGTCGGTTTTGCATTTTCTGGAGCCCGTCACCGGGGCCAGCACCGTATGGGAGGAGGAGTTCAACCTGACGGGCACAGTGGGCAACAGTGGGCTGACCCACATCGACCACATCGCCCAGACGATGTCCTACGACGAAATGCTCAGTTGGACATTGTTCTACGGGTCCCTGTTCGACCTGCAAAAATCTGCGATGGCGGATGTATTTGACCCCGATGGGCTGGTCCGCAGCCAGATCATGGCAGCACCCGATGGGGCGCTCCGTCTGACGCTGAATGGCGCGGACAGCCACCGGACATTGGCGGGGAATTTCCTTGCGCAAACGCTTGGCGCGTCGGTTCAGCATCTGGCGATGGCTACCCCGGATATCTTTGCCACGCTGGAAAATTTGCGGGCCAAAGGGTTTGAAACCCTGCCCATTCCACAGAATTATTACGACGATCTGGCCGCCCGGTTCGACGTGCCGCCTGACCTTCTGGCGCGGCTACGGACCTATGACGTGTTGTATGACAGGACCGCCACGGGGGAATTTTTCCAATGCTACAGCCGCAAGCTTGCAGGCAGCGTGTTCTTTGAAATCGTGCAGCGGGATGCAGGCTATGACGGCTACGGCGCGCCCAACGCACCTTTCCGGATCGCCGCGCAAAAACGACTGATGCGCGGAAACAGTTTGCCGGCACGGTGACGGGGTCGCCGTATGATCGCGCACACATTGGCACCATGAATTCACCCAAAATTATGTCCTGTGACATTCGCAATCACTCTGTGGACAAAGCGCAACGGCGAGAGGCAATTCGGGCTTGCAAAAATTGACAACTCTGCGTTGCATGTTCGTGATGTTCCACATCACCCCATCGATTTGACCTGTAGTGTTTTCATGAACGCGGGTAGCCAAATGGACACAAATTGCCGCCTAAGACAGCGCTCGAAACCAAACGCTACATTATTACCCTGAACGGTCAGAAGATCATGGAGATTGGCGACAAGTTGATTTCGTTGAAATCTGACATGATCGAGTTGAACTGAATGCGCGGATTTTTTCTGATCCTGTGCTTGCTGCCTTTTTTCGCCGCAGGGTGTGTCGAGAAATCGGGAACGATCCGATGCAATCAATCACCGGAAAGTCGCGTGTATTTTAGAACCCCTGTTGCGGAGCAGACGATGGATGACATTTTGGCCAACCTCGTGCGGTGCCACGACCGTGATACGGCGCAGGCGAGGGCGGAGAACATCGGCGCGAATTCACCTGACGCTATTCGCGCCACGCTTGCCGCACTTTATCGCAATGACCCACCTGACCCCGTGGCACTTTCTGATTTGGGGGTAAGCCTTGACCAGTTGTTGCACCCGCAAGACGATCGTTTCAGTCACTCCACCCTGTTGACCGAAGCTGTTCGTCAGCAGAACTATGTCTGGGTCGTGGCCTTGTGAGAGGCAGGGGCCGATCCGAACGGGTCGGGCAGCCTGATGGCCTATACCGCCGCGGGAGACATCACGCACCCGGGGTCGCCATGGTTTCACATATTCCGCGATGGCAGCCCGTCCATCCCGTTCCTGCAGGCCTATATCGATCACGGTGGTCGGGTGAACACCGTTGAAGACGGGGGCTATGGCACCAATTCACTTCTCAACGCGACATTCAACAATCTTGCTGGACGGGTGTTTCTTCTGGAACACGGCGCTGATGGCTGGCTTGTCGATAGACCATCGGAAAGATTACGGTTCGCCTCCACGACTTTTGGCAGCCGGGTCTGGGGAGCGCGGGCCGCAGATGCGAGTGAAGAGCTATACTTGTTGGTGCAGCGCGGCCTGTTCCAGATGACCGACAATCCGGTCTATGCCCCGATGGTGCACGACACATATCTGAACATATTGGAAGAAATGGCCGATGCCTCTGGCCCTACGGCGCGCCATGAACTCTGGGCTGTGCAAAAGGTCGTGGGCGCCCTGATCGCCAAGGGGCACCTCGTTCCGAGTGCGCGCATGCAGACCCTGTTGCGGGACAATGCCATCCCCGATGCCGAAGGCGGCTGGATCCGGTCGGCCGGGCAGCTTCATCAGGCCTTTGACGACCCCCGCGTTGGCGCGGTGCTGGGCACCGAGATCTGGTAAGCCATGACAAATAAGATTTCGGATTGTTAAATGGTTCCTAGGGGCGGCTGATCAATGCTTGCTTAACTATCAGAATTCAAAAAATTTATTGATGTTTCAGAATTTTATATACCCCAATTGTACGCCCGATTAATTTGCGGAATCCTAGTGCCGAAATCTAGGTTGAATCCAAGACCAAGATATCCCGCCCGCGCGCTACATCTTCCTCGACGAGGTCGATGCCTATCCCGCTTCTGCCGACGAGGAAGGTGATTGTGCCTAACACGTTCGCCAGTCTGGACTAGCACTATCCAACGACCAGCGCAGAGCGCTGTCAGGAATTGGTCGTGATCCGACGGACGTTGGACAAATGAAAAGGCAGCTTTCTTGGAAGCTATCTGCGTCGAACCGAATTTCCGCCAGCCAAAATGCCATTGATCAGGGTCGCGACGGCGGTGTGCAACTCAGCCTGACCATCCTCGCCAGCATCGTTTGAATGCGCCGATGCAGCATCGCGCAGAATGCCCACAATTTCCTTTTCTGGCAGAATGTTGCGATCATTTAACGCGAGCAAGAGCGACTCGCAAATCGCAAGGGCAGCGGCTCCGGCGACGTCGGGATGATTGGGCATAGATATTACCTGTTTCGGGTTCGCGGCTGCACGGGAAAGATAACCCGCGAAAACCATGCATTCCGCCATTGTCGCAAGACTGGGCAGTCATGTGCTAAGGCAGATCAGTGCCAGCGAACAAAATTGGGAACGAGCGGTCGACCAAGGCGTTCCTCTTTTACAATCCACCTGAAAATGCATGTCGTCATGGGAGTGCGGGCAATGACAGAGACGCACAGTCCATTTGCGCGCAAACTTGGGGCCTTCGTGGTTCTGTCCGGTCAAGAGGTATCTGCGCTGGACAAACTGCATGGGCGTCGAAAGATGTTTCCCGCCGGGCGAGACATGGTTCACCAAGGCCAGACCAACCAATCCTGCTATATCCTGGCGTCTGGCTGGGTGTGTTCGTACAAACTGCTATCCGACGGCACTCGGCAGATCGTTGATTTCCAGATACCCGGCGATTTCCTGGGGCTGCGATCAGTGCTGTTCCGCACCTCAGATCATAACATCGAGCCTGTCACCAAGGTCGAGGCCTCGGAAGTGTTGGCCATAGACCTTTTGGAGACCTTCAGCGAGACCCCACGCCTTGCAAGGGCTGTGCTTTGGGCTGCGTCACGCGACGAGGCGATGGTCGTCGAGCATCTGGTCGGCATTGGCAGACGGGACGCGAAAGAGCGCACCGCACATTTTCTGCTGGAGCTCGGCGCGAGGCTGAAACTCGTCGGGCTCGCGTCCGCGTCCGGATTTGCTTGCCCCTTGTCGCAATACCTCTTGGCTGATGCGATGGGCTTGAGCGCGGTTCACGTGAACCGGGTCCTGCGCGAACTCCGCGAATCTGGTCTGGTTACATTTCAGCAGGGTCAGGTCGAAATCCATGACCTCGACGGCCTCGTGGCACTTGCTGACTTCGACAAGACCTATCTCGATCACGAAGGGCCGCTGCTCAAGTGATCATGCGGCGGTCATGCCACCGTCAACGGTGTAGGCTGCCCCGTTGACATAAGCGGCATCCTCCGATGCGAGGAACGCCACAACCCCAGCCACTTCGTCAGGGGTGCCATAACGCTTCATCGGGATCGTGGCCGCGAAACCGTCATGCACGGCGGCGGCTGCACCGGGGCTCGCCCCTTCCTCAATCGAGTTCATCATGCGGCTTTCGATCGGGCCCGGATTGATACAGTTCACCCGGATACCCTTTGCACCCCATTCGACCGCTGCCGCCCGAGTCAGGCCCAGAACGGCATGCTTGCTGGCGATGTAGGCGCAAAGGCCCGCCGATCCGGTCAACCCGGCCACGCTGGACGAGTTGATGATGCTGCCGTGCCCGGCCTTTGCCATGACCGGGATCACCAGTTTCAGCCCAAGGAAGATACCGGTCACGTTGACCTCCATCACCTTGCGGAAACCGTCGGTCGGAAAATCGGGGATCGGTGCAACCGGGCCTTCGATGCCTGCATTGTTGAAGAAGATGTCGATAGTGCCGAATTTCTGGACAACTGCCGCCACGACTTTGCCGAACGCAACCTCATCCGTCACATCCGCTTCCACGACCAACAGGCGTTCCTCATCCGGGATCGCGGCACGAAGCGGACCGAAATCCGCGCTCGCAATGTCGGTGGCAGCAATCCTTGCACCCCGGGCGGCAAGGAGTTTGGCGGCGGCCATGCCAATAGCACCTGCGGCGCCGGTGACGAGGACAATCTTGCCGGTCATTGTGTGGGTCATTCTCAGTCCTTTTCAGCAAAACCGGCAACTGTATCACAGCCACGGCAGTGTGTTCGTCCACCCGATGCACGGGACGAGGGGGACAGGCGCATCGGGTGGAGCGGGTCTTTTCCCGGTGGTGGCAACGGGGAAGAAGCCACCGCCGGGCCGTGACTGACGATGAACCTTCACACAGGCCCCTGCACTGCTTCAGGTTGGTGTTTCGACACCCGACCAGAGTTCTTTTCGCCCGGCAGATGGTTCTCGGACGCCAGCGGTTCGATGCGCACCTGCGTGCCAGCGCCCCCCTCGACGATTCTGCGTGCGTCCTGCAACCGGCCGATCCCGGCCATCGTGCCACCGGCGCGCACGAAATCGCAGGCAGAGGAGATTTTCGGTCCCATCGAGCCTGTGGCAAAGGTCATCGCATCCAGCGCATCCGGCGTGATGCTGCTGATCGCTGACTGATCCGGCCCGCCCCAATCGCGGAACACCGCCTCGACATCGGTCAGCATCAAGAGCACGTCAGCGTCCAGAGCCTGCGCCAGCAGGGCCGAGGTGCGGTCCTTGTCGATCACCGCCTCGACGCCCTCCATATTGCCGTCTGCACCACGCACCACCGGGATGCCGCCACCGCCCGCACAGATCACGCAAACCCCCGGCCTCGACCAGCAAGCGGATTGGCCGGATGCCCAGAATCGCCACCGGCAGCGGAGATGGCACGACACGGCGCAACCCGCCCTTGGATTCCTCGACCATCGACCAGCGGTGTTCGGCGCGGATCAGCTTGCCTTCTTCGGCGGTATAGACCGGGCCGATGGGTTTGGTGGGCTGGTCGAAGGCGGGGTCCGCTGGGTCCACCTCCACCCGCGTCAGCAGCGTGGCGCAATCGGTGCCCTTGGGCAGCGCGTTCATCAGTTCCTGCTCGATCAGATAGCCGATCATGCCCTCCGTCTCGGCCCCTAGAATATCCAGCGGCCATAGCGTTTCCGGCGCGTAGGCCGCAGCCTGCAACGCCATCAGCCCCACCTGCGGACCATTGCCATGTGCCACGATGATCTGATGATCGCGGGCCAGATCAGCCA
>JBGSIZ010000061.1:0-9490 GCA_041742255.1 Marivivens sp. | reverse complement strand
CCACCGCCGCCAGCGCCGCCTGCATCCCGGCCCAGTCTGACGCCCCGAGTTTGCCCGCCAGAACCCAGCCGCCAAGACCCAACGCCACCAAAGGCAGCCCATGCCGTAGATGCCCCGCACGCGCCCGGCGCAGTGAAAATGCCGCCATTGGAGGTTCCTTGACCATCGCCGCCCAGATGCGCCGGCCCCGACACCTAGGCCCGCGTTTCTTACGGGCAGGTTAAATGGCCCCGCCAAAGCGAAAGGGCGCCCCGTCGGGACGCCCTTGATTTTAGTCGATTGGTGTTGGTTGGCCGGATCAGAGTTCCGTCATCAACTGCGATTTCGCCTGAATCATCAGTTCCACCATTTTGGTGCGGATCGTCATTTCAGAGGCTTTGTCGCCCAGATCGCCTGCGACCTTGCGATAGACGTCTTCGTCCCCGGCTTCTTGAAAGTCGGATTTGATGACTTCGCGCGCGTAGTCCATCGCATCGTCCCCCGATTTGCCCATCAGGTCTGCGGCCCACAGGCCCAGAAGTTTGTTCCGCCGCGCCTCGGCCTTGAATTGCATTTCGGCGTCATGGGCGTATTTCGATTCAAAGGCGTTTTCACGGTCATCGAAGCTGGACATGGCTGGTGATCCTATGTTGCATACTGTTGTCCCTGATATGCCCGCAGGGACGCTTGCCCGCAAGGGGGCCATGCCCTATGAGGGCACACGGTTTGCCCATTTGCGCCCTTTGGACGCGGGGCGGGTCGGGGACACAGGTTAGTTTGGGGGCAGCATCCATGGCACGCCGAAAGAAGATTTACGAAGGCAAGGCCAAGATCCTGTATGAAGGCCCCGAGCCGGGCACGCTGGTCCAGTATTTCAAGGATGATGCCACCGCAGGCAACGGCGCCAAGAAGGAAACCATCGACGGCAAGGGTGTGTTGAACAACCGCCTGTCGGAGTTTTTCATGACCGGCCTGACCGCCATTGGTGTTCCCACCCATTTCATCAAGCGTCTGAACATGCGCGAACAGTTGATCCGGCAGGTGGAGATTATCCCGCTTGAGGTCATCGTCCGCAACTTTGCCGCTGGCAGCATGGCCAAGCGTCTGGGCATGGAGGAGGGCACTCCGTTGCCCCGTCCCATCGTCGAGTTCAGTTACAAGAACGATGCCTTGGGCGACCCGCTGGTGCCCGAGGAGTACATCGTCGCCTTTGGCTGGGCCAGCCAGCAGGATCTGGATGATATTGTTGCCATCGCCTTGCGCGTCAACGATTTTATGTCCGGCGTCATGCACGGCGTCGGTATCCGTCTGATTGATTTCAAGATCGAGATTGGCCGCATTTGGGACAATGATTTCATGCGGTTGGTTGTCGCCGACGAGATCAGCCCCGACAGTTGCCGGTTGTGGGACATTGAAACCGGTCGCAAGCTGGACAAGGACGTGTTCCGCCGCGATCTGGGCAGTCTGACCGACGCTTATACCGAAGTCGCCCGCCGGTTGGGCGTCATGCCCTCGAACGTGACCCACCGCCCCAAGCCTACCTTGATCAACTGAGCTACCGTGAGGATTTGCCGATGAAAGCCCGTGTTCATGTCATGCTGAAATCCGGTGTTCTGGACCCCCAAGGCGAGGCTGTCCGCCATGCCTTGGGCAGTTTGGGATTTTCCGGGGTGCAGGGCGTCCGTCAGGGCAAGGTGATCGAGTTGGACCTCGCCGAGGGCAGCACCGAGGATCAAGTGACCCAGATGTGTGAAAAGCTGCTCGCCAATACAGTGATCGAAAGCTATCGGATCGAGATGGCCTGAGATGGCACGGCCCCTTTTTTGGCGCAACGGCCCAGAGAGGCGGGCGGTTGGATGGCGGGTGTGGTTCCTGATCTGGCTGGCGCCGGGTCTGTTCGTGGGGGCCGCAGTTCTGCTGACCGGGGTCGAAGCCGTCCGGGTCGCTGCAATGGCCAGCACCCAAGGTGAGGTTGTCCGGGTCTATGAACGGGTGGGCGACACGCCGTTCGACCATGGCGTTGCCCTTTACAGTCCGATCTTTCGCTATGTTTGGTCGGACGGGCAGCCGACCGAGGCCAGTGTGGGGCACGCCCACCCGGATTGGAATTTCGAGGTAGGCAGCCGCCACGAGATACAGTATTTCCCCGAACAAAAGGCGGATATTCGTCTGCCCGGACGCCATAATTGGTCTGTTACTGAGACCATTGCCATCATTGGTCTGATACTCGTCCTTCCGGCTTTGTGGGCGCACAGACGGAGTCGGCGCTGGTTGGCCGGGGCGAGACCGAAAACACCGGGAATGCCGCACGTCCCGCGCCAAGGAGAATAAGAATGAAAGCTGCCGTGATCCAGTTTCCGGGATCCAATTGCGACCGCGATATGGCTGTTGCCCTGACTGCTGCGGGTGCCGATGTGACCATGGTCTGGCACAAGGATGCCACGCTGCCTGCGGGCGTGGATATGGTGGCCATTCCGGGCGGATTTTCGTTTGGCGATTACCTGCGGTGCGGGGCCATTGCGGCCCAGTCCCCGGTGTGTCGCGGTGTGGTGGACCATGTGAACCGGGGCGGATATGCCTTGGGCGTGTGCAACGGGTTTCAGGTGTTGACCGAGACCCGGCTGTTGCCCGGGGTGTTGATGCGCAATGCCGGATTGAAGTTTGTGTGCAAGACCGTCGCCCTTGCCGTGACCACCACCGACAGTGCCTTTACCCAAGGGTATAACCGGGGTGCCGTTGTGCAGGTGCCCGTGGCCCATCATGACGGCAATTATTTCGTGGACCCCGACACCATGGCCCGGTTGCAGGCCGAGGACCGGATCGCGTTCACCTATGTTGACAACCCGAACGGGGCCGCAGGCGATATTGCAGGCGTGTTGTCGGAAAACCGCCGTGTGTTGGGCATGATGCCCCATCCCGAGCGCGCCATTGATGCCTTGCACGGTGGCACCGACGGGCAGGCGCTTTTTCGCGGGTTGCTGGACCAGATGGCGTCCGCCTGATCCCCGCGCCTTGTCTGGTGGGGCGGAGCGCCGTAGAGTTCGCGGATGTCTGATGCGACCCTCACCCGCAAGGAACAGCGCACCCTGACCCGGTGGGTCGTCAGGTTTGCCATTTCCATGTTTGTCGTGTTGGCGTTGTCGGTCATCTGGGTGACCAACAAATATCTGACCGAACGGTTTACCGAGACCACCCGCAACCGCGCCGAGGTGCGTCTGACCCTGTATGTCGGCAACCTGATCAGCGAGTTGCAGCGCAATTCCATTGTGCCACAACTGTTGGCCCGCGATCCCGAACTGCTGAACGCGCTGTCATCCCGCGATTATTCGTTGTCCACGCAGCGATTGTTGTCCTTTGTCGATGAAATCGGGGCTGCGTCCCTGATGCTGCTGGACAAGGATGGTCGCACCGTGGCCGCGACCGACCGCACACGTCTGGGGGAAAGTCACCGATCGTCCCCCTATTTTGTAAACGCCATGCGCGCCAACAACACGAATTTCACCGTCAGCCGACGAGACACCGGCGCATTCACGTTTGTGTATTCCCGCCGGATGGAGGCCAACGGGGCCGCGTTGGGCGTCATCATGGTCGAGGTGGACCTGCAAAAGCTGGAGCGCAGTTGGGCCGGTGTGGCCGATGCCGTGTTCGTTACCGACAGCGCGGGCCAGATCATATTGGCCACTGAACCCCGGTGGCGCGGATTGGATGAACCCACCGCGTTGCAACGCCAATCCGCCCCGTCCGCCATCGAGCGCGCCATTCGCGCCACGCAGGATTGGACGTCTGTTCCGGTTGATGCCTATCTGCAGGGCGAGGCTGTGATGCGCCGGGATGCCCGCGTCCCGTTTCAGGGGTGGCGCATGGTCAGTTTCACGACGTACGACAGCGTGCGCGAACGGGTGAACGGGGTTCTGGCCCTCGAAATCATGGGATTTGCGATTCTGCTGGCGCTCGGGTTTTTCCTGTCTTCCCGCAAGACCGCATCCCGCGCGTTGTTTTTTCAGCGCGAGTCGGCGGAGTTGCGCCAGTTGAACAGGCGGTTGCAGCAGGAAATCGCCGAGCGCGAAAAGGTGGAAAAGACGTTGGAAGTGGCCGAACAGAGCCTTGCCCAGTCGTCCAAATTGGCCGCCCTTGGCGAGATGTCTGCCGCTGTCAGCCACGAGTTGAACCAGCCGTTGGCCGCGATGAAAACCTATCTGGCCGGTGCCCGGTTGCTTTTGCAGCGCCGCAGGCCCGACGAGGCCTTGTCATCGTTTCAGCGGATCGACGATCTGATTGACCGGATGGGGGCCATTACCCGGCAGCTCAAGTCCTATGCCCGCAAGGGTGCCGATGCGTTTGCCCCTGTGGATACAAGGGATGCGGTGAGTTCTGCCCTGTCCATGATGGAGCCACAGTTGAAGACCCGCGCCGTCAGCATCACCCGCACCTTGCCATCAGAACCCGCCATGATATTGGGCGATCGGTTGCGTCTGGAACAGGTCATCATCAACCTGCTGCGCAATGCCTTGGACGCCACCAAGGGGATGCGCGACCCTTCGGTCGATATCCTGTTGACCGTCGGCGAAACCGTCCGGTTGACCGTGCGCGACAATGGTCCCGGCATCGAGGATCTCGATGCGTTGTTCGAGCCGTTTTATACCACCAAGCAGGCCGGGGACGGTATTGGTCTGGGTCTTGCCATTTCGTCGGGCATCGTGAACGACCTTGGCGGACGATTGACCGCCCGCAATGGCGCGTCGGGGGGGGCTGTATTTGAAGTGCAGTTGCCTATCTTGAAACAAGACCAGCAAGCAGCGGAGTGATCACGCGATGACCAAGGCCATGAAGATCGCCATTGTGGATGACGAAAAGGACATGCGTCAGTCGATCAGCCAGTGGTTGGCCCTGTCCGGGTTTGACACCGAAGTGTTTGCCAGTGCCGAGGATGCCCTGAAAGGCCTGAGCGCCGATTACCCCGGCATCGTCGTCAGCGACATCAAGATGCCCGGCATGGATGGGATGCAGTTGCTGCGCAAGCTGAAGGGTGTCGACAGCACCTTGCCCGTCATCATGATCACCGGTCACGGCGATGTCCCGATGGCCGTCGAGGCCATGCGCATTGGTGCCTTTGATTTTCTGGAAAAGCCGTTCAACCCCGACCGGATGACCGAACTGGCCAAGAAGGCCACCCAGGCCCGCCGACTGACGCTCGACAGTCGTGCGTTGCGCCGTGAATTGTCCGATGGCACCGCGTTGATGAAAAAGCTGATCGGGTCCAGCCCGGCCATGGACCGCCTCAAGGAGGACATCCTTGATCTGGGTCAGGCCGATGGTCATTGCCTGATCGAAGGCGAAACCGGCACCGGCAAGACCTTGGTGGCCCATGCGCTCCATGCCGTTGGTGCCCGTGGTGCCAAGAAGTTTGTTCTGATCGCTTGCGCCGCCTTTGACGAGGATACGTTGTCCCGCCGTTTGTTCGGCCCCCCCCGCGATGATGAACCGATCCCTGCCATGGAAGAAGCCCGCGGTGGCACATTGGTTCTGGAGGATATCGAGGCTCTGAGCCCAGCGTTGCAGGCCCGGTTGCTGACTGCCATCAACGAACAGGGCACCCCCGCCGAAACCCGAATTGTCGCCATCTGCAACCTGCAGGAACAGGATAAAACATGTGAGAGCGTGCTGCGCCCGGACCTGTTCTACCGGTTGGCCGCCTTGCGCATCACCGTTCCGCCGCTGCGCCAGCGGGGCGAGGATATCCTGACGTTGTTCACCACGCTGGGCGACCGGTTTGCCGATGAATATGGCTGTGATGCCCCGAAGGTCAGCGCCCAAGAAGCCGCCCAGTTGTTGCAGGCCCCATGGCCCGGAAACGTCCGCCAGTTGATCAACGTGGCCGAGCGCGCCGTGTTGCAGAACCGCCGGGGCACCGGCACCATCGCCTCGCTCTTGATGGCCGATACCGACGACAGCCGCCCCGCCATGACCACCGAGGGCAAACCGTTGAAGGAGTTTGTGGAAGCGTTCGAGCGGATGTTGATCGACAACACCATGCGCCGCCACAAGGGCAGCATTGTCGCCGTCATGGAAGAATTGTGCCTGCCACGCCGCACGTTGAACGAAAAGATGGCGAAATATACCCTGCAACGCTCTGATTACCTCTGATCGCGGGGCGGATGCATGTGGATGCTGCGCCGGGTGGTTGCGGGGCTTGTCCTGATCCTTGGGCTGGTGGTGATTTATGGGGGTTGGGGGTATGTGCAGGCGCGTGACGCTGCCCCCGCCCTTGTGGTCCGCGCCGACCGACTGATCGCTGAGGGGCACGGCCCGGATGGGTTGGGCGAGGGCAGGGCCGCCGCGTTGATCGCGGTCGAAGACCCCGCCTTTGCCGCCCATATCGGCATTGACCCCACCACCCCCGGCGCAGGGTCCATGACCATCACACAGACCCTTGCCATGACGCTGGCCTTTGATGCCTTTGCCCCCGGACTTCAGCGGATTCGCCAGACAGGTTATGCCTTTGGTCTGGAGCGGGGTTTGACCAAGCCGCAGATCCTGGCCCTGTATCTGGACACGGTGCCGATGGGACCGGGACCGGGTGAAGTGGGCACGATCCATGGATTTTACGCCGCCGCTGCCGCCCATTATGACGTCCCTGTTTCTGCATTGGCCAAGCCGGAGTTCATCCGCCTGTTGGCTGTGCTGATTGCCCCGGATACCCTGATGCTGGCGCGGGGTGGTCCCTTGTTAGACGATCGCGCCGCCCGGATCGCCTCCGTGCTGTCTGGCACCTGTGCCCCAGCGCACAATCGCGATGTGTGGTTTGACGAGTGCGCCGCGGCGCATTGAAAGCCGTCAAATGATCGGCCCGATTGTTTTCCGATTGTAAAGGGCGCCTTCCGTCCCGTAAGAAGGGGGAAGGGCAGGCGGTGCGCCAAAACCATCGCCGCGCCTGTTGAGAGTTTCACTGTGGCGGACACCTCCAGACATCGGATCTGACGTCAGCACCAGAGGATTTGACCCCTGACCGGGTCAGAAGAACGCCCTGTGCCGCGTGAGGTTTCCAAGCGCTGCCGGGCCTTGAACGGGCGCCCCAGTGGGCGTCGGAGCAGAACCGCGATGCAACGCGCGCAACAGTTTGACCGGATGGAGCCTGCCCCGAGGGGCGGTTTTGTGGTCGCCGCGCGGATCGCCCTTATCAGACATGCCCCGCACACCGCCGCCCCACCGGGGTGGTTCTGTGCGCGCCATGCGAACGGACAAAATGCCAAAGAAAATGCTTATCGATGCGACTCACGCCGAAGAAACGCGCGTGGTCGTTGTGGACGGAAACAAGGTCGAGGAATTTGATTTCGAAAGTCAGGCCAAGCGCCAGCTTGCCGGGAATATCTACCTTGCCAAGATCACCCGTGTAGAACCGTCACTGCAGGCGGCGTTTGTGGATTATGGTGGAAATCGCCATGGGTTCCTCGCCTTTTCTGAAATCCACCCGGATTATTATCAGATCCCTGTCGCGGATCGTCAGGCCCTGTTGGCCGAAGAACGCGCTTATGCCGAAAGCCTTGCGGCCGAGGAAGACGAACAGGATCGCCCCAAAAGGGTCACCCGGTCCCGCACCCGGTCCCGTCCGCAAGCCGCCGATGCCCGGTCTGCCGATGCCACAACGTCGATGGAGGCCGACGCAGCAGAAGACCGCGTTTCGGGCGACATCGCCGGCATGGAAGTGCTGGATATGTCCGATCCGGACGAGGAGGGCGCCGACGAAGGTCTGAGCCCGATGATGTCCGTCGCCGACACGCCCGTCGACACCCCCGAGACCCACGACAGCGATGACGAGGACGACGGTATCGTTTCCGTCGTCGAAAAAGACGACACCATCGAATCGGTCGCCGAAGAAGACGACAGTGAAGAGGTTCGCCCCGTTCGCAAGCCCCGCCCCAAGCGTTACAAGATCCAGGAGGTCGTCAAAGTCCGCCAGATCATGCTGGTGCAGGTCGTCAAGGAAGAACGTGGCAACAAGGGTGCCGCCCTGACCACTTATCTTTCGCTCGCGGGCCGCTATTGCGTTCTGATGCCCAATACCGCCCGAGGCGGCGGCATTTCCCGCAAGATCACCAACATCGTGGACCGCAAAAAGCTGAAGGAAATCGCAGGCGAGATGGAGGTGCCCGATGGTGCCGGCCTGATCATCCGCACCGCCGGCAGCCAGCGCACCAAGGCCGAGATCAAGCGCGATTACGAATATTTGCAGCGGATGTGGGAACAGATCCGCGAACTGACCCTGAAATCCATCGCCCCTGCCAAGATTTACGAAGAAGGCGATCTGATCAAGCGCACCATCCGCGATCTGTATTCCAAAGAGATCGACGAGGTCATTGTCGCAGGCGAGGCCGGGTATCGTGACGCCAAGGCGTTCATGAAGATGATCATGCCGTCCCACGCCAAGAACGTGAAACCCTATGCCGAACAGATGCCCTTGTTCGCCCGCTATCAGGTCGAAGGCTATCTGGCCGCGATGTTCAACCCCACCGTGCAGTTGCCCAGTGGCGGTTACATCGTCATTGGTGTGACCGAGGCGCTGGTGGCGATCGACGTCAACTCTGGCCGCGCGACCAAGGAAGGGTCGATTGAACAGACCGCCTTGAAAACCAACCTTGAGGCCAGCGACGAGATCGCCCGCCAATTGCGGTTGCGCGATCTGGCCGGTCTTATCGTCATCGACTACATCGACATGGACGAGCGCAAGAACAACGCCGCCGTTGAAAAGCGGATCAAGGACAAGTTGAAAACCGACCGCGCCCGCATTCAGGTAGGCCGGATCAGCGGCTTTGGTTTGTTGGAAATGTCCCGCCAGCGTCTGCGCCCCGGTATGTTGGAAGCCACCACCCAGCCGTGCCCCCATTGCCACGGCACCGGGTTGCTGCGGTCGGATGACAACGTGTCGTTGTCCATCCTGCGCCAGATCGAAGAAGAAGGTGTCCGCGCCCGGTCCAAGGAAGTGTTGGTCAAGGCCCCCGTGGGTATTGTCAACTTCCTCATGAACCAAAAGCGGGAGGCCATTGCCGAGATTGAGGCCGTGTATGGCATGGCTGTTCGGTTGGAGTGTGATCCGTTCCTGATCTCGCCCGATTTCCAAATCGAGAAGTTCAAGACCGCCACCCGGTTTGTCCCTGAAGCCCGTCCCGTTGTTCCCAATCCGCTGTTGCTGGAGGAGGACGAGGACGAGGATGACCTGTTGGTGGAGGAGACCCCCGACGAGGAGGAAGAGGATGTTGCGGTGGCCGCACCGACCCGCGCGCCTGCCGCCGTGTCCGAGCCTGCTGCCGATGGCGATGACAAGCCCAAGAAAAAGCGTCGCCGTCGTCGGCGGCGTCGGGGTGGTCCCGCCAATGGTGCCGAAAACGGTGCCGAGGCGATGGCAGACGGTGATGCGTCGGACGATGATGAGGAAGGCGACGAGGACGATGGTGCCGCCGTTGCCGCCCCGGTCCCTGCGTCTGACCAACCCAAGCGCACCCGGTCCCGGTCGCGC
>JBGSIZ010000060.1:0-19456 GCA_041742255.1 Marivivens sp. | reverse complement strand
GGCGGTTTCGGGGATACGGCGCAGACGCACCTCGGCCCCGGCTTCGGCGGCGGCTTTGGCGGCGGCGTCGGCGATGCCGTTATTGGTGCCGTAAGTGGAATAAAAAACGACGGTGATCTTGGTCTTGGCCATGACGGGCTCCCTTTTGGGTCAATATCTGGCAGCAGACATATCAAACGCACACCACCGCACCATTCCACACCCTCGCTCTGCCCATGTGCGATTTCGCGCAGATGTCAGCCTTGGTCGCGGAACCGGTTCACAATCGGATAGCGGCGGTCCAACCAGAACGCGCGCTTGGTCAACCGTGTGCCGGGGGCAGACTGGAACCGTTTGTATTCGCTGATATAGACCAGATGTTCGATCCGTTTGACAGTATCGCGGTCATATCCGGCGGCGACGCAGTCGGCCACACTGGCATCGCGGTCCACCAGCATATCCATAATACCGTCCAGAATGTCATAGGGCGGCAGGCTGTCCTCGTCCTTTTGATCGGGGCGCAGTTCGGCACTGGGGGGCTTGTCGATGATAGACACCGGAATGACAACGCCCGCAGGGCCTGCCATCCAATCGCGGTGGGTGTCGTTGCGCCAGCGGCAGGTGGCAAAAACGCGGGTTTTATACAGGTCCTTGATCGGATTGTACCCGCCGGCCATATCGCCATAAATGGTGGCATAGCCCACCGCGACCTCGGATTTGTTGCCAGTGGTCAACAGCATCTCGCCGAACTTGTTCGATTGGGCCATCAACAACAGGCCACGCAGGCGGGACTGTATGTTTTCCTCGGTCAGATCGGGGGCAAGTCCGGCAAACAGAGGGGCCAGCGCCTCGGTCACAGCGGCGCGGGGGGCGGCGATAGGGACGGTATCAATCCGGCAGCCCAGCAACGACGCCGCCTCGGCGGCATCGGACAGCGACAGGGCGGATGTGTATTCCGATGGCAGCATCACGCACCGAACATTTTCGGGACCCAGCGCATCCACGGCAATCGTGGCCACCAACGCGCTGTCGATGCCGCCCGACATGCCCAACAACACCTTTTTGAACCCGGTCTTGCGCATGTAGTCCCGCAGGGCGAGGACCATGACATGGTAATCCTGTTCCAGATCACCGGGGAACACGGCGCGGGGGCCGGTTGCGGCCTCCCATCCATCCGGGCCACGGGCAAAGTCCACATGCGCCACGGCTTCCTCGAACAATGGCAGTTGCACGGCCAACACCCCGCCCCGGTTCAACACGAACGATCCGCCATCATAGACCTGATCATCCTGCCCGCCGACTGTGTTGACATAGACCATCGGAACCTCGGTTTCGATGACCCGGGCCAGCATGGTTTGCATCCGGCGGTCAAACTTGCCCCGGTAATAAGGCGACCCATTGGGCACCACCAGAATTTCGGCCCCGGTTTCCACCATGGTTTCGGGAACATCCGGGAACCACGCATCCTCGCAAATCGGTGACCCGACGCGCAGGGGGCCCACGTCATAGGGGCCTTGGACCGGACCGGGTGAAAACTGGCGGACCTCGTCAAACACCGTGTAATTGGGCAAATGGTGTTTCAGCTGGCGGGCCACAACGCGCCCCCCCTTGCAGATGTGATAGGCGTTATAAACGCGACCCCCTTCGGCCCATGGACCACCGATCCCCATCATCGGCCCATCGGCGCATTCAGCGGCCAGCGCCTCGATCGTGGCAATCGCCTGCGCCTGAAACGCGGGCTTCATCACCAGATCCTGCGTGGAATAACCGGTGATGAACATCTCGGGAAAGGCCACCATGCCGGACCCGGCGTCGCGGGCCTGCGCCCATGCCGCGCGCACCTTGGCGGCGTTCCCGGCAAGGTCACCCACGGTCGGGTTCAACTGGGCCATGGTCAGGCGGAAATGGTCGGTCATGGGCATCTCACCTAGGGGATCGCGCGATGTTTACCAGATCACCGCGCAAGGGAAAGCCGATTGGCCGCACCACCCCCCGGAACGCGACCCTTCCCCGTTGTCTCGCGGCACAGCGTCCACTAGGCTACGGGCCAGTGCAAAGGGGATGCCACAGATGACTCGGAAACAGGCGCTATCGGCCACACTCGCGGCAATTGTGGGGCTGGGCCTTGGGACAATGGCCCCCGCGCAAACGATCCAGACCAAACAATACGACGATGGCGGGGTCTATGAAGGGTCGTTCCTCAACGGCAAACAGCATGGGACCGGCACCTACCGCCTGCCCAACGGGTATGAATACACAGGCGACTGGTTCGAAGGCGAAATCCGGGGCAACGGCACGGCGCGGTTTCCCAACGGTTCGGTCTACACCGGACAATTCGCAGCCGGAAAACCCAGCGGAACAGGCCAGATCACCTTTGCGGACGGCGGCACCTATTCGGGCGACTGGCTGGATGGGAATATCACGGGCAAGGGCACCGCGACTTATGCCAATGGGGTCACCTACACAGGCGAATTCCGCAACGCGATGCACAACGGCACCGGAACCATGACCAGCCCAAACGGCTACATCTACGAAGGTCCGTGGGTGAACGGGGTCAAAGAAGGGCAAGGCAAGATCACCTATCCCGATGGGTCCATTTACGAGGGCATGCTGGCCAGCGGCGAGCGGTCGGGCGAGGGCACGCTGACGCTGCCGGACGGACTGACCTATGTGGGCACTTGGGTCAACGGCCAGATCGAAGGACGCGGGCGGCTGATCCAACCCAACGGGGACATCTACGAAGGTGATCTTGCGGCCGGGCGGCGACAAGGGACGGGAACCGTGACCTATGCCAATGGCGACGTTTATCAGGGCGGGTTCCTGGATGACAAACGGCACGGCCAAGGGACATTCCGGGGCACCGATGGCTATGTCTATGTGGGCGGCTGGGTCGCGGGCCAGATCGAGGGGACGGGGCAAGTCACCTATCCGGACGGGTCCGTCTATGTGGGCACGTTCGCGGGTGACCTTGCGGATGGAACGGGCAAGATCACATACCCAGACGGGTCCACCTATGACGGGGCCTGGGCGAACGGGGTAATCAACGGACGGGGGATCGCGACCTATGCCAACGGGCTGGTGTATGACGGCGAATTCCTGAACGCCAAGAACCACGGCGAGGGCACCATGACCTACGCCGACGGCTACAGCTACACCGGGCAATGGGCGGACGGACAACGCAACGGGGTCGGAACGGCCACCTATGCGGACGGGTCGGTCTATGTCGGTGACTTTGTAAACGGGCAACGGCAGGGACGGGGCAAGATCACCATCGTAGACAATCCGGCGACCGAAAAGAACGAAACCTTCAGCTATGAAGGCCAATGGGAAAACGGCGAAATCTCGGGGCTTGGCGTGGCTACCTATTCCAACGGCGACATCTACGAAGGCACGTTCCGCAATGGCCAGCGGCAAGGCGAAGGGACGATGCGATATCAAACCGGGGAAACCGCCACAGGTGACTGGCAGTCCGGGGCGCTGGTGGGGGAGTAAGGGACGTTCGCCGGGCGCGGACGGTTTTCTGAACCGGCCCACACCCCGGCCCAAATGGGGTGGCTGCGACCGACTGGCAATTTGACTGTGTCGCGAACAGTCCCTACTCACATTCTCCAATGACCAAGCCAACCGCAAGACCACGGCGCACCACCCGTTTGGGCACACTCTGTGTGGCCTTGGTCATTGTGCTGTCTTTGGTTTTCGTGACGACGGCGCGTCGGGCGGCGATGACCGCGTTCGCACCGACGGAACTCGAGTTTGCGTCCTACTTGGCGGCCGGCGGATCGCTCGACGCGCTGTGCACGGACGCGGGGATACCGCACCCCGGTTCTGCGGCCTGTGATGCCTGCCGGCTGATTGATCTGGTGGCGCTGCCCGATGGGATTGCGACCCGGTCCGCGTTCTGGATAGTGGCGCGGCCTTGGGTTGCCCCACGGGTCAAGGGTCTGACCGCGACACCCTTTGTCAACCCCGCCGCACCTGCGCGCGGCCCCCCCATGACTGCCTGATCCCAACCGAACTCTGATCAGAAACGGGCCAGCCGGATAACCGCGCGGCCCTCAATCATGGACCATTTCTATGAAACTCTCGTTCTTCGCAGCGGCGGCTGGCCTGCTGTCCACTCCGCTTTATGCGCATGACTATACGGTCGGGGATCTGACCATCCACCACCCGGTGGTCTTTGAAACAGCCCCGATGGCCATGACCGGTGGCGGGTTCATGACCATCACGAACTCAGGCACCGCAGCCGACCGGTTGATCGGGGTTGAGGCGGATTTTCCACGGGTGGAAATTCACCAAACCGTCGTGACGGACGGCATCGGTCGCATGCTGCCTGTGGGGGCCATCGACATTGCACCGGGCACGTCCGTGACCCTGCAACCGGGTGGATATCATGTGATGTTCATCGGGCTGGAGGGGCGGCAACTGAAAGACGGGGACGACGTGCCCGCGACGTTGCTGTTTGAAACCGCGGGCCGATTAGCCGTGGTGTTCAAGGTCGAAAAACGGCCCGAGGGCACGGGCATGACCATGCAGCACGGGAGCGATGCCGGGACCCATTCACACTGATCCCATCTAAGCACGCACAATTCCTGCAATTTTGGAGCCACAAAATGAATTCGAAACTCCTGACCGTGTCCGCATCGGTGATCGTGGTCGCAGCGGCGGGGGCGATGGTTTGGACCGCCGTGCAGCCCCCATCCGACATCTTTGCCGGATGCAGCACATCGTCGGTCGCGGGCGCTGCGATTGGCGGGCCGTTTACCTTGGTTGACGAAACCGGCGCGACCGTGACCGATGCGCAGGTGCTGAGCAAACCCACGCTGATCTACTTTGGCTATACATTTTGCCCGGACGTGTGCCCCACCGACAGCGCGCGCAACGGCGAAACGCTCGATCTGTTGACGGACACAGGCTATGACGCGGGCGTAGTGTTCATCACCATCGACCCGGACCGGGACACCGTGGACCGGGTGCGCGAGTTTACGGACTACTTCCACGACGACATGATCGGCCTGACAGGAAGCCCGGAACAGGTCGCGGTGGCATCCCGGGCCTACAAGACGTTCTACCAGAAACAGGACACCGGCGACGACTATTACCTGATGGACCACTCGACGTTTACCTACCTCGTGCTGCCCGGTCTGGGCTTTGTCCAGTTCTTCAAACGGGACGACACGCCCGAGGATATGGCGAAAACCGTTGCCTGCTATATCGACGCCTCAGCCAATGCCTAGGGTCGCGCCGCATCACTTAAGCCAAATCAACCATACACATCTTCAGAAAGCCTGAACCTCATGAAAACGCTTATCTTATCCGCGGCACTTGCCGTTGCAGCGACCACGGCCTTTGCCTGTGAAACTCTGACCGTCGGTGATTTGACCGTCGAAAACGCATGGTCCCGGGCCACTGTGGGTGCGGGGCGGCCCGGCGTGTTCTACGTCACCATCCGCAATGCGGGGACGACAGACGACGCCCTTGTGGCCATTGCGACCCCTGCCGCCAAAATGCCGATGCTGCATGAAACCGTGATCGCCGATGGCATCGCGTCCATGCCGCACGCCATGGCCATTCCGGTTCCGGCAGGGGAAACGGTGCAGCTGGCACCCGGCGGCTATCACGGGATGCTGATGGAGATGACGATGGCAGCCAAAGACGGCGACAGCTTTCCGGTGACCATGACGTTTCAAACGGCGGGCACGGTTACGGTAACGGTTGAGGTCGTATCGCTGCGGGCCGAAGGTCCGGCCTGTGGCACCAACAACTGAAGGCACCGCAGCAAAAAGGGCGGCACGCTGGCCGCCCTTTGTCATCGGGTTCCGGCAGGACCGTTACAAGTCCTTGTAACTAACGCCTTTGGTATCGTCGCCCGGAGCGGATTTTTCCCGCCGCACGATCAACCGGTTCAGCGCGTTGATATAGGCCTTGGTGCTGGCGACAACGGTGTCGGTATCGGCGGATTGCCCGGTGGCGATCCGCCCGTCCTCTTCCAGCCGGACACTCACCGTGGCTTGGGCATCCGTGCCTTCGGTCACGGCATTGACCTGATACAACTGCAACCGGGCCTTGTGGGCGAAAAGCGCCTTGACCGCGTTAAAGGCGGCATCAACAGGGCCATCGCCCTTGGCGGTCACAGTGTGGTCGGTGCCATCCACGGACAAGGTCAAATCAGCCTCGGCCGGGCCGCCCGTGCCACAAACCACCCGCAACGCGGCAAGTTTCAGGTGATCCTCGACGGTGTCGTTTTGACCCAAAAGGGCGATCAGGTCATCGTCGTAGACTTCCTTCTTGCGATCGGCGAGGTCCTTGAACCGCACGAACACATCGTTCAACTGGTTATCGGCCAATTCATACCCAAGATCCTTGAGCTTGGCACGCAACGCCGCCCGCCCGGAATGTTTGCCCAGCGGCAGCGATGTCCCGGCCAGACCAACATCGGACGGGCGCATGATCTCGAACGTCTCGGCGTTCTTGAGCATGCCGTCCTGATGGATCCCGCTTTCGTGGGCAAAAGCATTCTTGCCCACGATGGCCTTGTTGAACTGCACGGCAAAGCCGGACACTGTGGCGACGCGGCGGGAAATATTCATGATCTTGGTGGTGTCCACGCCGGTCGTGAACGGCATGATGTCGCCACGCACCCGCAGGGCCATGACCACTTCTTCCAGCGCGGTATTCCCGGCCCGTTCGCCCAAGCCGTTGATCGTGCATTCAATTTGCCGCGCCCCGCCCAGAACCGCCGCAAGACTGTTGGCCGTCGCCATGCCTAGATCGTTGTGGCAATGGGTGGCAAAGATGATGCTGTCCGCACCCGGCACGGTTTCGATCAGACGGCGGATCAGGTCCGCGGATTCCACCGGGGCGGTATACCCCACAGTGTCCGGAACGTTGATCGTGGTCGCCCCCGCCTTGATCGCGATTTCGACCGTCCGGCACAGGTAATCCCACTCCGTCCGGGTGGCATCCATCGGCGACCACTGGACGTTGTCGCACAAATTGCGCGCGTGGGTCACGGTGTCATGGATGCGTTCGGCCATCTGGTCGCGGTCCAGATTGGGAATGGCGCGGTGCAACGGCGAGGTGCCGATAAACGTATGGATCCGGGGGGACGCGGCATGTTTGACAGCCTCCCAACAGCGGTCGATGTCTTTGTAATTGGCGCGGGCCAATCCGCAGATGGTTGCGTTTTTCGACCGCAAGGCGATTTCGCTGACCGCCCGGAAATCACCCTCGGACGCGATGGGGAACCCCGCCTCGATGATATCGACGCCCATGTCGTCCAGCAGTTCCGCGATTTCGAGCTTTTCATCATGGGTCATGGTGGCCCCGGGCGATTGTTCGCCATCACGCAAGGTTGTGTCGAATATCAACACGCGAGCTTTGGTCATTTCCTGAATTCCTTCAAATCTGGTCTTTGGCGGCAGGCGCACGGCCCGAGTCGCCCGTATTCGGTTCACCTTTGGGCTCGATCAAAAGCACATGCGCTTCGACATCCGCGCGCGGCCGATGAACAACCCCTTTGGGCACAATGAAAATTTCGCCCGGACCAAAAGTCACGCTCTGCGCACCTTCAAGGTCCATGGTCACTTCGCCTTGAACCACCAAAAAGAAATCATCAGTGGTGTCGTGCTTGTGAAACGGAAATTCGCCCTGAAACTTGACGAGCATGACATCATTGTCGTTGTAGGTGGCTATGACCTTTGGGTCCCAATGTGTGGAAATCAGGCCGAGTTTGTCGGCGATGTTTATGCGTTTCATAGTTTTACCCTGGTATTTATGTGATCCGGCGCTTGTCCCTCCCGAGCGGTCGCGCCGAATGGCACGCTCAGGGGCGGCTAAGACGCAGCAGGCCAATAAGCAGCGACGCGCCCGTCCGGGCCAAGAAAAGGGTATGTGTCAACGTGCTCATGTGCCGCACTATACCGCCGAATATCCAAAGGAAAAGAGGCAACGCGCGGGTGTGCAGGAATTGCGCCGCCTTGGCGCACAACCCTGCCCCCGCGATCTATCCGCAAGATTCCGCGCCGTTCGACTATTCGGGCTGGATTTCGAATGGTTTGCCCTAGATGTGGGTCATGAAAAACGCATTGACACTAGGGGCCTCGGGCGGCATCGGGGCGGCTGTTGCGGCGGCGTTGCGGGACCGAGGCGTTCATGTGACGGGCCTGTCGCGATCGGAAAACGGATTTGACGTGACAGACCCTGCGTCCGTGGCGCGGTGCCTTGCGGCGGTCGACGGGCCTTTTGACCTCGTGTTCACCGCTGTCGGTATCTTGTCGGCGGACGGTTTCTCCCCGGAAAAGGCACTCGGCCAGATCGACCCGGCGCAAATGGCCGCTGTCTTTGCCACCAACGCCATCGGCCCCGCGTTGATCCTGAAACATGTGCCGCGATTGTTGGCCCGTGACAAACGCGCCGTTGTCGCAACCCTTTCCGCGCGGGTGGGGTCGATTGGCGACAACCACATCGGCGGCTGGCATTCCTACCGGGCGTCCAAGGCTGCGTTAAACCAGATCATTCGCGGCGCCGCGGTCGAATTGGGGCGCACCCATCGCCATGCGATATGTCTAGCGCTGCATCCGGGGACCGTGGAAACGCCGTTCACCGCCGCCTATGCAGGCCGTCATGCGACGATGCCCCCGGCGGACGCCGCTGCCGCCCTTTTGCGCGTCATTGACGAGGCGACGCCGGATATGACGGGCGGTTTTTACGACTATGCGGGGGTGACGGTGCCATGGTGACCCTTGTTCTGGTCTTGGGCGACCAATTGTCCCCGAACCTTGCGGGTTTGCGCGCGGCGGACAAGGCAAAGGCCGTGGTTGTCATGTCCGAAGTCATGGCCGAAGCCACCTATGCCCCGCACCACCCCAAGAAAATCGCGTTTTGTTTCAGTGCGATGCGCAAATTCGCGGCCTCATTAACGGCGGCCGGATGGCGCGTGGCCTACACCCGGCTGGACGATCCCGAAAATGCAGGCAGCATCGTGGGCGAATTGGTGCGCCGGGCGGCGGAATTCGACGCCACGGCCGTGATTGCCACCGAACCCGGCGAATGGCGGTTGATCGAGGCGTTGCAGGATTGTCCGGTGCCATTGACCATGCTGGAGGACACCCGTTTCCTGTGTTCCCACAAGCGGTTCGAGGGGTGGGCCGCAGACCGTAAGTCCTTGCGGATGGAGTATTTTTACCGGGAAATGCGGCGGGATACTGGCCTGTTGATGGACGGCGACGACCCGGCAGGCGGACAGTGGAATTATGACCATGACAACCGCAAGCCTGCCCCTCTTGAGGTGACCTATTCCGGACCGGTGATGTTTGAACCGGACCCGGTCACAGCCGAGGTTCTGGACCTTGTAGAGCGTTGTTTTCCCGACAATTTCGGCGATCTTCGCCCGTTCTGGTTCCCCACCGACGCGGCACAGGCACGGGCGCATTTCGATCATTGGCTGGCGCTTGGCCTGCCAAAGTTTGGCGATTTTCAGGACGCGATGCTGCAAGGCCGACCGTTTCTATATCACGCCATCATCGGGATGGCCCTCAATGCCGGTCTTTTGGACCCCCTTGAAGTCTGTCAAGCCGTTGAAAAGGAATGGAAAGAAGGCCGCGCGCCGTTGAATGCCGTCGAAGGGTTCATCCGGCAGATCATCGGCTGGCGGGAATATGTGCGAGGCATCTATTTCCGCGAGGGGCCGGAGTATGTCACCCGCAATGCGTTGGGGCATGACCGGGCGTTGCCGCCAATGTTCTGGGGCGCGAAAACGGGGATGAATTGCGTGGCGCAAACGGTGGCCCAAACCCGCGAACATGCCTATGCGCATCACATCCAACGTCTTATGATTACTGGGAATTTCGCCCTTTTGGCCGGGCTGGATCCGGGGCCGGTGCAGGAATGGTATCTGGCCGTTTACGCCGATGCCTATGAATGGGTCGAGGCCCCGAATGTGGTAGGCATGAGCCAGTTTGCAGACGGCGGGATCATCGCGTCAAAACCCTATGTCAGCAGCGGCAACTACATCGACAAAATGTCGGACTACTGCGGGTCATGTCATTATAAAGTAAAGCAAAAAACGGGCGATGGGGCGTGTCCGTTCAACCTGTTATACTGGCATTTTCTGGACCGTCACCGGACCCGGTTCAAGGCCAATCCGCGCATGGGGCAGATGTATGCCACATGGGACCGGATGGCGCAGGACAAGCGGGACACCGTGCTGGCCGATGCCGAAAAATGGTTGGCGCGGATGGAGGCCGGAGCCGGCGTTTAGGGGGCTTCATTTCACGTCGGTATTGCGACGGTATCGCGGCGGTATGAAAAAGGACGAAAAGACATGCGTTGGGTGGTTAAATCTGGTCTGAACCGCACCATGATGCTGGCCGTTTTGGTCGCCGCTGGTCCGCTGTCGCCAGTCGCGGCCCAAGACACGGACCAAGACACGGGCCCTGCCCCACCTGCAATCGAGGATTTCGAAATGGACCCTGACACCGGTTGGCGGTTTTTCACGGATCAGGTGATGGGGGGTGTATCGACTGGAGGCGTCACCTTTGCCACGGACGAGGACCAATCCTATGCCCGGATGACCGGGCGCGTCAGCACGGCCAACCGGGGCGGGTTCATCCAAATGCGGCTGGACCTGAACACCCCACCCCCAGCGGACGCAACCGGCGTGCGTCTGGTCGTGCGCGGCAATTCGCAACGCTATTTCGTCCACCTGCGCACCGGCGGCACGGTGTTGCCGTGGCAATATTATCAGGCGGGTTTTGATGTCACAGACCGTTGGACAGAAATCCGCCTGCCGTTTGCGACATTCACGGCGTCGGGCGCGTTGTTGCGCACGGTGCCCCGTCCGGGCAGCCTCGCGTCGGTGGCGATTGTGGCCTATGGGCGCGACCATGACGCCTTGATTGAGGTGGCCGAGGTCGGGTTCTACTGATCCCGCAAGCCACGCGCCCCGGCACGCGCGGACCCAACTGCAACCAGTTGCAATAATCTGCCCCGCCTTGCTGTTGTCCCCAGTCATTTGCCGATAGGCTGCGCCGGGACGAACGACAACGGACGGGCAAGACATGGCAGTGACCCTGAGGGATGTGGCCGAACGCGCGGGCGTGTCACGTTCGGCCGTGTCGCGGACGTTTACCGACGGCGCGTCGGTGTCGCCAAAGACCCGGGCAAAGGTGGAAATGGCCGCCGCCGCATTAGGGTATGCGCCCAACGCCCTCGCCTCCAGCCTCACGACAGGGCGCACGAAGATGATCGGGTTGATCGTCAACAATTTCCAGAACCCGCTGATCCTTGCGGTGTTCGATCTGTTCACCCGAGGTTTGCAGGACCGGGGGTTGCGCCCGTTGCTGGTCAACCTGAGCGATGCAACCGATCCCGCCGCATCGCTGCGGATGTTGCGGCAATATTCGGTGGATGGGGTGATCGTGGCATCGTCCACCTTGCCGCCCAGTTTTGCCCTGTCGTTCAAGGATGCGGGCCTGCCGGTTGTTCATGCGTTTGGGCGGGCACGGGCGGCGTCGCCGGTGCATGTGGTCGGTATCGACAATATCGCCTGTGGTGCCATGGCCGCCGAGGCGTTGATGCGGCGCGGATACCGCCGTGTCGCGTTTCTGGGTGGACCGCAGGACGCCACATCGACCCAGGATCGCGCGACCGGGTTTCTGGACGCCTTGCGCGCCTATCCGGACGCCGTGGCCAGCGTCAGCTATGCCAGCGCCTATAGTTTTGACGCCGGACGCGCCGAAATGCAGCGCCTGTTGGCCCAGGCCCCGGCCCAAACCCCGGCCGAGGCGTATTTCTGCGGCGATGACCTGTTGGCCGTGGGCGCATTGACCGCAATTCAGGATGCGGGCCTGTCGGTGCCCGACGATGTCGGGTTGATCGGGCTGAACGACATGGACATGGCCCGGTGGCCTAACATCGGTTTGACCACCATCCGCCAACCGATTGCAGCGATTATCGATGCTGCCATCGCATTGGTCGTGGACACGATCGAAACCCCCGACCGCCCCGCGGAAAACCGCATGTTTCCCTGCGAGGTGATCGAACGGCGCACCCTGCGGTAAGCCGACCGCGTTACCGGAACATCGGCGGGCGCGCGTCCACCCATGCCCCATCTGCCTTAGCCGAGGCCACCGCCGCATGCACCGCCGCCATCGACCGCAAGCCGGCGGCCGCCGTTGGCAAACCGTCCCGCGCCGTGCCCCGGATCGTGTCCGCAAGGTCGCAATAGATGTTTGCAACCGCCAAGGGGAACCCTTCGGGATGCGCAATCGACACCCGGCTGAGCCGTTTGGCGTCGTCATAAAGCCCGCCTTCGCCCTTTTCGATGATCTGGGTGCGGCCACCCACAGGCGTATAAATCAACTGGTTGGGTTGTTCCGACGCCCAGCGGAACCCGCCCGTTTCGCCGAACACCTGAATGTCGAACCCGTGTTGCCGCCCGATCGCCACAGACGATGTCCACAGCCGCCCGACCGTGCCCCCCGCCATCCGGAAATTGACCATCGCGTCATCTTCCAGCACCCGGCTGGAAATGGTCGAGGCGAAATCGGCGGACAGACGGTCCACCTCGTCGTCGCAGATGAAACTGGCCATGTGCAGCGCGTGGATGCCGCAATCGGCGAATTGCCCCGACACCCCTGCCATCGCCGGATCATACCGCCAGCGCACCCGCGGATTGTCCGCATCCGTGGCGTCGCCGTGGTGTCCGTGGCTGAAGCTGGTCACCACCACCCGCACGCGACCGATGTCGCCCGCCCGGACCATCGCCCGCGCCTGTCGGACCATCGGATAGGCCGAGTAGCAGTAGTTCACCGCGCAAATCTTGCCGGTTTTGGCCGCCACCCGCACGATTTCCTCGCCTTCCTCGACCGTCAGCGTCATCGGCTTTTCGCACAGCACGTTGAACCCGGCCTCCAGAAACGCCTTGGTGATTTCGAAATGGGACGCGTTGGGGGTCGCCACCGTCACCAGATCGCAGCGGTCGGGCCGGGTGCGTTCCCCCGCCAGCATCTCTTGCCAGTCGCCATAGGCCCGGTCGGGTGCCACCCCCAGACTTTGCGCATAGTCCCGCCCGGCGTCAGGCCGGTGATCCAGCGCCCCCGCTGCCAGCGTGAAGTGACCGTCAGCCAATGCGCCCAGACGGTGCGCTGGCCCAATCTGGCTGCCCATCCCGCCACCGATCATGCCCCAGTTCAATTTTGCCATATCGGACGTTCCTTTGACTATCGGTGAAAATTATGGGGTTTGAGGCACGGGATGCCACCGGCCATCCGCCGCCGCATCAAAGGCGGTTTCAATGATCTGCGCCACCGCCAGACCATCCCAGAATGTGGGCCAGACCGGGCGATTGGTGGCAATGGCGGTCAGAAAATCCCGTGCCTCGATGATGATCTGATCCTGATAGCCAGTGCCGTGACCCGGTCCCTGACAGAACGCGGCATAGTCGGGATGGTCCGGTCCGGTCAGGATGCGGGTGAACCCGCGCGCCGCTTGCGGACCTGTGGCCTGATACAGATGCACCGCGTTCTGGTCTTCCTGATCGAACCGGATCGCGCCTGCGGTGCCGTGGATTTCATAGGCATAGCCCATCTTGCGCCCTGTCGCGGTGCGGCTGACATAGAGATGCCCCATGACCCCGCTGGCAAAGCGCAGCATCATCTGGGCGTGGTCGTCATTGGTCACGGGGAGCGGCCCAGTCGCGGACGGGCGGCTGTGATGCACCGTTTCGATCCGCGCCGACAGTTCGGCCACGTCCCCCATCAGCGCCAGCATCAGATTGATCGGGTGCGGCGACAGGTCGCCCATGGTCCCGTTCGCCCGGCCGCTGGTCCGCCATGTTGCCGGCAGGGTCGGGTCGGCCAGAAAATCCTCGGTATGTTCGCAGCGAAACCATGTCACGGTGCCAATCGCCCCATCGGCCAGCAGACGCCGCACGAATTGCGTGGCGGGGGTGCGCACATAGTTGAAGCCGATCATGTTGGGCAGGCCGGACGCATCCGCCGCCGCGACCATCGCGCGGGCATCGTCGAGCGAAGCCCCAAGCGGTTTTTCGCAAAACACCGGTTTGCCCGCCGCAAACGCCGCCAGCGCAATCGCGCGGTGGGTTGACTGGGGCGAGGCGATCACCACGGCCTCCACCTTTGGGTCCGCCACCAGATCCTGCCAGTCCCGCGCCGCGCGGGCAAAGCCATAGGCCGCGCGATAGCGTTCCGCGCTGTCCGGGCTGGCTGCGGCGATAACCTCAAGCTTGGGGCGCAAGGGCGTGTCAAAGACCGCCGCGACGGCGGACAAGGCCACCGCATGCGCCTTGCCCATATACCCGCCGCCAATCAATCCAATCCCGATGTCGGTCATTTTGGCCCCTCGCCTGCCCCAGTCCTGCCCCAGTATTGCAACCGGTTGCAAAATGGTTATCCTGAGCCTATAGACAACACAAGCCCCCCGTTTGGCCAGTATCCCGGCAGAGACATCATGACCCCAGCCGACACCCAGCGCACTCCGGCCACCCTGTCCCGGATCGGGACCGCCCCCATTCTTGTGATCGGGCGGGCGGGAATGGATCTGTATGCCGATCCGCCGGGCGCCCGGATCGAGGACGCGACCCGGTTCACCGCCAGCCTTGGCGGGTCGTCTGCCAATATCGCCGTGGCGTTGACGCGGGCCGGGTGCCCGGCTGCCCTGTTGACCCGAGTATCAGATGACGCGGTCGGGCGATTCTGTCTGGCCCAACTGGATCATTACGGCATCGACCGCACCCATGTCCGCCCAAAGGGCGGCGAGGCGCGCAATTCCTTGGCCGTGGTGGAAACGCGGGCGGTGGACTGTCAATCGGTGATCTACCGCAACGGGGCCGCCGATTTCGAAATGACCATGGCCGATGTCGAGGCGGTGGATTTCACGGACTATTCCGCAGTCATCACCACTGGCACCGTCTTGGCCGCCGAACCATCCCGCACGGCTGCGTTCCGGGCGTTTGAACTGGCGCGGGCCACTGGTTTGCCGCTGATCTTTGACATTGATTACCGCCCCTATTCGTGGCCGTCGGTGGCGGTGGCCGCACAGGTGTATTCCCGCGCCGGGGCCATGTGCGATGTGATTGTCGGCAATGACGTGGAATTCGGGTTCATGGCGGGCGATTATGCCCGCGGTCTGGATTGCGCGCGAAACTTGGCGCTGACCGCACAGGTTGTGGTCTACAAACGCGGCGAATTGGGTGCCATCACGATCACGGCGCAGGGGGAATTTGCCACCGGAATCTATCCCACAGCCGCGTTGAAGCCGACCGGAGCCGGAGACAGTTTCCTTGGGACATTCGTTGCGGCCATGGCCGACCGCCGCCCCCTGCCCGAGTGTGTGCTGCGCGGGTCTGCGGCGGCGGCAATGGTTGTGGCCCGCGTCGGTTGTGCCCCCGCGATGCCCACACCCGCCGAACTGGACGAATTTCTTGCCACCCATCCCGGACCAACCGCCGCCCCTGTCTGAAGGACAGCCCATGCATATTGCCCCCCATGAAAACCAGAACCGTGCCATCGTTGACATGAATGATGCCCGCGTGCCGCTGGTATATTTCAACATCCTGCGTCTTAAGGCAGGCGAGACGTTTGACTATCGCACCCCCGGTTATGAAACCTGCGTGGTGCCGGCCACCGGCACGGTCACGGTTGAAACCATGGGCGACACGTTTGACGGGATTGGCCACCGTGGCGTGGATGTCTGGGACGGCGAACCCGAAGGCGTCTATGTCCCCAGCAGTGCCGGTGCCCGCATCACGGCGCGGACCGATACCGAAACCTTTGTTGCCGGGGCGCAGTTTGCCGACACCTTGCGCCCGTTTGCGGTGCGCGCCAATGACATTGACCGGGTGCAATACGGGTCGGACGACACCAAGACCCACCGCAAGATCAAGCATATCCTGGGTGCCGCCTATCACGACCGGGTGGGTCGCCTGTTGGTCAGCGAATTATTCACCGTGGGTGCGGGCGGCTGGTCCGGATTTCCCAGCCACAAGCACGACACGGACCGATTGCCGGACGAAACCCGGCATGATGAATGTTACAATTTCCGGTTTCGTCCGGATTATGGGTCCGGCCTGCAAATGTTGCAGCGGGTCGATAATGAACCCGGTGACGCCTATCACATCATGAACCGGTCCACCGTTCTGATCGACACCGGCTATCACCCCTGCTGTGTTCTGCCCGGATACGAGATGTATTATTTCACCATTCTGGGCGGCCAGAGCCAGCGCAGCCTGAAACAGTATTTCCAGCCAACCCATGCCGCGCAACTTCACACCATCCCCGGCATCATGGACATGGTGGCCAAGTTCAAATGACCCTTGTCACCCTCGCCGACGTGCTGCGCCCGGCGCTGGCGGGGGGCTATGCCGTGCCCGGTCTGGTGTGTCTGGGGTGGGAGGATATGCGCGCCTATGTCATGGCCGCGCAGGCCGAACGCGCCCCGGTCATCCTGCAGGCCGGGCCGGGGTGCCGCGCGCATACCCCCCTGCCCGTGCTGGGCGCAATGTTCCGGTATCTGGCCGACAGTGTCGATGTGCCGGTCGTGGCCCATCTGGACCACGGGTATTCGGTTGCCGACTGTCGCGCCGCGTTGCAGGCCGGGTTTACGTCGGTGATGTTTGACGGGTCCGCCTTGCCGCTGGATCAGAACATCGCGCAGACGGCAGAGGTGGTCGCCATGGCCCATGCCGCAGGCGCGTCCTGCGAAGGCGAGATTGGCGTTGTGGGCTATGCCCATGGGGCCGCATCGACCGGAACCGACCCTGCCCAAGCTGCTATTTTCGCCCGGCAAACCGGGGTGGACGCCATGGCCGTTTCGGTGGGCAATGTGCATTTGCAAACCGGCCCGGGTGGCGGTCTGGACCTGTCCCGCATCCGCGCGATCGAGGCCATGACCGATGTGCCATTGGTCATTCATGGCGGGTCGGGCGTGCCCGTGGCCCAGCGCGCCACACTGGCGGCGGGGTCCAACATCTGCAAATTCAACATCGGGACCGAACTGCGCATGGCCTTTGGGGCTGCATTGCGCGACGCGGTGGCCCGCGACCCGGACCGCTTTGACCGGTTGGCGATCCTGCAGGACACCCACGGCCCCGTCTATGACGCCGCAAGGTCTGTTTTCCGTGGTCTGGGGGCATCGAACCGGGCATAAGGCAAAGAGGGCCCATCGCGATGGTCCCGGACCCAGAGGAAGGCAGACGATGTTGGAATACCATGTGAGCGCCCGCCGCATCGACAGCCACGGGTCAACCGCCACCACCAAGGCCGCCACCCTGACGCTTGATACCGATATGGCCGGACGCACGGATGCGTTCAACCCCGCCGAGATGCTGCTGGCCAGCCTTGCCGCCTGCATCCTGAAAGGTGCCGAACGGGTCATGCCGATGCTGGATTTCGATCTGCGCACGATCGAGGTCGCCCTGCACGGCATCCGGCAGGACAGCCCGCCCAAGATGATCTCCATCCGGTATGATATCACCGTGGACACCGATGAAACCGACGCCCGGTTGGACCTGTTGCATCGCAACCTGCAAAAATATGGCACCATTTACAACACACTAGCGGGGGCGCTGGACCTGTCGGGCACGATTGCGCGAAAACAGTGATCCCGTGACATGGGCAGTCACCCGGCAAACATGGCAAGATACCCGGCGCAGCCGTTGAGCCCCGACGCCCAATCGGACACCCAATCGTGCACCCAACACCGGGGCCAATGACGGCGTTTCACCTTTTGGGGGCGACCGGGCCAAGGTGGCCACGGGAACATAGCGCTTGTGTCCTGTCGGTTTTCCCGCCGTTATGGGGCCCGATCACCATCACTGGGACCCCTTGATGCCCGTTACCTTTGCCCGTCCTGTCTGGCTTGGACTTGTTGCCGCCCTCGGCCTTGGCGGGGCCGTGATGGCACAGGACGCCCCCCCCGTCGTCGCCGCCGCGTCCGACCTGCAATTCGCCATGGCGGACATCGTGGCCGCGTTCAGGGCGGAAACGGGCCAAGAGGTGGTGTTGGCAACAGGGTCCACCGGTATCCTTGCCACGCAAATCCGCAATGGCGCCCCGTTTCAGATGTTCATGGCAGCGGATGAAACATTCGTCGCCGATTTGCACGCAGATGGATTCACCCGCGACGCGGGACTGTTGTATGCCCAAGGGCGTTTGGTGGTCACGGTGCCCGCTGGGTCTCTCTTGCGCCCTGATGCCGCGCTGGACGATCTGGCCGCGATGATCGACGCGGGCACGCTGGGCAAATTCGCCATCGCCAACCCCGAACATGCCCCCTACGGCCAGCGCGCCCAAGAGGTGCTGACCCATCGCGGGCTGTGGGACACTATCCAGCCGCATCTGATCCTTGGCGAAAACGTGAGCCAAGCCGCCGCCTTTGCCCTTTCTGGCAATGCCGATGGCGGCATCATCGCCTATTCTTTCGCTCTGGCCCCGCAGGTGGCGGGGATGGGGGATTTTGCCCTGATCCCCGCAGAGTGGCATGCGCCCTTGTTGCAGCGTATGGTGCTGCTGAACACGGCAGGCCCCGTCGCCGAGGACTTCTACCGCTATCTGCAATCCGAGGAGGCCCGCGCGATATTGGCCACCTACGGCTTTGTGCCCCCAGAAGGACCCTGAAACCGCGATGGATTGGACCGCCCTGTTTCTGTCGCTGCGACTGGCCGGATTGACGGTCATCATTCTGCTGCCGTTGTCCATTCTGGCGGGTCGGTTCCTCGCCTATCGTCCCTTTCGGGCCAAAGGGCTGGTCGAGGCGATCGTGATGCTACCCCTTGTGCTGCCCCCGACGGTGTTCGGGTTTTACATGCTGGTCGCCTTGGGCCGGGGATCACCCATTGGGGAGTTCTGGCAAGCGACATTTGGTCAGCCGTTGGTGTTCACGTTCGAGGGGCTTTTGGTCGCGTCGGTCCTGTTCAATCTGCCATTCGCGATCCAGCCTGCCCAGCGTGGGTTCGAGGCGGTGCCAGTCCCGGTGCGCGAGGCCGCCGCCTGTTGCGGCCTGTCACCGTGGGCGTCGTTGTGGAAGGTGGAATTGCCGCTGGCGTGGCCCGGTGTTCTGACCGCGATGGTGCTGGTGTTTGCCCATACCTTGGGCGAATTCGGCGTGATCCTGATGATTGGTGGCGCGATCCCCGGGGAAACCAAAACCATCGCCATTTCCATCTATGACCGGGTGCAGGGGTTCGACATGAACGGCGCGGCGATCATGTCCGCCACCTTGGTCGCGATCAGTCTGGTCACCATCACGGTCACCTACATGCTGTCGGCCCGCATCGGGCGGAGGCCCGGTTGAACGCGCTGTCGGTGATGGCGCGCGCGGATGCCCCCATTCCGCTGGATGTGGCGTTCCGGGTGGAACCGGGCGAAGTGCTGGCGCTGGTCGGGCAGTCCGGATCAGGCAAGACGACGGTGCTGCGATGCATCGCGGGACTTTGGCGGCCCCAGACCGCGCGGATCAG
>JBGSIZ010000059.1:0-2465 GCA_041742255.1 Marivivens sp. | reverse complement strand
CCGTTTCGGCGGCGTCCGTGTGCAGCGGGATCGACCCGCCCGCGAAATTGGCCGCGTCCAGTTTGCCCAGCACAAGGTCGGCATCGGTGACGGCGGGCCGCGTGCCGCCCCGGCCATAGCAGGCAGGCCCCGGTTCGGATCCTGCACTTTCCGGGCCGACCCGGATTTGGCGCATCGCGTCGATGTGGGCCAGACTGCCCCCGCCTGCCCCGATTTCCACCATGTCGATCACCGGGATCGAAATGGGCATTCCCGACCCCTTTTTGAACCGATAGGTGCGGGCGACCTCGAACACGCGCGAGGTTTTCGGGGTCTGGTCCCGGATCAGGCAGATTTTGGCGGTGGTGCCCCCCATGTCGAACGACAAAACCTTGTCCAGACCGTAGCGGGCGGCGATGTGGGCGGCGAACACCGCCCCCCCGGCCGGGCCACTTTCGACCAGACGCACGGGGAATTGCGCTGCATTTTCAAGGCTGATGATCCCGCCGCCCGAATGCATCAGGAATATCCGGCACCGCACGCCTTCCGTGTGCAAACGATCCTCGAGCCGACCCAGATAGGACGCCATCAGAGGTTTGATATAGGCATTGGCCACGACGGTGTTGAACCGTTCGTATTCCCGCATTTGCGGCGACACCTCGGAAGAAATCGACACCGAGATACCGGGCAACCGGTCCAGCAGGATATCCCGGATGCGGCGTTCGTGGGCGGGGTTGAGGTAGGAATGAATGAGGCCGATTGCCACGCTGTCATAGCCTGCCTGCGCGATTTGGTCCGCGACGTTCGCCGCGCCGTCTTCGTCCAGCGGGATCAGGACGGCCCCCCGCGCATCGACCCGTTCCGCCACCGTATAGCGCCGCTGCCGGGGCAATAGCGGGTCCGGCAGGGTCAGGTTCAGGTCGTATTGTTCAAACCGGCTCTCGGTCCGCATTTCGATCACGTCCCGAAACCCTTCGGTCGTGATAAGCGCGGTTTTCGCCCCCCGCCGTTCGATCAGCGCATTGGTGGCGAGCGTGGTCCCGTGGATGATCTGACCGATGTCGCCGGGGGCCACGCCCGCCTTGGCACAGACCTGATGCATGCCCTCGATGATCGCGGCCTCAGGTGCGGCATAGGTGGTCAGCACCTTGGTTGAAAACGACCCAGCCGGGGTTTCCAGCACGACATCGGTGAACGTCCCGCCAATATCGACCCCAAGACGAACGGTTGCGGATGACATGGGCGGCTCCTGCGGCAAATCGGGTTCGCCGCAGTGTCACCGTTTTGGGAGGACAGTCAAACAGATGCCCAGCGACACGCGACCGAAACCGTTGCCGCATCCTGTGAGCGCGCGTAGCGTGAGGCCCAGATGGGCCAGTCGGCACCAAAGGGGGACACAATGGCGCTTGATCCCGCCTGGCACGGCCGCCCGCCCGAGAGTGCCGCGTGGGCCATCGAAACCCTGCACGATGGACGCCTGCGCATGACGATCCGGCACGCGCCGTTGCGCGGGGTTGCGCCCGTGATGCTGGATTGGTGGTTTCGCAACATTGGCGGCACGATGCATTGGCAGGGGCAGGTTGTGCCCCGCTATCTGGTTTGGCACCCGCGCGATCACATCCACTGGGCACTGGTTCGCCCGGCGTCTGACGGCACTGTCGGGCCGGGCGCCGTGTTTCGCATCGTGGAAGCGTTTCAGGCCAATCCGCGCTACAAGGTGGATGTGCAGGACCGTGTTCTGACGCTGGATACCACCGGGATCACGTTGGAGGGGCGGCGCGCCGGTCTGCGGTTCACCCTGTTGTCGCATCGGTTCACTGACCTTGGCGGGGCCACGCAATACGATTCAGTGCTGGAGGTTGGGGCCAGTGCGCCGGGGGTCGCCCGCCCGATCAACCGTGTGGTGCTGCCCCGATTGTTTGCCCATGACATGGGCCGCGCATGGATCGCCCACAACATCGAGGAGGTTGGCCAGTTCGAGGTGTTTCTGCCCGCATTGTTCGCGAGTGCCGACAAGTAGCCCCAGCCAAACATGGCCGGGGCTGCTGCGTTCGGGACCGGTTCAGACCGCCCGTTTCAGTTTTTCCGCCAGATCGGTCAGTTCCCAGCTGAACCCGCCATCAGATTCGGGTGCCCGGCCAAAGTGGCCATAGGCCGCCGTGCGCGAATAGATCGCCCGGTTCAGTTGCAGATGGGTGCGGATGCCGCGCGGGGTCAGGTCCATGCACTGGTCAATCGCCCGTTCGATGGCTGCCGGGTCCACCTGTGACGTGCCGTGCGTGTCGGCGTAGATCGACAGGGGCCGCGCCACGCCAATGGCATAGCTGAGCTGGATAGTGCAGCGGTCCGCAAGGCCCGCCGCCACCACATTCTTGGCCAGATAGCGGGCCGCATAGGCAGCCGAACGGTCCACCTTGGTCGGATCCTTGCCCGAAAACGCGCCGCCGCCGTGCGGGGCCGCCCCGCCGTAGGTGTCCACGATGATC
>JBGSIZ010000058.1:0-18442 GCA_041742255.1 Marivivens sp. | reverse complement strand
GCCACGCCGCGATGCGCGCCAGAAGGTCCGTGGTCAAGTTGCCGTCCAGCGCCACGGTGCCGGAATAGGGGGCCGCCGCCGATCCCAGCCGCCCGTCTTCGAGCGGGCGCAGGATCTTGTCTCCGGCCTGTTCCAGCGAATGGGCATCCGCGATGGCCGCGATAAGGCCATTCGCCCCCTCAACGGCCATATAGACATCGGTGGGCAGGTCATCGGACACATAGGCGTAGTCTGTGACCAGACCCATCCGCCCGGCCTCGGCCAGAAGATCGGTGCCTTCGGCGTCCCGCCCGATAGCTGTGAGGATCGCAGGGGTCAGGCCGAACCGCCGCAGGGTCATGGCGATGTTCATCGCCACACCGCCCGGCAGCCGCGTGATCCGGCCGGGCACATCGGCACCGAGTTTCATCGCCGACGGTGCCCGCCCGATGATGTCCCACAGGACGGAACCAATGCACAGGATATCAGGCGAGGAGGCAGCGGGATGTGTCATGGCCCGTGTGATGGCCCGACGGGGCAGGGGCGTCAATGCCGGAGTTGCAAGGGGTCACAGGCACAGTGCTATTGTGCGGGGCTGGCACAGTGCTATTGTGCGGGGCTATTGTGCAGGCACCGCGAAAGTCAAATTGGCCCAAAGCGTTTCCCACACCCCGCCCAGTGCCGTCACAAGGTCTGGCGAGGGGTCGCGGATCACGATGGCATCCAGCATATAACTGTGGCCCGGCGTCACCGGGATGGTTGCGATCCCTTGGGCGTCGGTCCGGGTGAGGGTGATGGTCACCGTGCCATCGGGGGCCTTGTCGAAAACCTCGACCTGCGTATCTGGCCGCGCGAACCGTTGGTAGAACAATTGCACCTGCATCCCCGCCGATACATCGTCCGTATAGGGATTGGTCAGCGCCACAAATTCGGTTTCCAGCCCGGTCCGTTTGTCCGACCCGGCCCCGTTGCCCACCCCGATCAGGGTTTTGGAAAACCGGCTGTAGGCCTCGGCAAAGTTGTCCTGCGGATAGCCTTTGGCCAGATGTTGTTCGAGCGTGATGCCCAGATCCTTGTGTTCCACAAAGCTCGCGAATTTGTCCCAAGTCGCGTAATCGACCGTTGTCACGGTGGATTGATAGGCCACGATGTTCAGCCCCTCGGCCACCGGGGGCGCGTTGAGGCCGGGCGTGTCGCCCGCCCGCATGTCCACCGGGGCCGATGCCCGGCCCGAAAACACGACGTAATTCACGATCCGCTGCGGGATATACGCAAGGGTGATCCCGTCAAAGTTCTGTCCGTTGACAATGTCGCCCACCAGTCTACCTTCCGCCGCGACTTGATATGCTTCGGGTTCGATCCACAATTCGTGTGCGGCCGTAACAGACGCCACGGGCAAAATGGCAATTGAAAAAAGCAGGGACGACAGACGCATGATGATATCCTTTGAACGCGCCACAAGGGTGGCCTGTGCCGCGCTGTTGTCAAGCATGGTTGGCCTGTTTGTCACGGTTCCGTCAACCGCCATGGCCCATGAAGTGGTCCCTGCGATTGCCGATATGACGGTGACGGGCGACACGGTGGCGTTTGTCATTACCCTGAACCTTGAAGGCGTGGTGGCGGGAATTGACCTGTCTGCCGTGTCGGACACCAATGATGCCCCGCAGGCCGCCAGCTATGACCAGTTGCGCGCGATGGACGGTGCCGCCCTGAGCGCCGAGTTCACCGCCGATTGGCCCTTGATTGCCGACCGGATCGCCGTGGTCGCCGATGGTGCCCCGTTGCCCCTGACATTGGACAGCGTCGATGTGCCAGAGGTGGGCGATGTCGAGGTGACCCGCCCGTCCGTCTTGCGGTTCAGCGCCACGCTGCCGGACGGGGCGCAAACCGTCACGGTGGGCTGGGCCGCGGCCTATGGCACGCTGGTGCTGCGGCAACAGGGTGTTGAGGACCCCTATACGGGGTATCTGGAGGCGGGGGCCGTGAGCGACCCCATTGCCCTGTCCGGAGGCGGTCAGTTGGGCCAGTGGGCCACGTTTCTGGCCTATATCCCGGTCGGGTTTGACCACATCGTGCCCTTGGGTCTGGATCATATCCTGTTTGTTCTGGGCCTTTTTTTCTTGTCCACTCGGATGCGCCCGCTGTTGTGGCAGGTGTCCGCATTCACCCTTGCCCATACCATCACCCTTGCGCTGGCCGGGTTGGGGTGGGTCAGCGTGCCGGGGTCGATCGTGGAACCCCTGATTGCCTTGTCCATTGTGTATGTCGCGTTCGAGAACATCTTTACCGATGGGTTGTCCCGCTGGCGTCCGTTCGTCATCTTTGGCTTTGGCCTGTTGCACGGGTTGGGGTTTGCATCGGTTCTTGCCGAATTCGGATTGCCTGAAAACGCATTCGTGCCCGCCTTGATCGGGTTCAATGTGGGGGTGGAGTTTGGCCAGCTGGCCGTGATCGCTGTCGCGTTCATTTGTGTTTACAAGGCCATTGATCTGGGCCGCACCGGCGTTGCCAGCCGCGCGACCGCCGCCGTCTATCTGCTGGCAATGATTGCGGTCATGGCGCTGGCCATTCCGCTGGCCGGGGTCGAGGACGAGTTGCGCGCGTCGTTGTTGCCGTTGTTGGGCATCATCGGGATCTTGCTGGGGTTTTCCGCCGTGGGCGCGGTTGTAGGCCGCGTGGGCAGCTACCGCGAGGTGGTGTCGATGCCGGCCTCGGTGCTGATTGCGCTGGCGGCCACCTATTGGGTCATCGAGCGCGTGTTCCTCTAGCCACTTTTGCCCTTGCATTGCGGGGCAGGGCGGCATAAGCGACCCCCACTTAATCCCGCAGGCGGGGGCGGGTCCTATGGGGAGACATCCCATCAGGGTCCACCGGTTGGGCACACGCCTGATACCCCCGCTGAGGCAAAACCGGAAAAGGAAACGACATGGCTCTTCCCGAGTTCTCCATGCGCCTGCTGCTTGAGGCCGGCGTTCACTTTGGTCACCAGACCGCCCGTTGGAACCCCAAGATGGGTCCCTACATCTACGGATCGCGCAACGGGATCCACATTCTTGACCTCACCCAGACCGTTCCCCTGCTGGACCAGGCGTTGCAGGCGATCCGCGACACCGTGGCCAAGGGTGGCCGCATCCTGTTCGTGGGCACCAAGCGTCAGGCCCAAAAGGCCATTGCGGACGCCGCCGAAAAGTCCGCGCAGTTCTACATGAACCACCGCTGGCTGGGTGGCACGCTCACCAACTGGCAGACCGTGTCGCAGTCCATTGCCCGGCTCAAGCAGATCGACGAAGCCGCCGAGCGCGGGTTTGAAGGCCTGACCAAGAAAGAGCGTCTGGGCATGGAACGTGAACAGACCAAATTGCAGGCATCCCTTGGCGGGATCCGCGAAATGGGCGGCGTGCCGGACCTGATTTTCATCATTGATGTGGGCAAAGAAGACCTCGCCATTCTGGAAGCCAACAAATTGGGCATTCCGGTTGTGGGCGTCGTTGACACCAACTGTTCCCCCGCTGGCGTGACCTATGTTATCCCCGGAAACGACGATGCGGCCCGCGCGATTTCGCTGTATTGCGATCTGGCGGCCCGCGCTGCCCTTGACGGCATGAACACCCAGCTGACCAAAGCGGGCGTGGACATGGGCGCCATGGAAGAGTTCGCTGAAGAAGCACTCGCCGAGGAAATCGCGGCGCGCTGATCGCCCGGTTCGTCGCAAATCTGTGACCCGGCGGCGATACGTCCGCCGGGGACCCCGTTTTATCCGAGGAGACACGATATGACCGTCACCGCGAGCATGGTGAAAGAACTGCGCGAATTGACCGGCGCAGGCATGATGGACGTCAAGAAGGCGTTGACCGAAACCGATGGCAACATGGATGCCGCCGTGGATTGGCTGCGCACCAAGGGTCTGGCCAAGGCCGCCAACAAATCCGGCCGCACCACTGCCGAGGGCCTTGTTGCCGTCGCCGTGGTCGGGGGCAAAGGGGTTGCTGTCGAGGTGAATTCCGAGACCGACTTTGTCGCCAAGAACGCTGATTTCCAGAAACTGGTTGCCAACATCGCCACCGTCGCCTTGACCGTTTCGGATGTGGACGCCTTGCGCGCTGCCGATCTGAACGGCAAGACGGTGGAAACCGCTGTCGCCGAAACCGTCGCCGTCATTGGTGAAAACATGAGCGTGCGCAGGATGGCCGCGATCAGCGGTGAAACCGTCGTGACCTATGTCCACAACAAGGCCGTGGATGGAATGGGCAAGATCGGTGTTCTGGTCGCCATGACCGGCACCGATGACGTGTTTGGCCGTCAGGTGGCGATGCACATCGCCTCGACCAACCCGGCCGCATTGTCCGAAGCCGAGATGGACCCGGAGTTTGTCGCCAAGGAATTGGCCGTGCAAACCGCCAAGGCGCTAGAAGAAAACGCCACCGCCGCCAAGCCCAAGCCCGAAGCCGTCATTCAGAACAACGTCATCCCCGGCCGGATGAAAAAGTTCATCGCCGAGTCGACCCTGATGGGGCAGGCGTTCGTTGTGAACCCTGACCTGACCGTGGAGGCAGCCGCCCAAGCCGCTGGCGTCACCATCACAGGGTTCGTCCGGTTGGAAGTCGGCGAAGGCATCGAAAAAGGCACCGAGAACTTTGCCGAAGAAGTCGCCAAGATGAACGCCAAGGCGTAAGCCACTGGTTTCACAAAAAATAAGCCGGTCGTGCAGAAATGTGCGGCCGGTTTTTGTTTGTGCGGATGCCGCCCAAATGGCGGCGCTGCATCGGGAGAACGCAGCGCCGCGCGATCAATGCGCCTCCGGGGATGGGATGAGGACATGCGCACCGATTTGGGTGCTGGCCCACCCGGGACAAACCCGGACAGAACCAGCGTCCGGTTTCCCGGTCGGTCCGGAAGGGCCCTGTAATCGCAGGGGTTCCGATCCGCTGTTCCCTGGCCCTAGGCCACCACTCACGGAACATGGTCAGAGTGCCAAATGACGCCGCGTCATGAAAGTCAGGTATACCCGACCCTGACGACAGGATATTAGGTTTCCCCTTACGTCACATTTGTGATTGTTGCAGGCGGCAGCCTTAACCGTCAGACGTCCAGAATGAACATCTGGTTATAAAATGCAGCCTTTAGAACGGCTTGGGCGGTGGTTTCCACGTCGAGCGCGTCCCGCGCCAGCCGCAGGTGTTTTTCGATCGTGGCCGCCGTCAGACCCATCAAAAGGGCGATGTCTTGCGTGGTTTTGCCGTCGCCGACCCATTGCAGCACCTCACGCTGGCGGTTGGTCAGGTGCCGCGCGCCAGAGTAGGGCAGGGTCAGCAATTTCAGGTGAAACACGTTGTTGGCGACGATGATATCTTCGCCATGCTGCACCCAGACCTGTTCCACCGCGTCCTGCGTCATCCCCGGTTTGCCCGTCAGCGCGATGGCCCCTTTGGACCGCGCCGATACCGACCGGAAACTGACCGTGTAGCCCGCTGTCACGCCCATCTTGAGGTTGAATTCCGCGACACGTCGTTCAGATGGCGCAAGATCGGTGGCGCGCGCCATATCCTCCATCCAGCGCCACGAACACGCGCCGTCGTTTTCCAGCGCCCAGCGGACCATGGGTGCGTGCCAATACAACCCTTCGTCCAGAAATTGTCGCATGTATTCAGGATCGTGCGTGGTCAGGATAACCCAATCCTGTGGATCGCCCAGCGAACTGGACGTCCGATACCGCGTGAACCCGTAGATCAAACGGTCAAAGCCAAAACCTGCCATATGCGCCGTATGCAGCGTCCAGAGGGTTTCCACCGACTGTGCATTGGTCAAAGCGGCAAGGTGTGCGGTCAACGGGGCCACGGGATATCCTGACAAGTGAGGCTGCGCGCCAAGCATTGCAAATCCTTGACCATTTGGCAAAAAGTCTTTGTGGGTTGGGTTTGGTTCGTGTCTATTTAACATAATACTGATTATGCGCATTATTACTTTTGCCCGGTGCCAGCCATCGGCGTTTACAATCTGCCCGTTCAATCATAGGTTTATGCCACAGTGTTGTGGGTGTTTCATGAACGTCATCGGTTTGCAGGCATGAAGATCACAACCACCCTTCCCCTTGCGCATATGGGATTTTCCCATTGGCACACCGACGATACCGAAGTTGGTGTGGTGGTGGCCAAGGCCCAGTTTGATTTGACGGCCGATGGCCAGTGTCGCGCCCGTCCGGTGCCGGACCCTCTGGCGCTTGTTGATGTGTTTTCCGGTGATCCTGCCACGTCGCCGCTGTTGCACGAACAGGACATCGCCCCCGCAAAGCCCAAGACCGATGTCATCGTGCGCGGCCATGCCCGGTCGCCCAAGGCCGATCCGATGCGCGACTGGCCCGTGACCGTGTCTATTGCCGATATTGTCACATATGGGTTTCAGGTGCGTGGCCCTGCTGTTTGGACCCACGGCCTGCGCCGCTGGAGCCTGTCCGCCCCGGACAAGGTGGCCGCGGTCCCGTTGACCTATGCGCTTGCCTATGGTGGGGCCTGCACGGTGGGCGACGTCACCACCTATTTCGAGCAGAACCCGGCCGGCACAGGATATATGACCGAAGACGCCGCAAAGGGCCGTGACATGTTCCCTGCCCCGCAAATCGGATTGCTGGCCGAGTTTATGGATGCCCGACCGTTCGCCCCCATGGCCGTTCATGGAACGATGCCTATGCCAAAGGCGTGGTTGCCCCGTCGCGCCCGCGCGGGCACCTTTGACGCCACATGGGCGCGCGACCGCCACCCCCGGATGCCCCGCGATTACGATCTTGGGTTTTGGAATTGCGCCCATCCCCGGTTGCAGATCGCCCATGGGTTGATCGGTGGCGAGGCGATAGTTCTGACCGGCGTGTCGCATGCATCGCCCACCGTGGAAATCCGGTTGCCCGCCGCCCAGCTGGCGGTTCGGTCGCTGACCGATCCTGCTGCCGACACGGTTCCCATGCTGCTGGACACCATTGATCTGGACATTGACCGGATCGACGACGGTGCCGTCACCATCACGCTGTTGTGGCGGGTAGTTCTGACCAATCGTGACCAGTGGCGTAACACCGACATTATCCGGGGATAGACCATGCATTCAGCCGCCCGAAACAGTGGAAAACAAGCCGTCATCACCTGTCTTGCCCCGGATGTGTGCAAGACGCCGGTGGGCAACGCCGTGGTCCCGATCCCTTATATGATCGTGTCAAAGCTGGATTGGTCCCAAAAAACCGTGTCATCGGTGCAGTTTACCGGGCAACAGGCGTTTACCATGGACAGCCGCACGGACAAGGTGACAGGCGACGAACCCGGTAGTCTGGGCGGCGTCAAATCTGGTGTGAACAAGGGCTATTGCCGCCCGCAATCCAACAAGACGTCCGTCGTGGTGGGCGGTGCCGAGTTGATACAGGACAGCAATCTGTATGACATGAACTGTGCCGGACCCGAGGGTGCCGGAAACACCGTGGGCCGGTTGGTGTTCATCGAGTAGGCCGTTCAGCCGAGCGAATACCCTGCCCCGCGCACCGTCCGCACCGGATCGCTGCCGCCATGCACCGTGAGCGCCTTGCGCAGGCGGCCCACATGCACGTCAACCGTGCGCGTATCGACGTAGATGTCGCGCCCCCAGACCCGGTCCAGCAATTGGTCCCGCGACCAGACCCGGCCCGGTTTTTCCATCAGGGTGGACAGCAGGCGAAACTCGGTCGGGCCCAGTTTCACGGGCTGTTCGCCGCGCGCCACGCGGTGGCTGTCGCTGTCGAGCGTGATATCCTCGAACGCAAGGATCTGCCCCACGGTGGAGGGCCGCACCCGGCGCAGTTGCGACCGCACCCGCGCCAGAAGTTCGGTCACCGAATAGGGTTTGACCACATAGTCATCCGCCCCGGTTTCAAGGCCGCGCACGCGGTCCACTTCCTCGCTGCGCGCCGACAGCATGATGATCGGGATAGACCGGGTTTCTGGCCGCGTTTTCAACTGGCGGCATACCTCGATCCCCGACACGTTGGGCATCATCCAATCCAGCACGATCACATCCGGCTGGTCCTCGCCCACGATCAACAGGGCCTCTTCGCCGTTGGAAGCCTGCGACGTGCGAAAACCTTCGGCGGTCAGGTTGTAGGTCAGAACCTCGCGTTGGGCGGCTTCGTCATCCACCACGAGGATGTGCGGTGCAGGCATATTCATGAATTATTCGATCCCGGTGGAATAGGACGTGGTGTCACCCTTGCGCCGTGCCTCTTCGGGCATTTCGCCGGTTTCAAGGTAGATCACCTGTTCGGCCATATTGGTCACAAGATCGCCCATCCGTTCGATGTTTTTGGCGATAAAGTGCAGGTGCATACAAGCCGTGATGTTGCGCGGATCCTCGAGCATGAAGGTCAGGAATTCCCGGAACAGCGCGTTATACATCTGGTCCACATCGTGGTCGCGCTGGCGCACATCCTCGGCCAGTTCGGCGTTGCGGTGGATAAAGGCGTCCAGCGTGTCCTTGAGCATCCCCTGCACTTCGCGGGCCATCCGGCGCAAGGCGGCGTCCGGTCCCACGATCGGCTTCATTTCCGCCAGAACCGAGGTCCGTTTGGCCATGTTCTTGGCATAGTCGCCGACCCGCTCAAGGCTGGCGGCGATACGCAGCACGGTCAAGATCGTCCGCAAATCCTTGGACACCGGCGCGCGCAGAGCAATCGTGCGCGCCGCCTCTTCGTTGATCCGCTGTTCCAGCAGGTCCACGGCCTTGTCGCCTTCGCGCACTTTTTCCGCCAGTTCAACGTCGCGGGTTTCCAGCGAGACGGCCCCGTCAAGGATTGCGGCCTCGACGATGCCACCCATTTTGACCACGAGCGCCTGAATGGCCTCGAGATCGCGATCGTAGGCCGATGCGATGTGTTGTTCGCCCATGGTTTGGTGCTCCTTACCCGATCCGGCCGGAAATATAGCTTTCCGTGCGGGGGTCTTCGGGGTTGGTGAAAATCTTTCCGGTTTCGCCGAATTCCACGAGGCTTCCCAGATGGAAGAACGCGGTTTTCTGGCTGACGCGGGCCGCTTGTTGCATCGAGTGGGTCACGATGACCACCGAATAGCTTTGACGCAGTTCGTCGATCAATTCCTCGACCTGAGCGGTGGCGATGGGGTCGAGCGCCGAACAGGGTTCGTCCATCAGCAACACTTCGGGTTCGGTGGCAACGGCGCGTGCGATGCACAACCGCTGCTGCTGACCACCCGACAGGCCGGTGCCGGGCGATTGGAGCCGGTCCTTGACCTCGTCCCAGATGGCCCCGCGCCGCAGTGCCCGTTCCACGATTTCGTCCAGATCCGTCTTGGACCGGGCCAGCCCGTGGATGCGGGGGCCGTAGGCCACGTTGTCATAGATGGATTTGGGGAACGGGTTGGGCTTCTGGAACACCATCCCGACCTTGGCCCGCAGTTGGACCGGGTCCACCCGCTTGTCATAGATGTCGTCGCCGTCGATCTGGATCGACCCTTCGACGCGGCAGATGTCGATGGTGTCGTTCATCCGGTTCAGGCACCGCAGGAATGTGGATTTCCCACAGCCCGAGGGGCCAATGAAGGCCGTCACGGTCTTGTCGGCGATGTCCACATTGACCGATTTGATCGCGTGGGTGTCACCGTAATAAACCTGCACGTCGCGGGCCGTAATTTTTGTATCTTTCATGTCCACCGCTCTGTCTATAAGCCGCATATCGTTCATTTTTGGTCCCTTCCCTATTACCACCGACGCTCGAACCGGCGGCGCAGGATGATGGCTATGGCGTTCATGAACAGCAGGAACGCAAGCAACACGATGATGGCACCCGACGCCCGTTCGACGAACGCAGGGTCGGCACGTTGGGTCCAGTTGTAGACCTGCACCGGCAAGGCGGCGGCCGGGTCAAACAACCCTTCGGGCGGCGCATCGGGGAATTCGCGGACAAAGGCCACCATGCCGATCAAGAGGAGTGGCGCGGATTCACCGAGCGCCTGTGCCAAACCGATGATCGTGCCCGTCAGGATACCCGGCATCGCCAGCGGCAAGACGTGGTGCAAAACCGCCTGCATCTTGGACGCGCCCACCCCCAGTGCCGCATCCCGGATGGATGGAGGCACGGATTTGAGCGAGGCCCGCGTGGCGATGATGATTGTCGGCAAGGTCATGAGCGTCAGCACCAGCCCCCCCACAATCGGTGCCGATTTTGGCAAACCGACCGTGTTGATAAAGAGCGCAAGGCCAAGGATCCCGAACACGATGGACGGCACCGCCGCGAGGTTGGCAATGTTCACCTCGATCATGTCAGTGAACCAGTTTTTCGGCGCAAATTCTTCCAGATAGATCGACGCCGCCACCCCGATGGGCAGGGACAGCACCAGAACGACGATCATCATGTAAAGCGAGCCAAGGATCGCCACGCCCAGCCCTGCAGCCTCGGGCCGGTTTTCCGACGCGTCCGCCTTGGTCAGGAAGCCCCAGTTGAACCGCGTGTCCAGCAGCCCAGCCGCCTTGAGCTGGTCAGCCAGTTGCAGTTGTTCGGGCGACACGTTGTTGTCGATGGCCGCGGATTCCATAGTGACCCGGCCTTTGTAATAGCCGTCAATGCGGCCCCCGGCGAGGAAGTCGAACGAAATCGTCTCGCCGATCTGGTCCGGGTTTGCCAGAACATAGCGGCGCAGTTCGGCCGAGGCCTCTTCGGAGATCAGTTCACCGGCGGTTTTGGCCGAGACCCCTTCAATCCCGATTTCCGGGTTTTCAAAGGCTGTCGTGAACGATTGTTCAATCAGTGGTTTGTATCCAAATGTGGACACCTTGCTGATTTCTTCGACGTTGCGTTCACCGGTTTTGTCCAGCTTTTCCGGGTCGAGGTAGATATCGAGCTGGATAAATGTCTGCGAGAACGACGAGATGCCGTTGTAAAACACCGTGCTGAGTAGCCCGACGAGGGCCAACATCGCGATGCCGACGGCAACCATGCCATACAGGCGAAACCTGAGTTCTGCCGCGTTGCGCCGCAGGGTGCGGGCGTCTGGCACGATCAGCGAATGACGGGTCGGGGCGGACGCACCGCCAGTGGTCATATCGGTCATTCGTATTGTTCCCGGTATTTGCGCACAACAACAAGTGCGATGATGTTCAGCCCAAGCGTCACCACAAAGAGCGACAAGCCGAGCGCGAAGGCCACAAGCGTTTCGGGCGAGGCGAATTCGGTGTCGCCGGTCAACTGGCTCACGATCTTGACGGTGATGGTTGTCATCGCCTCGAACGGGTTCCCACTTATCTTGGCCGCCGCCCCTGCCCCCATGACCACGATCATGGTTTCCCCGATGGCCCGGCTGGTGGCCAAGAGGATGGCACCCACGATGCCCGGCAAGGCTGCCGGCAGAATGACCTGACGGATGGTTTCCGACCGCGTCGCGCCCAGCCCATAGGACCCGTCCCGCATGGATTGCGGCACCGCGTTGATGACGTCATCCGACAGCGACGACACGAACGGGATCAACATGATCCCCATGACCAGACCCGCCGTCATCACCGACGAGGACGATGTCCCAAGGCCCAGCGGCTGTGCAAAATAGTCCCGCAACAGCGGCCCGACCGTGATCAGCGCGAACAGACCGTAGACGATGGTCGGAATGCCCGCCAGAACCTCGATCGCCGGTTTGACAATCGACCGCACCCGTTTGGACGCATATTCCGCCATGTAAATGGCCGCCATCAAACCGACCGGAACCGCCACCAACAAGGCGACGAAAGAAACATAGAGCGTGCCCCACAAGAGCGGCAGGACACCGAGGTCAGAGCCACCCCGGAACTGCGGGTTCCAGGTCAGATTGAAAAAGAAGTCCTGTGCAGGATACATGCCGAAAAAGTTGTAGGTCTCGGTAATCAACGACAGGATGATCCCCACGGTGGTCAGGATCGCCGTCAAAGAGCTGAGGATCAAGAGCGCCCGCACCGCCTGTTCGGACACGTTGCGCGCCCGGAAATCCTTGTTCGTGCGGCCATAGGCGTAGATTGCCCCGGCAAGGCTGATGCCGATCACGAGGACGGCCATCACGATCCGCAGGGTCGCGCTGATGCTGCGATAATCCTTGGCAGCGAGGAAAACCGATTGTTTGATGTCGGATCCAACCGCCACACCAACCTCGGCCAACCGTCCGCGCACGTCCGAAATATCGGCGCGCATCCGTTCCAGATCGGCGTTGGTCATGGCACCCTGATCGACGGCGGTTTCAAGACCCGCAGCGATCCGGCGCACATCGGACATCACAAGGCCGCGCGTGCTGCCTTCGGGAATGTCGGTTTCGAGGATGACGGCCGACACCCGATTGTCCAGATAGACGGGCTGAACCGCCAACCAGATGAACATGAACAAAAAGGCAGGCACGGCCGCAAACAGCAGCACGGCCTGTCCATAATATCCGGGGAGTGAATGGAGGTTGCGGATGTCGCCGTCCGCGCTTTTCAGCGCGCGTTTGCGACCTGCGACGTAACCTGCGATGGCGATGGCGAGAACGATCAGGCTAATCAGGGCAATGCTCATGTCCGGTCTCAATATCCTTGCAGACGGGTGTTCGATCGAGCGAAACGAAAGGCAGGGGTGGGCAGCGCGCCGACGTCAGCGCGCTGCCCTGTCAGATCAGCTTATTGCAGCGGACCCATCGGGGTGCGGGCGGCAACCATCGCCTGAGTGGCGGCCAGTTCCGGATCCGAGACGAGGCCGTAAGCAGCCAGCGGGCCGTCGGGGCCAGCGATTTCGTCGGAGACGAAGAACTCGATGTATTCCTGCAGGCCGGGGATCACGCCGAGGTGCGCGTTCTTGACGTAGAAATACAGCGGACGCGACACGGGGTATTCACCGGTCGAGATGCTTTCGGTCGAGGGCAGAATGCCGGACATGGTGGCAACCTGCAGCTTGTCGGTGTTGTTTTCGTAGAACGACAGACCGAACACGCCGATCGAAGTCGGGTTTGCTTCGAGACGGGCCAGCGTTTCGGTGTAGTCGCCGTCGATGTCCACAGACACACCGTCGGTGCGCAGGGCCAAACAGCCACCTTCAACAGCGGCAGCTTCGAAAGCGGCGGCAGCACCGGTTTCTTCACAGCCAGCTTCGATCACTTCGATGTCGAACACTTCACGGGTGCCGTGCTTGGTGCCGGGGATGAACGCCAGGATGTCCTGAGCGGGCAATTCCGGGTTCACGTCGGCCCAGGTCTTGTGCGGGTTGGCAACGAGAGCGCCATCCACCAGAACCTGCGCAGAGAGCGCGTTGAACCAGTCAGCGGGGGTAAAGGCGAAGGACGCGCCGTCGATTGCCGAAGCAAACACGATGCCATCATAGCCGATGCGGACTTCCATGATTTCGGTCACGCCGTTGGCGGCGCAATCGTCGATGTCCGACTGCTTGATGCGCGAGGACGAGTTGGCGATATCGATGGTGGCTTCGCCCACACCTTCGCACAGCATCTTGCGGCCGGCACCCGAACCGCCACCCTCAACCACGGGGGTCGGGAAGTCGGTGTTTTCGCCGAAAGCTTCGGCAACGATGGCGCCGTAGGGCAGAACGGTGGAGGAACCAGCGATCTGGATATTGTCACGGGCATAGGCCGCGGTGGCAGAGACGGCGGCAATCGCCAGCGTCGAGGCGGTCAGTTTCATAAGCGACATGTCAGCTCCTGTCAGTCACATTGGGACGGGGCGAGCGCACCGTCCAGTGCCCGTGGTCTAGGGTTGGCGCACTATGATTTTGTGACACTTTTGTAAAAATTATGTGACACCGTCCGTCTGCCCCGCGCGACGTTCGCCGCAGGGTTGTGTCACATCGGCAGAATGACCGTGAATGTCGCCCCTGCCCCCGGTTTGCTGTCGATCCGCAGCCGTCCCCGGTGCCGGTTGATGATATGTTTGACGATCGCCAACCCCAGACCGGTCCCCCCGACCTCGCGCGACCGGTGCGTGTCCACCCGGTAGAATCGTTCCGTGAGCCGTGCGATATGGTGGTCCGCGATCCCGTCCCCGTGGTCCGTTACCGCGATCCGCACCCCCGGCGCCCGCAAGACCGGGTCGTGGTCCAGCACCGTCAGCCCGACATCGAGCCGCCCGCCACTGCCCCCATATTTGATACCGTTTTCAATCAGGTTGTTCATCACCTGCCGCAACTGGTTGGCGTCCCCCGGCACCATCACCGGGCCAAAGGGCAGATCAAGGTTCAACAGCACCCCTGCCTTGTCCGCCTGTGCCGTCAGGCTGCGTTCTGCGGTGCGGATCACATCGCACAGGTCCACGTCCTCGAGCGGGCGGACCCGTTCGTCTGCTTCGACCCGGGAAAGCGACAGCAGGTCCTGCACCAGCCGTGACATCCGTCCGGCCTCTTGTTCCATGATCCCCAGAAACCGGTCCCGCGCCGCCGGATCGTTGCGCGCTGCCCCGCGCAGCGTTTCGATGAACCCCAAAAGGGCGGTCAAGGGTGTGCGCAATTCATGGCTGACGTTGGCCACGAAATCCCGCCGCATCTGCCCTGCCTCCTCGATCGCAGACAGATCCTCGAACGCCACGATGGCCCCTTGCCCGTTGGTTTTGCCATCTGGCCCCAAGGCCAAAGGCGACACCGTCGCCCGCAGCACCGTGTCCCGCGTCCCGTCCCGGCTGAGATAGGGCGCGGATTGCCGTGTGCCTTCGGTCAACGCGCTTTCGATCAAGTCCAGAATCGCGGGTTGCCGGATCGCCGTGATGTAGTGCCGCCCCTTTGGGTCCGCCCCAAGCAGTGCCAGAGCCGGACCATTGGCCGCGCGGATCCGTTCATCCGGCCCGATCACAAGGACCGGAATCGGGATGGTATCAATGATGATTTGGGCGTCTGTATCCTGCATGCGCCCTTGGTAAGCCCCTGTTCGCCGCCGTCAATTAAGTTCTGGACTTGTGATCCCCGCACAATACATCTTAAGCGTGTCACACAGGAATTGTTTTCCCTTTTTACCCTAACCTTTCGGGTCCGGATGGCCCGACAAGATGTGCAGGTGAAGATGCCCCCAGACGACAATGCCGCGCGCCACACGCCCCCTCTTTTGTTGCTGGTGGGCAATCGGCTGGATTGGTTCGCCCGCGAGACGTCGTTGCCCCAGATCGTGGGTCTGGTGTTCGAGGATTACCGCGCCCTGACCGCCGAGCGTTTGCGCCGGATTGACCCCGATGTGGTCATTTCCGCGCTGGTCGGTCCGGGATTTGACGCGCTTGACGTCGCGCTGGCGTTGCACCTCGCCGGATATGTCGGGTGTTACCGCGCCATATCCGAACAGGTGCCCCGCCCCGAAGTGATCCGGCGCGAAGTGCTGGCGATTGCGCCCTCGCTGGATTTCGGGATTCTTACCTTGGCGATGATGGCTCGCCCGGCCTGACGGCCCTGTTTATCCAGCGTGCGCCGCGCGGATGGCCCGGCACAATTCGCCCGACACCAGCCCCGGTTCCTCGATCCCGACCGACACCCGAAAGAAACCCTCGGACATGCCCAAGGCCGCCCGGCCCGCAGGCGTCAGCCCCCGGTGCGACGACGACGCGGGATGCGACAGCGTGGTCCCCACATCCCCCAGCGTGGGCGCAAAGGCGATATCTGCCGCCGCCCGTGTGACCGCGTTGGCCATGTCCCGCCCGCCCGTCAGTTCGAACGACAGCATGTTCCCCGCCCGTCCGCCCAAAAGGCCCATCGCGCGGTTGTGGTCGGGGTGGTCCGACCGCCCCGGATAAATCACCCGCGCAACGCCGGGGCAATCCGCCAGCGCATCCGCGAGTTCGGCCGCGTTCGCCTCGGCCCGGTCCAGCCGCACGTCAAAGCTGTAAAGCCCGCGTTCCGCCAACCAACAGTCAAAGGGGCTGGGCGTCATGCCCCATGTCACATTCGCCGTCATGATCGCCGCCCGCAGGTCCGGATCGCGCGCCGCTACATAGCCCAGCGTGGTGTCGGAATGCCCCGACAGCAGTTTGGTCACCGAATGCACGACAATATCCGCCCCGTGCGCCAAGGGTTGATAGAGCCGCGGTGTGGTAAATGTGTTGTCCACCACCAAAAGCACGCCTGCGTCGCGTGCTATTTGTGCGATCCCTTCCATATCGGCCAGCCGCATGGTGGGGTTTGACAGCACCTCGACCACGATCATCCGGGTGTTGGGCCGCAGGGCAGCGCGCATCGCACCCGCATCCGTTGGATCGGCGAGCGAGGTTTCGATCCCGAACCGCGGCAAATCCTGCGTCATGAGCCGCAGCGTGCGACCATAGAGCTGGTCGCCACCCAACACATGATCGCCCGCCTTGAGACAGCCCAGAAACACCGCCCCGATTGCCGACATTCCCGACCCGGTTATGATGCCGGGGGCGGTGAACAGGTCTGGTGCGCCTTCAAGCCGGTCAATCTTGGCCGCTAGCACTTCGGCGTTGGGGTGTCCTTCGCGGGCGTAGGTGAAGCCGGTGCCGCCGGCATATTGCGCATCGAGCGCGTCCGGGTCGGGCGAAGCATACACGACCGAGGGTTGCAGCGGCGTGGCCACGGGACGCGATGTGGACGTGGGCCAATCGGTGCGGCGCACCAGCGACGACGGGGGTTTGATCGCCATGTCAGATCTCCTGCAGGCCAGCCCGGAACCGGGCGGCGTTGTATTGATAATGCGCGGCGGACCGGCGCAGCCCGTCGATGGCTGCCGCGTCCAGTTGCCGGATGATCCGTCCGGGACTGCCGACAACAAGACTGCCGTCCGGGATCACCTTGTCTTCGGTCACCAGTGCGCCCGCCCCGATAAGACAATCGCGCCCGATCACCGCCCGGTTCAGGATGGTGGCCCCCATGCCAACCAACGTGTTGTCCCCGATGGTGCAGCCATGCAGCATGGCCTTGTGCCCGATGGTGCAGCCGGTGCCGATGGTCAGGGGGCAGCCCAGATCGGTGTGGAACACCGCGTGTTCCTGCACATTAGTGCCCGCCCCGATGGTGATCGGGTCATTGTCCCCCCGGATCGTGACCCCGAACCAAACTGATGCCCCTGCCCCCACAACCACCCGCCCGATGATCGTCGCGTTGGGTGCGATCCATGCTGTTGCGTCGATCTGTGGGGCGATGCCGTCCAGCGCATAGATCATGATGCATATTCCGCGTTCAGGCCGCGCACGAAATCCGTCAGCCCCGGTTGCCGGTGTCGCCGCAGCCGTTCGGCGGTGAGAATGGTTTTCAACGCATCCTCGCACCCGTCCGGATCGTCGTTGACCAGAACATAGTCATATTCGGCCCAATGGCTGATTTCATTCAGGCTTTTGGCCATGCGACCCGCGATCACGTCGTCGCTGTCTTGCCCCCGGTCGTGCAGCCGCCGTTCCAGTTCCCGCATCGACGGGGGCAGGATAAAGATCGAAACGACATCATCCCCCATCGCCTGCGTGATCTGTTGCCCGCCTTGCCAGTCGATGTCGAACAAGGTGTCGTGGCCCGACTGCATGTTGGCGACAACCGGGGCCTTTGGGCTGCCATAGAAGTTGCCGAACACCTGTGCGTGTTCGAGCATGTCGCCGGATGTCACCATAGCCTCGAAATCGGGGCGGGTGCGAAAATGGTATTCGCGCCCGTCTTCTTCGCCGGGACGCGGGGGCCGCGTGGTGGCCGACACCGAAAACCGGATTGTCGGGTCCCACGCCCGCAGCCGTTTGGTCATGGTGGATTTGCCCGCGCCCGAGGGCGAGGACAGGATGATCAGCAAACCGCGCCGGGTGCCTGTTTGGGTCATGGGGTCATTCCACATTCTGGATTTGTTCGCGCATCTGGTCGATTACCGCCTTGAGGTCCAGCCCGATGGCGGTCAGCGCCGTGCTGCCCGCCTTGCTGCACAATGTATTGGCCTCGCGGTTGAATTCCTGAGTGAGGAAATCAAGCTTGCGGCCCACCGGGCCCGGATCGGCCAGAAGCCCCCGCGCGGCGGTCACATGTGCAGACAGTCGGTCGGTTTCTTCGGTGATGTCGGATTTGACGGCCAGCAGCGCCAGTTCCTGTGTCAGCCGGCCTTCGTCGATGGTCGCATCCTCCAGCACGCGTGCGATGGCCGTGCGCAGATTGGCGCGGGTTTCAGTGCGGCGCGCAAAGGCGGCGGTGGTGGCGGCATCAGTCAGCCGCGCGATTGTGTTGATCTGGTTCATCAGCACGGCGTGGAGCGCCGCCCCTTCGCCGTCCCGCATTGCGTTGAAATCGGCGATGACCCGGTCAAGGGCAGCCAACAGGTCCGCCACCAGCGCCCGCATGACCTGTTCGCTATCCGCCGCCATGTCCCGCTGAACCATGACGCCGCGCTGTCCCAGAACATCCGCCGCGTTGGGTTGCCCGAGCGTGACCCCCAGCGCGAACGCCCGTTCCTGCACCGTCTCGAACGCCCCCAGAACCCGGTCAAGTTGTGCCATGTCGAGCGCCAGTGCTGTCCCCGCATCGTCCCGCGTGATCCGCAGCGATGCCGTC
>JBGSIZ010000057.1:0-1982 GCA_041742255.1 Marivivens sp. | reverse complement strand
TTTTCAGGGCCGCCCCCGCGATCACATCCGCCACCCCGCGCGACCGACCGTCCGGCGTGAAATGGTGCAGGATTTGCCCGACCACCAGCCCACCCACGACCGGCACCGCGATCAGCCAATACCACGGGATCTGGGTCGCGGCCCGGTGGATCCGCGTCACCGACGGCGTGCCGTAGGCCTGGGATTGCAGCGCGTCGATGCCCATCCGGAACCCGATGGCCGCAAGCCCCCCCGCGATTCCGACCAGCAAGGCGATGAACCAGAACTGCACCTGACTGGGCCCGCGTTGGCGCAGGACCCGCCACGCCTCGGTCAGACCTGCGCGGCTGTCCCGCAAGGCGGCCCGTGCGACCGAAACGGGCGTGTGCCCTGCCATATCCCTGTCTCTCCCGCTTGGCCTTTGGGGTGTGACGCCCTAGCGTGGTGTCAGAACCCGAAAGGTATGCGATGCCCCATGATGCCGCTTTGGCCGAACTTTCTCAAACCCTAGGCGATCGGTTCAGCCGGTCCAAGGCCGAACGTGATCTGCATGGCCGGTCTGAAACGCATTTTCCCCTGACCCCGCCCGATGCCGTGGTCTGGCCCGTCATCACGCCGGAGGTGGCCGAGATTGTCCGAATTTGTGCCCGCCACGCCTGTCCGGTGATCGGATGGGGGGCGGGCACCTCGCTCGAAGGGCACGGGTTGGCGGTGCGGGGCGGCGTGGTTGTTGATTTTTCCCGGATGAACGCCGTGGTGGAGGTGAACGCCGCCGATATGGATGTGCGCGTGCAACCGGGTGTCACCCGCGAGGCGCTGAATACCGAATTGCGCACGACGGGGTTGTTTTTCCCGGTTGATCCGGGGGCCAATGCGTCCCTTGGCGGGATGGCCGCCACCCGGGCGAGCGGCACGACCGCTGTCCGCTATGGCACGATGCGCGATAATGTCATGGGATTGCAGGTGGTTCTGGCCGATGGCCGGGTGATCCGCACCGGCAGCCGGGCGCGCAAATCGTCCGCAGGCTATGATCTGACTGCGTTGTTTGTGGGGTCCGAGGGCACGCTGGGCCTGATTACTGAATTGACGCTACGCCTGCGGGGGCAGCCCGAGGCCGTATCGGCGGCCGTGTGTGCCTTTGCCGATATGGCGGGGGCCGTGGCCGCCGTGACCGACACCATTCAGGCCGGTGTGCCGATGGCCCGGATCGAATTTGTCGATGCCGCCACCGTCCGCGCGGTGAATGCCCACGCGGGCATGACCCTGCCCGAGGTGCCCCATCTGTTGGTTGAATTCCACGGATCGGACGCGAGCGTGGCCGAACAGGCCGACACCTTTGGCGCGATTGCCGCGGACCACGGCGGCACCGGATTTGACCGCGCCACCCGTCCCGAGGACCGCAGCCGGTTGTGGAAAATGCGGCATGAGGCCTATTGGGCGATCCTTGCGTCCCGGCCCGGCGCCACGGCCATTGTCACCGATGTCTGCGTGCCGATGTCCCGTCTGGCCGACGCGATTGCGCAAACCCGCGCCGATATTGACGCGACCGGCCTGCGCGGCCCGATTTTGGGGCATGTGGGCGACGGCAATTTCCATGCGATCCTGTTGATGGACCGCGACAGCCCAGCCGAGCGCGAAACCGCCAAGGCGTTGTCCCACCGGATGGCCGAACGCGCGTTGCGGTTGGGCGGCACGGTTACGGGCGAACACGGGGTCGGCATGGGCAAGCTCGCGTATATGGCCGCCGAACACGGGGAGGGCTGGCAGGTGATGGGCGACATCAAACGCGCGCTGGACCCTGCGGGGTTATTCAATCCGGGCAAGGTTGTGCCGCAGGATTAACCCGCCAACAGCGCCTCGGCCGCCTGACGGGCGGCGTCGGTGACCGTATCCCCCGACAGCATCCGCGCGATTTCATCGACCCGCGCCCCGGCATCCAGCGGCACGACGGTCGAGGTTGTGCTGTGCGCCGTTTGCCTTTTTTCCACCCGCCAGTGATGCCC
>JBGSIZ010000056.1:0-6570 GCA_041742255.1 Marivivens sp. | reverse complement strand
CAGTGCGGCGGTGAGGGTCGCGAGGTGCCCCCGCCGCGTGTCAAAGGGCAGCCCCCGGATGTCCACCCCGCCCAATTCCAAGAGGTCGTAGGCCATCAGCACCACGGGCGCGTCCCGCAGCAGCGATTTGGGCATCGTTTTGCGCCCCAGCCGTTTTTGCAGTGTCGCAAAGGGCAGGGGGCCGGTCGCCCCCCATGCCAGCAGTTCCCCGTCGATCACGGTGCCGTCGGGGAGGTGGTCCCGCAAGGGCGCGAGGTCCGGGAAGCGCGCGGTAATCAGGTCTTCGCCCCGCGACCACAGGTGCAGGTCGCCCCCCCGAACGATCAGTTGCGCCCGGATGCCGTCCCATTTGAAATCCGCGAACCAGTCCGACACCGGCCCGATGGCGGATGGGTCCGGCAGCGCGTGCGCCAGACAAAAAGGGTAGGGCCGCGACAGGTCTGCGGTGGGGTTTTCGCCCCCGAACAGCGCCCCCCATGTTGTTGTTTGCGGCGTCCAGTTGCCCATGAGCCGGTGGGTCACGTCCGGTTCCGGCAGGCGCAGCGCCTGTGCCAAGGCCCGCGTCATCAGTTTCTGGCTGACCCCGACCCGGAACCCGCCCGTCAGGAGTTTGGTGAACAGGAACCGTTGATCCCCCTCTAGCCCGTCCCATGCCGCGAGGATGCCGGATTTGCGGTCGGCATCGGGCAGGCCTGACAGCGTTCTGAGGTAGTCAATCCAATGGGTCAGCGTATGATCGCGCGGGGCCGTGGCCGGAGGCAGCACAAGGGCGATGGTTTCTGCAAGGTCGCCCGCCACCGCGTAACATTCGTCAAACAACCAAGGCGCGATGCCCGATTGTTCCGCCGCCCAGTCCCGTAAGGTGCCCGCCGTGATGACCCGTTTGGGCCGCCGCCCCGAAAATAGCGCGACCGTCCAGAGTTTGTCCGGTTCGGGGGCCGTCCGGAAATAGTCCGCCATCGCCGCCGCTTTGACCGAGGTGCGCGTGGTCTGGTCCAGCGTGGCATAGAGGGCTGCAAAGGATTTCATGGGGTTGCATCCGGATCGGGTCTGTCGAACCCTTCGCCTGCGTAGTCTGTTGCCACGGTGTGCGCGTCGTAGCCTTGGTCCCGCAGGTGCTGTTCAAAGGCGGCGGTGTAACCATGCGTCACGAACACCTGTTGCGCCCCGGTTTCCCGGATCGCCGTGTTCAGCCCTGCCCAATCTGCGTGATCGGACACGATGAACCCCCGGTCCGCCCCTCGTCTGCGCCGCACCCCCCGCAGCGCCATCCACCCCGAGGCAAAGGCCGTGGATTGTGCCCCGAACCGCCGCGCCCAGGCCGACCCGAGCGCGGAGGGTGGTGCCAGGATCAGTGCCCCGGCGTAGTCCCGTGGGTTCAGGCCGCCGTGTGCGTGGACGGTGTGCGGCAAGGTGATCCCTTGGCCCCGCAGAACCGCGTTTGTCCCCTCGACCGCGCCATGGGTCAGGATGGGGCCGATGGAGGGGTCCACCAGTGTCAACAACCGCTGCGCCTTGCCCAAGGCGTACGCCCCCAGAACCGACATCCGCCCGTCATCCCGGTTTTGCGCCCACCATTGGTTGATTTGCTGGCGCAACGTGTCCTCGGCTGTCCAGCGGAAGATCGGCAGGCCAAAGGTGCATTCGGTGATGAAGGCGTGACAGCGCACCGGTTCAAAGGGTTCCGACAGCCCGTCCGCCACGGTTTTGTAATCCCCCGACACCACCCAGACCTGACCGCTGACCGCCACCCGGATTTGCGCCGAACCCGGAACGTGCCCCGCCGGGTGGAACGACACCTGCGCCCCCCCGATGGTGCGCACCGCCCCATAGTCGAGCGTGTCCAGCGTGATGTCCCCCAGACGGTGCCGGATCACAGGGGCTGCGGGCGTGCTGCACAAATACGCCCTCATTCCTGGTCGCGCGTGGTCCGAATGGCCATGGGTGATGAGCGCCCGCGCGACGGGTCGCCACGGGTCGATGTAAAAATCGCCTGCCGGGCAATAGATGCCGCTGTCGGTGAAGGTGAGCACGGTCATAAGGGCCAGCCTAGCGCACGAGTGGCCCTGATCAATACAGCCGTGTCAGCCAGCGGCGCGCGCGTGTTCCCGGTGGTTGTCGAAATGCCCGGCGATCTGGTCGAACACCTGTGCGCGCACGGCGGGGCCTTCCATCATCACCTCGTGTTTGCAGTCTTTGAGCGGGACGAGCTGCCCGCCCGGCCAGACCGCCATCCGCGCGGTGATCCGCGACGGGTCCACAATGGATTCCTGACTGCCCAGAAACGTGAGACAGGGTGTTGCAGGCGACGGCCGCCGTGACAGCGCCCGCATTTCCAGCAGCGATTCGTTCAGCCAATGGAGCGATGGCCCTCCCAGCGACAAATCCGGCTGCGCTGTCATTTGGTCCTGCATCATTGCAAACATCGCCGGATCGTTGGTCAACGTGTTGTCCGCGAAGGTCGTCCGCAGGACATAGGTTTTTTCCGATTGCCCCGGCGCCATGACGTGCCCGAACCCCAATGGCCGCGCGACCGAGGACATGGTCCACGCCACGGGCCGCAGGGCAGGGGCCATCATTATGCCCCACATTGGCGCCGAAAACGCTGCCGCCTGCACCGGCATCCCTTGCATCAGGGCCCGCAGGCCAATCGCCCCGCCCATGGAATGTCCCAGCAGAAAGAACGGTTCCGGCAGGTTCAGCCCGCGCGCATGGGCCACCATCGCCCGCACGTCATGTTGGTAATCGCCAAAGTTGCCCACATGCCCCAGCGCCCGGTTGGTGTGCAACCGATCCGCCAGCCCCTGGCCCCGCCAGTCGATGACCACCGTGGCATAGCCCCGCGTCTGCAAATCGAGCGCCGCAGGGCCATATTTTTCAATGTATTCCGTCCGTCCGGGGAACAGCAGAACCGTTCCCCGTGCGGTTGGGGCCGCCCAATGGGCCAGCCGGATCTGCACGCCGTCCGCCGTTGTCACAAATGCCGCCTGCCCCCCGTTTGGGCCATGGGCGATGTCCGCATACAAGGGCGCGGCGGCGGTCATCAGGACAGGACCGAGGCGAGTTTCATCGCCATGCCCATGTCCCCGTCCACCGACAGTTTGCCCGTCATGAACGCCGCCGTCGGGTTCAGGTCACCGTCGAGGATGGATTTGAAGGTGTCCGCATCCGCCGTCAGCGTCACGTCGGCGTCGTCGTCCGAGGCATGTGCGCCTGCGCCGTCGATGACGATGGCGCCTTCGCCGGAGATGACGAATTTGGCGGAGCCGTCAAACCCGGTGCTGCCCATTTTTGCGTTCAGGGCCGCGACGGCCTCGGTCAGGATGATGCTCATGTGTCGTGTCGTCCTTTGTTGGGTCTGATCTGCAAGGTTGTGATCGGCACCCACTGGCGCCGCCCGCGTCTTGCGCTACAATTGTTATATGACTGTGAACGCCCAACCCTTCAAACATATCGTAGCGGCATTTTTGCTGGCAGTGGGGTTTTCCCTACCTGCCCAAGCGCAGGACGCTGGCATGGATGATCTGTTCGTCCAGTTGCAGGCCGCAGGCCCCGAAACCGCAGGTGCGGTTGAGGAGCAGATCATGGATGCGTGGGCCAAGAGTGGGTCCGCCGCCATTGACCTGTTGCTGCGCCGGGGCGAGGACGCGATGCAGGCGGGCGAATTCGCCGTGGCCGTTGAACATCTGACCGCCGCCATTGACCATGATCCGGCGTTTGCCGAAGCCTATAACACCCGTGCCGCTGCCTATTTCTCGCTTGGCCTCACTGGGCCTGCGATTGACGATATTCGCCAGACGCTGGTTTTGAACCCGCGCCATTTCGGGGCGATGCAGGGCTTCGGCGTCATCCTTGAACAGATGGGCCGCGAACCGGAGGCGTTGGAAATTTACGAACGGGTTCTGGCGCTTTATCCGCTTGCCCCCAATGTGGCCGAGGCCGTAGATCGGCTGCAACTGACACTTGAGGGTCAGACGCTGTAGCCGGCGTTTGCCCGCCGTCCGGGGACCGATATGACCACTGTTTCCCGGATCACGGCCGTTTTGGGGCCGACCAATACCGGCAAGACCCATTATGCCATCGAGCGGATGCTGTCCCACCGGACCGGTATCATCGGCCTGCCGTTGCGATTGTTGGCGCGCGAAGTTTACGACCGCGTGGTTGCCAAACGCGGGCCGTCCGTTGTGGCGTTGGTCACGGGCGAGGAACGGATCGTGCCCGACCGCGCCCAGTATTGGGTTTGCACCGTTGAAGCCATGCCCGACAGCATGGCCTGCGATTTTCTGGCCGTGGACGAAATCCAGTTATGCGCCGATCCCGAGCGCGGCCATGTGTTCACCGACCGTTTGCTGCACGCCCGCGGCCTGCACGAGACGTTGTTTCTGGGGTCCGAAACCATGCGCGGGGCGATTGCTGCCCTTGTCCCCCATGTGCAGTTCCTGAAAAAGGACCGGTTTTCCACCCTGACCTATACAGGTTCGAAAAAGATCATCCGGATGCCCGAGCGCGCCGCCATCGTCGGGTTTTCGGTTGAAAATGTCTATGCCATTGCCGAGCTGTTGCGCCGGACCAAAGGCGGGGCCGCTGTCGTCATGGGGGCCTTGTCCCCCCGCACCCGCAATGCGCAGGTTGAAATGTATCAGAATGGCGAGGTCGATTATCTGGTCGCCACCGATGCCATCGGCATGGGGCTCAACCTTGATATCACCCATGTCGCGTTTTCCAGTCTGACCAAGTTTGACGGCCACAGGATGCGCCATCTGGAGCCGGACGAATTGGCCCAGATCGCGGGCCGCGCAGGTCGCCACATGAACGCGGGCACCTTTGGCGTGACGGGTGAGGCCCCCGAATTGGACGACGAGGTGATCGAGGCCATCGAAAGCCACCAGTTTCGCCCGGTCCGCCGATTGTTTTGGCGGAATTCCGCCCTGCAATTCGGGTCTGTGCCCCGGTTGCTGCAAACGCTGGAAGCCCGGACTGATAACGACTGGCTGAGTCGGGTGCGCGAATCGGATGATCTGGCGGCGTTGCGCGCCTTGGCCGGGGATGCCGAGGTTGCTGCCCGCGCCAGTGACGGCCCATCCGTCCGGTTGTTGTGGGATGTGTGCCGCATCCCGGATTTCCGTGGGATTTCAAGGGCTGAACACGCCAGCCTGCTGCGCGAGATTTTCAATTTCCTGCACCAATATGGCCATGTGCCGCAGGTTTGGTTCGCCGAACAGGTGCGCCGTATTGACCGAACGGACGGCGATATTGATACTTTGTCGAAACGACTGTCGTTTATCCGCACCTGGACGTATGTCGCCCAACGGAAAGGTTGGGTCGAGTTCGATTCTCATTGGCGGGGCGAAGCCCGCGCTGTAGAAGACCGCCTGTCGGATGCCTTGCACGAGGCGCTGACCCAGAGATTTGTGGACCGGCGGACGAGCGTTCTGCTCCGCCGGCTCAGACAGAAGGAGGGCCTTGTGGCCGACGTAAACGACAAGGGTGAAGTGACGGTTGACGGTGAATTCGTCGGTCGTTTGGAGGGGTTCCGGTTCCGCATGGACAAGGCGGGCAGCCCGGACGAGGCAAAGACCTTGCGGCAGGCGTCGTTTCAGGCCCTTGCCCCGCAGTTCAGTCTGCGGGCGGACAGGGTGTATAACGCCCCGGATACCGAGTTCGATTTTACCGAACAGGGCGGGTTGATGTGGGGCACCGAGGCCGTGGGCAAACTGGTCCCCGGTCCCGAACCGATGCGCCCGCAGGTTCGCGCCTTTGTTGATGAAGAGGCAGGTGACGAGGTCGCTGCCAAGGTGCAGCGCCGGTTGCAGCATTTCATTGACCGCAAGATTGCTGCCTTGTTTGACCCCTTGCTGGCGATGAGCCGGGACGAGGCCTTGGCCCCGATGGCCCGTGGTTTCGCCTTTCGGATGGTTGAACATTTGGGCGTGATCCCCCGCGCCGATGTCGCCGATGCCGTCAAGGCGCTGGATCAGGAAACCCGGGGTGCCTTGCGCAAACATGGTATCCGGTTTGGCCAGTTCACCGTGTTCATGCCCGCCTTGTTGAAGCCCGCCCCGACCCGGTTGCGGTTGGTTCTGTGGTCGCTTGCCCAGGGGTTGGACACCTTTCCCGAGGCCCCCCCTGCCGGGCTGGTCACTGTTCCCGCTGTTGAGGGTGTCGATCCACAGGTTTATGCCATGGCCGGATACCGCGCCGCAGGCAGCCGCGCCATTCGCATTGATATGCTGGAACGGCTGGCCGACATGCTCCGTCTCAAGGACAGCCGCGCGGGGTTCGAGGCGAACCCGGATATGTTGTCCATCACCGGCATGACCTTGGATGGATTTGTCGATCTGATGGGTGGTCTGGGCTACAAGGCCGAAAAGGGCGAGCGCGAAAAGGTCAAGGCTACCGCCCACCCGATCGAGTTGGTCATTCCCGCCACGCCCGAGGTAGACCCCGATGCCCCGCTCCCGGTGGTGCGCACGGACGATGCCGTGGCCGAGGATGCCGCCCCGCAAGGCCCCGAAATGGAGACGTTTTACGTCTTTACCTGGGCGCCCGTGCGGCAGCCCAACCGCCAGC
>JBGSIZ010000055.1:0-11176 GCA_041742255.1 Marivivens sp. | reverse complement strand
ACCGGGATGCGCACGGCCCGCGCCAGCGCCTCGGTCGCCGCAATGTTGGGCCCTTGCATGGCGCCGTCGCGGTTGATGTCGGTGTAGATGATCGCGGCCACGCCGGCGTCCTCGAACGCCTTGGCAAGGTCGGTCACCTGCACGGTGGTTTCGGTGGCCCAGCCCTTGGTCGCAACAAGTCCGTGGCGGGCGTCGATGCCCACGGCCACCTGTCCCGGAAACGCGCGGGCGGCGGCGCGCACAAGGTCTGGGTTTTCGACGGCCACGGTGCCGAGGATCACACGGCTCAGCCCTTTGGCCAGCCAGCCTTCGATTGTGGCCATGTCGCGGATGCCGCCGCCCAATTGGGTCTGCACGCCGGGGCAGGCGGACAGGATCGCCTCGACCACGGCCCCATTGACGGGCGCGCCCGCAAACGCCCCGTTCAGGTCCACCAGATGCACCCACGCACAGCCCGCCGCCACGAACGCCCGCGCCTGTGCGGTGGGGTCATCATTGAACACGGTGGACCGGGCCATGTCGCCATGCACCAGCCGCACGGCTTGTCCGTCCTTGAGGTCGATGGCGGGGTAAAGGATCATGTCGGCGGCTCCTGCGGTTGGCCGCCCTTTGGCATGACGGGGCCGCGGATGCAACGCGACCTCACGTCAGTCTTGATTGGAATCGGCGTTGCGGCGCAGTGTCACACCAGTTCTCAGGGAGGAGACATCATGAAAAAGTTCGTTCTGGGCGCCGTTGCGCTGTTTGCCCTTGCAGGTGCCGCATTCGCCGATCCGCTGGAGGGTGTGTGGCGCACCCCCGCCGATGACAACGGCAACAGCGGCCTCATTCAGGTGGCCCCGTGCGGGGCGGCCTTGTGTGGCACATTGATCAAATCGTTCGATGCGAGCGGCGCCGAAATGGCATCCGCCAATATCGGCCGCCAGATCATTTCCGAAACCGTCGCCAGCGGAAACAACGAATATCGTGGCAAGGTGTGGTCGCCGGACCGCGACAAAACCTACAATTCCCGGCTGGTTCTGAACGGCGACACGTTGTCGGTGTCGGGCTGCGTTCTGGGCATTTGCCGTGATGGCGGCACCTGGACCCGGTCGAACTGATCCACGACTGACGGGATACGGCACATGGCGGGACCCTGCGGGTTTCCGCCATGTTGCATGTAGGGGCGGCCTTGTTTGGTTGGCAATTGGGCCTTATCCTTTGGTTTCATAATGGAGGCTGACCCATGTCCTTACGTTCCTTTATCCTTGCGGCGGCGATTGTTCCGGTGATGGCCGGGACCGCGTTTGCGGAACCGATCCTTGGCATCTGGGCCACCGAACCCGATGGCAAGGCGCAGATTGGCCATATCGAGATGCGCGCCTGCGGGCCTGCGATCTGTGGCAAGCTGGTGCGGGCCTATGCCAGCAACGGCGCACAGGTGACGACCCCCAATGTGGGCCGCGAAATGATCTGGGACCTGCGCCCGGCGGGGGGCGGCAAATATGGCAACGGTCGTATTCTGGTGCCTGTAATGGGGGCCGATTTTCCGGTGGAAATGACCTTGGCAGGCGATACACTGAGCCTGCGCGCCTGTAATGCGCTGGGCATTTGCCGGTCTCAGACATGGAGCCGGGCGAACTGATCCGGCCTCACCCTTGGGGACAGTATGACCAACATGCCTTTGCTGGCGGAGTATCTGGTGGACGATGCCGCCAGCCTTGCCGCCCTGTTTCCGCCGACGCATGACCGCGCGGTGCGCAAATGCATCGACCATCTGGACCGCCATGCCCGCGATTTCATCGCCCGGTCGCCGTTTTTGTGCATCGGAACCCAATCGGGCAGCGGCACGGCGGACGTCAGCCCGCGCGGCGATCCGGCCGGGTTCGTGCAGGTTTTGAATGACACCACCCTTGTCATCCCGGACCGACCTGGCAACAACCGTCTGGATACGCTCAAGAATATCGTGGCGCATCCGGCGGTTGGCCTGTTGTTCCTGATCCCAGGGTTCGAGGAAACGCTGCGTGTGAACGGGCACGCCCGGATCACCCGCGACCCTGCCGTGCTGGCCCCGCTGGCGATAAACGACAGGTTGCCCACGGTGGCCATTGTCGTGACCGTCCACGAGGTGTTCTTGCACTGTGCCAAGGCGTTGCGCCGGTCCCACCTGTGGGACGCGGACCGCCATCAGGACCGGCGGGCGATGCCGTCCCTTGTGGCTATGATTCTGGATCAGACAGCCACGCCGCCCGTAGACGCCGCCGCATTGGCCCAAATGGATGCCGATCTGGAAGACGCCTATCAGAGGACGATGTATTAAAGCCGGGTATTAAGGCCGCCAGTTCAGGAAATTCGCAATCAGGCGAAGACCCGTCGCCTGTGACTTTTCCGGGTGGAACTGGGTGCCCACGATGGTGTCGCGGCCGACGATGGCCGTGATGTCGCCCGCATAGTCCACATGCGCCAATAGATGGTCCGGGTGGGTCACCCGCATCTGATAGGAATGGACGAAATAGGCGTGGTCGCCGGTGGTGATCCCTTCCAGCAGGGCATGGGGGCGGTCGATCACCAGATCGTTCCAGCCCATGTGCGGCACCTTGAGTGCAGGATCAGCGGGTGCAATCCGGCGAATATCGCCGCCGATCCAGTCGAAACCGGGGGTTTGTTCGTATTCATGGCCAAGGGTGGCCAGCATCTGCATCCCCACGCAAATGCCCAGAAACGGCACGGCGCGGTGGGTGACGGCGTGTTCAATCGCCTCGGCCAGCCCGTCCACGGCATGCAAGGCCGCACGGCAGGCCGGAAATGCGCCGTCACCGGGCAGCACGATCCGGTCGGCACGGGCCACGGTGTCGGGGTCGGACGTAACCACAACCGTGCCGCCGTCCGTTTCGCGGGCCATCCGTTCGAATGCCTTTTGGGCGGAATGCAGGTTGCCGCTGTCGTAATCGACCAGTGCGGTGATCATAGGGTTCCCTTGGTCGATGGGATCGCATCGGCCTTGCGCGGGTCTACCGACACGGCGGTGCGCAGGGCGCGGGCGACGGCCTTGAACGCGGCCTCGGCGATGTGATGGCTGTTGAACCCGTGCAGCCGGTCGATGTGCAACGTGATGCCCCCGTGGGTCGCCAGCGCCTGAAAGAATTCGCGCACCAGTTCGGTGTCGAACGTGCCGATCTTGGCCGTCTGGAACCCCAGATTGCAGATCAGATAGGGGCGCCCCGACAGATCGAGCGCGGCGCGCACCTGTGCGTCGTCCATCGCAAGGTGGCAATCGCCATAGCGCACGATCCCCCGTTTGTCACCCATGGCGGCGGTCAACGCTTGTCCCAACGCGATGCCCACATCCTCGACCGTGTGGTGATCGTCGATATGCAGGTCGCCGGTCGCCCGGACGGCAATGTCAATCAGCGAATGGCGGGCCAACTGGTCCAGCATGTGGTCAAAGAACCCCACGCCGGTCTGGTTGTCATAGGCCCCGGTGCCGTCCAGATCGACGGTCACGGTGATGTCCGTTTCGGCGGTTTTGCGGGTCAGGGTGGCGGTGCGCATCGCGTATCCTCTCGGCGGTTGGGTGGCTTATAGGGGGCGGGGGGGCCGGGGTGAAGCCTGCCAATTCACCGATTGCGCCCATGTGTCCGCCGTGCCAGCCTGCGGCCACATCCATGAACGGAGCCTTTGATGACCGCCTGCGTCTTTGTCCAGATCCGCTGCCGCCCCGGCACCACCTACCGCGTGGCCGACCAGATCGCGTTGCGGGAAATCCATTCGGAACTCTATTCCACCAGCGGAGATTTTGACCTGCTGATGAAGATTTATGTGCCCGACGGGGCCGATGTGGGCCATTTCATCAACGAAAGCGTGGCCGACATCGACGGGATCGAACGGACCTTGACCACCCTGACGTTCAAGGCGTTCTAGGGCGCGAATTCCGATCCGATACAGCGATCAGACCTGTTCGGACGCGGGCCGGGTTGTGCCGCCAAACCGGCCACCGACCCAGCCTGCGGCCTTGTCCCCCAACGCCTTGAACTTGCCGGACGCGCGGTCCAGCTTTGCCTCCCATTCGGGGTTGGGGGTCTGGCCTGCGGTCACCTTGAAAAACGCCTGTAGCAGGCAGGCGATGGCAAAGGGTTCGATCAACGACACCTTGACCGCCCATGCAAAGATCAAGGCGAACACCACCCCCCCCGCCGACCATGCGCCGGGGATCAGATACACAACCGCCGCCGCCGGGGCGAGCATCACAAAAAACACCACGATCGACAGGCCCCATGTGATCGCCGTCAACCATGCGGCATTGATCAACATCGGTTTGGCGTTCTGGCCATACAGTACCAGCGCCTCTTTGGCGGACGCCCATGGGTTCGTGCTGTGGGTGCGGATGGCATGGGCGAGGATCACCTCGTCCAGCAGCCCAACGGCAAGCCGCAGATAGGCGCGTACGATGCCCATGATCTTGTCCAGACCGGGGATTGGCAGAATGGACAACAGCCCCTGCAACAACCCGGTGATGGCCGTGATGACGCCCTTGACCAGTTGATCGACCCCAAACAGGACCGACGATTGGGTGAATCGTTCTGTCACGATCTGTTTGGCATAGCTGATCTGGCCTTGTCCGGCCGGCAATTCCCGCCCGTCGATGATTTCAACCATCAGGCCGATATGCCCCGCCTTGACGATATAGAGCAGGTATTCCCGCATCAGATAGATGACGCCCGCGGTCAGGCCCAGCCCCCCGATGCCGCCGTAAAATGCACCAGCCGCCTGTGTGTCCGCATCCCAGAACCCGCCTACGCCATAGCCGATGCCCGCCCCGGTGCCGGTGACAATCACATAGGCCGCCGCGATCCCGAAATAGACCGCCATCCGGAACAGGATGAACGGAAAGGTTTTGCGCATGATGGCAAAGGACGTTGAAATGCTGAAATCCCACATGGGCCGCTCCAATTCAGATTAAAATTGGCGACAGTTAAGCGGGGTCAGGCCAACAGGGCAAGTCTTTGTTGCGGTGCGGTTTACGGGCGAAACAGTCGCAGAACGGCAAGTCCCACATCCGACACATCCGCCAACCGCGCGACGTAATGTTCGCGGGCGGCGAAATGCCCACGGCGTCCGGTCCGCAGGTCTTCGGCCACGGCATCAATCATCCGGTTCAGACGGCGGCGGTGCAAACCCGTCCACAATTGCACGGGGTCCGCAAGGATGCCTGCAAAGGTCGCGATCATCGCGGCAAGGGTGGCCAGCCCGAACGCGGCAAGGCCCATCAACCAGATCGGGGCCTGAGCCGGGAACATCCAATACCATGTCGATCCCAGAAACCCGCCCAGCGGGAACGCCGCCACCGCCACCGACTGTGCATAGGTGATGGCAAGGATCGGGGCCAACGACACGATCCCCGGCGTCACCGTCTGAAACACCACCGCCCCGGTGCCCAGCGTGCCCAGTGACGTGGTGATATCGGCCATCGCCGACCGGGTGCCGGAATATTCGCGCAAGGTATCGTCCGGGGAGGGGACATCGGATGCCTCGGCGACGGTTTCAGCGTCAGTTTCGGCGCCAGTTTCGGCGTCGCGGGGTGCGGCGTCGGTTTGCACGATCGGCAATTCCCCCAACACCTCGGTCACGATCAATGCCTCGACCCGGGCGGCCACGGCCGTGCGCAGCAGGATCGGGCGCGCCAGCACCCAATCCCCGGCGCGGCGCAATCCCACGCCACGCAACAGGGTGCCGGTCAGGCGGATCAGAACATACGGCAGTGCAATCAGGATGTTGAACGGCGCGCGCAGCATATCCCACCCAAGTGCTGCGCGGTGCAGGCGGACCGTCCCCACAGGGCCAAAATGGCGTTTGCAGAACCCCGGCACGCGGGCCCGCGCGGCGGCGGCCCATACGTCAATATCGGGATAGGATGTGTCGGTGCTGGTCATGCCTTTGCACATGGTTCCGGGTGGGGCGGGATGCAAGCCCGGTTATGCCGCCGTTACGCCAAATTGCCACCCCAAATTGACGCCCCAGTCGTCGCGGTCCTTGTCTCAAGCTGGGGTGCGTATCACGTCCCAACGACGTTGATCTGGCCGACCCGCCCCGCAGGCCGAACGTGAGGACCAAAAAAGCAAAAGGACCGCCAAAGCGATCCCATGCAAGCCTTCCAAGGCATCACCGAATTGGAGCGGGCGAAAAGATTCGAACTCTCGACCCTGACCTTGGCAATCATTAGGTCCGTTTTTCGTGTGGCTAACCCGTTGTTTTTATTGAGTCGGTGGTGTGACTAATAATGCCGATTGTGCTTCAACCGGGGGTGAATTGGGGGTCTTTGCCAACCGATTTGGCAAATTTGGCAACGAACTGGCAACGGATGATCGGGACATCGGTGCGCTTGTAGTCGCCAAGATGCCGACGACTGACGGCGCGAGTTCACCCGGCGTCGTTGATCTTACATGCATTACGTCGGCTCAATCATCATCGAGTTGGTAGCCAGTTGTGTGGTCCGAGGCTGTGGTTGGGGGAGATATCTGCTGGTGCTGAAACAGGGTGGGAAGGTCCACCCTTAGGGCATCTGTCAGTGCCACCAGGGTGGAGAGCTTCACATCCCGAGTGCCACGCTCGATATGGGACAGAGTCGCCATGGTTGAACCTGACAGGCGCGATAGGTCTTTCAGCCTCAACCCCTGCACCTCACGGACTAGCCGGAGATGTTGGCCGATCCGTTCGGCCCAATCCTTGACTTTGGGGTTGGTTTTCATGGTGGTCTGTCTCTCCTCTGGGGGATGGTAGCGCGGCATCGAACGCCGGTAACATGGTTTATCATCAATGATAAAATGACCGCCTTCGCAGCAAGTCGGATGGTGGTTTATCGCGAATGATAAACCTGCGGACTATGTAGCCTCGGGGACTGTGCCGCTTGCCAAGTCAGTCAAGGTGGCCTACAAGTCCCCATGTTACCAAAATGGTAATCCGTTTCATTTACCATACAGGTAACAGTGCAATGATCGTCATCTCGATAGGAAGGATCGAAGACTTCATCGCGAAACATAAGCGGGGGCAGGAAGCCGAAGGTGCGTTGCGTGCGTGGCACAGGGAGGCCAAGGAGGCATCCTGGAAGACCCCCGCTGAGCTAAAGGTCCAGTATCCAAATGCCCGACCGGTCGGGAAGGGCGCTGGCGTCACAATATTCAAAATCAAGGGGAACCACTTCAGGCTGGTTGCACGAATCAACTACCAGGCTGGGGTCATAAAGATCGAGTTTATCGGCACACACGCAGAATACGATAAGATCGATGTGGGAGAAGTCACATGGAAAAGCTAGATATTCGGCCCATCAAAGACGCCGCTGACCATGGTTGGGCTATGGAGCAGATCGATGGACTCATGCAGGCAGATGACCTGACCGATGAGCAAGTGCGGTTGCTGGAAGTCCTCGCTATCCTCGTCGAAAAGTATGAAAGTGATCAATTCCCAATGAAACTGCCATCGCCGGTTGATGCGATGGAATTTCGCATTGATCAGTTGGGCATCAACAGAAGCCAGTTGGCCGACATGATCGGGTTCCCAAAGTCACGAGTATCGGAAGTGCTGAATGGACGTAGGTCGCCGTCACTCGAAATGATGCGGGCGCTGCATGAAAAACTGAAAATTCCCGCTGATGTGCTTCTGGGTAAATCGGAGGCGAAACTCCCTGACGCTTGTCCCGATGTAGATTGGCGAAATTTCCCGATTGCCGAGATGTTCAGCCTCGGCTGGCTGGGTGCGGTAAAGCCGGTAGCTGATGATTTTGAAAAATGTATCCGTAAGTTGATGTCGGCTGCCATGGTCCCGACGCCGCAGTTTGCGGGGGTAAAATTTCGCGGTGCCGAGAACAAGGAGCCTAATCCATTCGCCGTCAACGCATGGTTGATGAAGGCCCGAGCCGAAGCCATTCGTCATGAAACGACAGTCAGTTTTGATGTGCAATCGGTCGGGAATGACTTCCGCCGAGAGATGGCAAAGCTGAGCCTCTACTCTGATGGCCCGAGGCGTGCGTTCGAAAAGCTCGGCGCGGTCGGGGTGACCGCTGTTTATGTTCCATGTTTGAAGAAGACCCACATTGATGGTGCATGCTTCAGCCTGCCCAGTGGCAAGCCAGCTATTGCCCTTAGTTTGCGCCATCACAGGCTGGATAACTTCTGGTTCACACTGCTGCATGAATGTGTCCACGTAGAACGACATCTGTTGGATGAAGGGTTGATCATAGATGAGACCGAAGGCCAGACTGGTGCCTTCGGGAACGATCCTGCAATGGAAGATGAGGCCAACACTCTTGCCCGTGGTGCATTGGTTCCTGGTGATATCCTAGAAGAGTTGGGACGTGCAGCAGGCAATATCTCGAAGTTTGGTATCCAAGCCTTTGCGAGACGAGCAGATGTGCACGAGGCAGTGATTGCGGGTCAGGTGCGATTGATCACCGGTAAATACACTCACTTCGCCGGTATGGTTGGCCAGGGCGAGGTGGCAGGTGCACTTGGTTGCAATCGGCCCTAGCGTCCCGCACCCAACCCAAGCTTTCCAGCCTGACACCGATGCACCAAGGAAGGTCGGTCTAGGGTCCGGGGGTCAGCTATGCACGGGTGCAGGATTCGCAAAATTTGGGCCGTTCCCTGACTGCGGGCTTTCTTGTGGCGGGCAGCGAAGGTCCGGATCGATCCCAAGGTGACCCTTTCTGCTCAACCAATTGGCTCTCTCTGGCTCGCAACCTTCGGCTAGATTGCCAGAACGATTGTTGCTGGCATGTTTATGCGACCATGTGTGAGGAGATCGACGATGGCCAAGTTCGACTGGCATTCTGACGATATTATTCGCGAAACACCTATAACCGGAAATTATAAGTCAACGCAGAATGTTCGGCGATTTATGAAATCGCAGTGCGGTGAGAATTTCAAGCTCAACCGATCTTTCATGCTTTGGATAAAGGACGGCAATCCCAAGACAATGGGTGATGTTGCTGACGAATGGATCAAACGACATTCCCGATAGACGATCCATGATTATGGGGTGGCCGCAGTAGCGTCGGCTCCATCCGCATATCGGTCCTTCGCGCAGCGTTGTGCCTCTGGCTGTTTTGGCCAACATAGTCGTTCAGCGCCATAACCGCTTTGGTTTGATCGCCGTCATCCGATGTATTGAATCGGGATACCTGCCTCCTGACATCCCGCCTGCATTCACATGGGTATGATACGCGATAGTTGGAAATCCGAAGCCAGAACCCAGCCGAACAATCGCGCATCAATACGAAGGGCTCACAAAGCGGATGGTTTCCACGCGCTTGTCTTGACCAAACTCGATCAGGATCGACCATGCATCGACAGCATCCGGCACTTCAGAGCAGACTTGGGTATAGAACCTGTCCGACGTGGCATCATGCCCGGAGGGAACCCGCCCCAGGATGCGAATCACTTCGCCACGGGTCAGACCAACCTTGAGGCCCGAGGGTGTGCGCCAATCTGGCGAAGTGGCCGACATTCCATAAACCCTGTCCTGGAAAATATCGATAGTCGCGCCAACAAGGAACATCCGGTCAATCAGTTCACCGCTCCCGAAGGGGTCTGAGACCGTTTCCGGCGATCCAAGCTTGCCCAGCGTATCCGACGGATCACCCATGCTGACGCCGTTCAGGCCGAACTCTGACGCGGGCAGGCAGTCCTCGACGGTTTCATAGAGATGGCTTTCCATCAGCAGCGGGGAGGCTGTCGGCTGAACCAGATCGGATATCCATGTCAGGGAAGCCGGGTCCCATGTCTGACCGGCAGCCACCTTGGCATCATGGATACCGCCACCGAAGCCATAGCTCACCGTTTCGGGGATGCATTCAAGATATGCGGCAACCGCACCGCTCTCGGTGACCTCGACCCAGCCAAAGCGCCTGATGGGTTGCTGCATCTCTTCATCGGAAAACGGACGGTCAAAGCCACCGCCCACGTCGTATCCGTAGTCTCCGTTGTAAAATGTCACGCTTTCTCTGATCGCGGTTCCCACGCCGGACCACGGTTCGAAATCCACCCGTTCAATGGTTTCCGACAGCACCAGGTCCGGTGCGCCGCCAATGGGCCCATAGCTGTAGGTCGCGTCCCGGTTATCGAAACATACAAAGACCTCGGTGCCCCGACCCTCGATCTGGCACGAAGTGAACACTTCTTGACCCGGCGGGCAACCCGCCGCCGCATCGGTGGCCAGGAAAACACCGATACAAAACAGGCCGATACCCAGATTATCCCCCAATGATCCAGCCCCTTCGTTCAAGTATTTTCGATCTCCGATCCATGGTGATCAGGTTCTACATCAAAGTCCACCGCAGCGTTGATCGCGGTGCCGGGGACGAGGGTCAGGGCCGGGATCGGGCCATCCGCTGTGGCAATGCTCCTATGGGTTCGCAGGATCAGCGATCAATCCCAGGTTCCGTGCCGACTGCACCATTGCCTCGACCGCATCCATAGCGGGGTTTGTTGCGCAAACGCTGGAGGCTTCTGCATAGAAATCAGTGTGCAGCCTTGGTGCGGTGGCGGTTGCTGAATGAAAGAACGGCTTGGCCGGATCGAACCCGGTCAGATTGTTGTCTTCGATGACCTTTCGCAACAGGATGACGAATGGCAGAACCTCTTCGCCAGGCAGCCCCAAATCGGTTTCAACGGAACCTGTTTGGCTCCCTCGCGCCAGTGCTGCATCGTGATAGGCAAAGATCACCTGCTCATGAGCCTGACCGATGTCTTCGCAGGTCAATCCCACAAGCTCATCGACAGTGTAGTGCCGGACATCGGAGGATTGTGCCCAAGCATATAGGGACAAAGCCGCAACGGAAGCGCCGATGAACAGACCGATGATGGCGAGTTTCTTCATGCGGAACGATGTTCTTTCATTGGGCTGTCTGTCAAAGGTCATCGTTCTATGATGACACCAATACCTTCACAGGATGTCGGTGTTCGGTCCCACGGGCAGGGGTCCGCGTCGCTCGGCACTCGGTGTTCAATCCGTGAACATCAGTTCGACAAACGCGACGTGGCGGTCGGGTGTGAACCGTTCTTTCGGTTTGTTCAGGATGTGATCGATCTCACGCTTATACGTTTCAGCCACAACACCTGCGATTTTCTCGGGGGATGGGCGCGTTACCATCTTGGCCACTACGGTTTCCACCGCGATCACCGTTTGCCGAAGCCATTCCATGTCG
>JBGSIZ010000054.1:0-3870 GCA_041742255.1 Marivivens sp. | reverse complement strand
GCGGCGACACTGCCCGCCCGGTCGCCAGCCGCGCCGCCATCACCGCCAGTTGCAGCGGCGAGGCCAGAACGTAGCCTTGACCGATGGAGGCGTTGACTGTGTCCCCGATCCGCCAGTCTTCGCCCCGGACCGTGGTTTTCCAGTCCTTGTCCGGTGCCAATCCTTCGGACACCGCCGACAGCGGCAGATCGTGCCGTTGCCCGAACCCCAGTTTGCGCGCCATCGCCGCGATGGCGTCGATCCCGACCCGCTGTCCGATTTCGTAGTAGTAGCAATCGCAGCTTTGTTTCAGGCTTTCGTGAAAGTTGATGTTGCCGTGCCCGGACGATTTCCAGCAGTGGAACCGCGTTCCCGCCACTTCGGTATAGCCCCGGCAATACACGGTTTCTTCGGGATCGAGGACGCCTGCCTCCATCGCTGCCAGCGCCGTCACCATCTTGAAGGTGGAGCCGGGCGGATAGGCCCCTTGGACCGCTTTGGCGGCAAGTGGGCGGTATTTGTTTTCGTTGAGGTCGGTCCAGTCCTTGACCGAAATGCCCCGCACAAAGAGGTTGGGATCGAACCCCGGTGCCGAGGCCACCGCCCGCAGATCGCCGTTTTCAAGGTCGATCACCACGGCCCCGGCGCTTTCTCCGTCCAGACGGGCCTCGACATAGGATTGCAGCCGCGCGTCTACGGTCAGTTGCACGTCCGCGCCGGGCACGCCTTCGGTCCGGTCCAGTTCCCGCATGACGCGCCCCAGCGCGTTGACCTCGATCCGTTTGGTGCCAGCCGACCCGCGCAGGGTCCGTTCCAGTTTGTTTTCCGCCCCCGTCTTGCCGATCTGGAATTTCGGGATTTGCAACAGGGGGTCCTGATCGTCGATCCGCGCCAGATCGTAATCCGACACCGGCCCGACATAGCCCACCACATGAGCGAGGTCCGCCCCAAGGGGATAGCTGCGACTGAGGCCCACCTCGGCCACGATGCCGGGCAGGGCAGGCGCGTTCAGGTTGATCCGCGCGATGTCGTCCCATGTCAGCCGTTCAGCGATGGTGACGGGCACAAAGGGCGAGCGGCGCGCGATTTCTTCCTTGGCCCGGGCGAGGTCATCGGGCGCAATCGCCACAAGGGCCGTCAGCCGGTTCAGCACCTCGTCCACGTCGCCCGCGTCTTCGCGGACCATGACGACCCGGTAATTCTGGGCATTTTCCGCAAGCGGGATACCGTTGCGATCAAAAATCAGACCCCGCGCGGGTGGCAACAGCCGGATGTTGATCCGATTTTCATCGGCCAGCAGCAGATACTGGTCCGCCTGTTCGATCTGCATCGACCGCATCCGCCCGAACAACAGCACCATCAGCCCGGTCATGCCGCCGCCCACCACAAGGGCGCGCCGGGTAAAGGACCGGTTGTTGTCGCTGTTGTCTTTTGGTGGCCGTCTCATAGTTTGCGCCCGCGAATGTCTACCTCGCCGGGGGCCGGTTGCGTTACGCCAAACACCAGATGCGCCGCGAGTGCCACGAGAGGGTAGGTGAGGATGGTCATCATCATTTGCACCAAGGTTAGCCCAAGCGGTGCCTGTGGTGTCATCACAATTGTCAGAGCGACCCGGTTTGCCACCGTAAGCCCGACAATCCCCATCGCCACCGTCGCCCATTCTACCGGAAACGCCACGCTGCGCATCGGGCCGGACCGTGCCCGCAACATTTCCGTCAGGATCAGCACCAGCGCCGTGTTCAGCCCCGGTGGCCGCTGGAACAGCAGGTCCGCCAGAAAAAACACCGCCGCCACCAGCGTCACCGGCACAAGGTCAGGCCGCCGCGAGACCCAGACGAGCGTTGCCGCCAACAGCAGGTCTGGCGGCGCATAGTTGCGCGGCATGGTCTGCAACGGCAGCAGCCCCAGAAAGATCAGCCCGACCGCCAGCCCCGCAAACGTCAGCCGCCCCATGCCGTTGCGCGTGGTGAGCGTTTCAGCCATTGCCGCCCCCGGTGGTGTTGGCGCTGGTTTCCGCGTCTTGTGGTGGCAGGACCGGGGGCATGTCCGGCGCGATCAGGCTGCCCGGATCAAGGATGGGTTCGTGGGGCCGCGACCGCAGCACCCGCAGGAATTCGAGCCGTTCATAATCCGCCGCCAGCCGCACCCGGAGCCGGCCATCCGTGCCCAACGCCACCTCGCCCATCAAAAGGTCCGCCGGGAACAACCCGCCGTCCCCCGAGGACACAACCGTATCGCCGGGCCGCACCACGTCCGGGTTTTCCAGAAATTCCAAGGGCGGGTTCATCGTGTTGTCCCCCGCAAGGATCGCCCGCTGTCCGGAGGGTTGGATCATCACTGGCACCCGGCTGGTGGTGTCGGTGAGCAGGATCACCCGCGATGTCACCCGACCGACCCCCGAGATGCGCCCTACCAGACCGATGCCGTCCATGGTCGGCCAGCCGTCCACGATCCCATCCCGCGCCCCCACATTGAGCAGGACCGTTTGCCGGAAGGGCGACCCCGAATCCGTCATCACCACCCCCGTCACAAACGTCAGTTTGGGGTCCAGCCGCACGTTGTTGAGGTCCAGCAGGCGCGCGTTTTCCTGATCCAGTTGTAGCGCTGCCTCTTTCCACGCCTTCATCTGCTGGAGTTCCCGCCGCAGATCGCGGTTTTGTTCCGCGAGCCGCTGATAGCTTTGGAAATCCGACACGAGGTTGGCCAGACCGGTCACCGGGGCCATGGCCCAACTGAACGATGGCACGAAGCGGTCGATCACCGCCGACCGGAACCGTTCCACCCGGGGGCTGTCGATCCGCCAGATCAGAAAGGTGCCCAGCATGACAACCACCAAAATCCCCACCAGCAATCGCCGGAGGGGGCCTGTGAAATCGTCATCGCCTTTGCGGTCTTTGGCCAAGGGTCAGCGCCCCCCTATCCGAGGTGTCAGCTGTCGTAGTCTATGACATGGCGGAGTTGTTTTTCAAACTCCAGCGCCTTGCCCGTGCCCAGCGCCACACAGTTGAGCGACTCGTCTGCCACCGAAATGGCCAGCCCGGTCTGTTCGCGCAGTGCGAGGTCAAGTTCCCCAAGCAGCGCCCCGCCGCCCGTGAGCATAACGCCCCGGTCCGCGATGTCGGCGGCAAGGTCTGGCGGTGTCGCCTCTAGTGCTGTCATCACCGCCTCGCAGATTTGTTGCACCGGTTCGGCCAGCGCCTCGGCCACCTGGGCCTGATTGATCTCGGTTTCCTTGGGCACCCCGTTCAACAGGTCGCGCCCCCGGATCATCATGGACCCGCCGCGCCCGTCGTCGGGCATCCGCGCGGTGCCGATGGAGGTTTTGATCCGTTCCGCGGTCGATTCCCCGATCAGCAGGTTATGCTGCCGCCGCAGGTAGTTGATGATCGCCTCGTCCATGCGGTCCCCGCCGACCCGCACCGACCGCGCATAGACGATATCCCCAAGGGACAGCACGGCCACCTCGGTGGTGCCGCCGCCGATGTCCACGACCATGTTGCCGGTGGGATCGGTGATTGGCATACCCGCCCCGATGGCCGCAGCAATGGGTTCCGCGATCAGACCCGCCCGCCGGGCCCCTGCCGAGAGAACCGATTGCCGGATCGCCCGTTTTTCAACCGGCGTCGCCCCGTGTGGAACGCAAACGATGATCTTGGGTTTATAGAATGTGGAACGGCGGGCCACCTTGCGGATGAAATGCTTGATCATTTCCTCGGCCACGTCGAAATCGGCAATGACCCCGTCGCGCATGGGGCGGATCGCCTCGATGCTGCCGGGGGTGCGCCCCAGCATCAGCTTGGCGTCTTCGCCGACCGCCAGCACCTTTTTGACGCCATCCTTGACGTGGTAGGCCACCACAGAGGGTTCAGACAGGACGATCCCCTTGCCCTT
>JBGSIZ010000053.1:0-4521 GCA_041742255.1 Marivivens sp. | reverse complement strand
CGCCGCACTGGGTGGTGGCGAAATGGCGACAAGCGCGCCATTGCTTTGCGGCGCCACGGGGGCCAATGAAGTTGCCGCCGACGCAATCGGCGTGACGGGCGACAACGCGGTGCCGTCCAGCCCGGAGGGCGTCAGCGATGTCGCCTCGACCGTCTCGGGCAGAATCGGGTTCAGGTCCGGATCGTCGGGCGCGATGGGGGTGGCGACCAGCGGTTCAGCCTCGATCGGGCCGGGTGTTATGGCTTCGGGTTCGATCGGGTCTGGGGTGGCGGCAACCTCGGCCTCGACGGGGGCGACCTCTTCGGGGATCAGTTCCTCGGGCGGGGTGGCTTCGGGCACTTCGGGTTCGGGGGTTTCCGGTTCGGGCACGGGTTCCGGTTCTGGTGCGGCTTCCGGTTCGACCACCTCCTCGACCGGTTCGGGGGCCACGGGTTCCAGCGGTTCCGCCTCGGGGCTGTCGATGTCTGTCTCGGGGGCAGGTTCCGTGGTGTCAGAAGGTGTGTCGCTGTCTGATCCGGCGGCACCGTCCTGTTCGATGATGCCCGCCAGCGTGTCGGCGTCCAACCGTTCCAGCGTGATGGTGAATTCGGGCCGGTCAGCCTCTGGTTCGGGCACGCGGAGCGCGCTGCCGTAGACGGCCAGTATCCCCGCGATCATCGCGGCATGGGCCGCAGCAGAGGCCCCGAATGCTCCCATCCAGCCAAAGGCAGAGGAATTGCGATAGGGAAGAAAGCTCATGTTCCCCCCCCTGACGCTGTGCCCAGATCCACACCCCGGTTGTTGTGGATGGTGACCAGCCGCACCTCTACCTCCGCCAACTCGGGGCGGGCGAGCAGGTTGATAAGTTCGGTCGCGGGCGCGCCTTTGTCGATCAGCACATGCAGGGCGGTTTGCCCAGTCAAAGCCTGACCCAGCAGATCATCGGCCACGGGCACACCGTCCAGCGTGAACGATCCGTTGCGCGCCACGATCAGAATGGGTTTTGGCAACACATCAATGGGCAGGTCGGCGGTTTCGGACAGTTCCACGTCATAATCCGCAGACCCCAGCAATTGACCCGTCGCCAGAAAGAAAAAGATCAGCAGCAGAACGATGTTCACGATGGCCAGGGACACATCGGCCTTGGCCTTGGGCGTTTCGACCACAAGAAGGGTGCGCAGCGCCATGTCAGATGGACCCCGCCGTGACCTGAACAGACCCGATTTCCCCGGCTTGCAGTGCCTCCAGAACGGTTGTCACATCCTGCACCTGTGCCGTGGGCCGCACGATCAGGATGACATTGGCCGGAGCGGACGCGGTGCCAAGGGCGGCGGCGAGTCGCGGCAAGGTGTCGAACCCGAACGCCTGCCCGCCGACCACGATCCCCCCCGCCTCGACCGTCCAAAGGGCGGTATCACCGGGGGTGGTCTGGGTCACGGGTTCGGCGGTGGTTTCGGTGCCAGCGGCGGCGGCGTCGCCCGGTTGGGCCGGGCCGCTTTGCAATGTCAGCAGGGAATAGGGGGTCAGGCTGGACGACAGCATGAAGAAGATCAGCAATTGAAACATCGCATCCGCCAGCGGCGTCAGCGCAAACCGATACGACGGTTTGCGCTGTGGCAGGTCAAGGCGAGAGCGCGTGCTCATGCTGGGATCAGCTTAGCCGGGCGTTCGGGTCAACCCGGCCATGGATCGCCGCCGAAATCACCGCCTCGATCATGTTGCGTTCCCGGTCGATCCGGCCTTCGAGCCAGGTCGCTATGAAAAATGCGGCCAGCGCCACGGCAAGACCCACGGCGGTGGTGGTCAGCGCGGTCCAGATACCGCCCGCCAGCGTGGCCGGATCCACAGCCCCTTGGGACGTGGCCAGAACGCTGAACGCGTCGATCATGCCGACCACGGTGCCCAAAAGGCCAAGCATCGGGGCGGCCTGAACGACCATGTCCAACAGCCGCATCCGTTCGCTCATCGTGGCGAGTTCGATGATCGCCGCCTGCCGACCCAATTCTTCGGCAAAGGACGGATCATGCGGGCGGGCCTGAAGACCGGAAAACACCGATTGCAGAACGCGCGACAGGACGCTTTTGCGGCCCGATGCGGCCCGGATCGCCTCGTCTGCGCGGCCCGACAACCAAGTGTCGAGAATCGTTTCCGCGTCCCGCCGTTTGCCCACGCCCAGCCGCATGAACTGGATCCATTTGAAGAACCCGACCGCGATCCCGATAAAGGACATCAGCGCCAGTGTTCCAAAAATCCCGATCGTTGCGGGATTGTCGAGGCCGAGGTCCGCCATGTTCATCGTCTACGCCTTTGCAAAGGGGGCGGCTGCACCCGCAGCCGAGCCCGACCGATTCGAGTGATATGCCTACAGGTCAGATACCAAACTGGATAGCCGTCCGGGAACTGGCCACCAAGCCCGACAGGCAAAAATCAATCTCTGCCTTGTCTGACGTTTGCGTGCAGGCCGCGACCGAATTGACGACGATTCGCGAAATGGACCCACAGGTGGTTTCCCCAAGGTCGAATTGCAGGATCTTTGTCTTGCCTTCGATCAGCGCGCCGAATTCCAGCACCAGAAGGCGGGTCACCGAACCCGCGCTGTCAAACACCGCAACCTCGTAGGCGGTGCGGTCAAGCGCGATGTCGGACTGGTTCGCCGCGACATAGGTCAGGCGACAGCTGCCCGCCGTGGTGTCGGCAGCTGCGTTCAGCTCCAATTGGAACGACGCCTCGTCCTGCGCGGACGCAAGACCGGGCAGCGCGGCAAGCGCGACAATCCCGAACGATTTGGCGATGGTGGTGAAAAAGGACATGGGGCCCCCCCTGTAATTTCGCTTTGTGATAACGCCTTGGCGACACTTTGAGCGAGACAGGGGGGGGTGAGTCAACCGCCGTTTAGCGGAACACCCCAAGAAGCCATGTAGGTTGTAGCAAAGGCGACCCCATCGGGGCTGGAACCGGGGCCGGTGCGCTGGTCGTGGCCCGGTGGACGCCCACCAGTGGGACCAATGTGGTCTGCGCAAGGATAATGCTGTCCGCCTGTTCGCCGCGTGCCCGGGGGGCGGGCGATGTCACGGGTGCAAAGGCCAGCGTGCCCACGACGACCGAGTGCGCGCCGTTTGGCAAGAACACCTCGGGCGCGATGGCGTCCGGTTGGGTCAGGCTGATGGCGATACCCTGTGGTGCATCGGGTAACACCGAATTTGTCAACGCCGGCGCCTTGGAGTGGCGGACGGCGGTCACGTCTGACAGGCTGGGTTGTCCCACCGTGTCAAAGACAAGGCCATGAGCCGTTGCAAGCCCCACACCGCCAACAGCGGTCAGGGCAACAAGGCCGGCGGATATGGAAATCATGCGTATCATGGGTCTGGTATACCACCATTTCCCAAATATTTCAGCGACCAATCTGGTCACCGGCGGCGATTCGCCATTGTGTGGCAGAAGTCACACGTCGCATCTTATGTTTTGATGCCCTAAGCTGGGTTCAGACGCTCCAGAAGGCTTGACCGTGCGCACGACTCATCTCTTTGCAATTGCTTTGCTTTCCTTGGGTGCATCGGTCCTTGGGGGCCGCGCCAACGCTGCATTCGCGGTCTGTAATCAGACCTTTGACGTGGTCAATGTGGCCATCGGCAAATTTGACGGAAATGTGTTCGAAACAGCGGGTTGGTGGACAATCGGGCCGAATCAATGCGCAAACGTGGTCAATGAGGACCTGCGCGTCCGCTACATCTATGTTTTCGCCCAAGACGTGTTCGGCAAAACGATTCTGACCGGATCGACCCCGATGTGCGTTGCCCCCGACCGGTTCGAAATCCGGGGCGAGACGGATTGTCTGGTGCGCGGATATCTGGAGGCCCGGTTTCACGAGGTTGACACACAGCGCACGGAACGCTGGACCCTGTTCATCACGCCGCCGCCAACCTAGCCGCCAACCTGGCCGTCGACCGGGTTTATATGTCGTGGGGGGAGACTCGCGCTTGCAACGTATGGTAGGATTGTCTTTGAATGGACCCATCCGAACCGGAGGCGTGATGCGACCGCTGCGGCGACCCTTTGCAGTTCTTGCGATGACCCTTGCCGCGCCGCTTGGGGCTGCGGCACAGGATTGGTCCAGCCTGGTCATCGGGACGCCGGGCCAAGGGGCCGACACGGCATTCTCCGACAGTTTTCATGCCGCTACCGCCTTGACCGTTTTGGGTGCGCCCACGGCACAGATGATCCGGGACGTGTCGGCGGATGCCATCCTTGCCGCGCTGGATGCCCAACGGGGCAAACCGCAAGTGATCGTGTATTATGCGGGGCCGCTTGGGACAGCACCGGACGGGTCCGCGCAATTGCAGGGCAAAGGCGGGCAGACCCTGCCGGAACTGGGGTTGCAGACGATTATCGCGGGATTGGCCGCAGGCGGGACCACAACGGCGGTGATCCTAATCGAGGATTGCGCAGGCGGCGCGGGGCAAGCGGGCAAGGTGACGTTGCCCACGTTGCCTACGGGTCTGGCGGTGCATCTGGTGGCGACCGCGGGGCCCACGGGCACCTGCA
>JBGSIZ010000052.1:0-13450 GCA_041742255.1 Marivivens sp. | reverse complement strand
GGGCGGCGCGACTGGGGCGGGGGTCGGCACCCTCACCAGACACGCGGTCGGTTCTGGGTTCCGGCGCGCGCGGCGGCTCGGCGTCGGCCCGAACGCCGGGGGTCTGAACACCGGGGGTCTGAACACGGGGCTTGATCCACGGGGCATCGACCGGCAAGGCATAGCGATCCACCGGGGCATCAAGGATCGGTTCCTCGGCCCCCATCTCGACGTGCCAGTCCAACAGGGCGCGGGCCGTCCAATAGTCCATGCTCGAATTCATGGGATGATCTTACCGACAGCGGGCAAGGGTTAAAAGCCACCTTGCAACACCTGCCCTTGCCGCCCCTGCCCCCGCTTCCTATAACTCCGGGCAATCAGAACAGGGGCCGGCATGACCTTTCGCGCGCAGCATCTTCTGGGGATCGAACCCCTGCACCCGACCGAAATCACCACGCTTCTGGACCTCGCGGACCGCTACGCGAACGACCTGCGCAACGGCATCGCGCACAAGGACGTGCTGGCGGGGCTGACCCAGATCAACATGTTCTTCGAAAATTCGACCCGGACTCAGGCCAGCTTTGAACTGGCAGGGAAACGGCTGGGGGCGGATGTGCTGACGATGTCGGTGGCGCAATCCTCTGTGAAAAAAGGGGAAACGCTGATTGATACGGCGCTCACGCTCAACGCGATGCACCCCGATTTGCTGGTGGTGCGGCACCCCAATTCGGGGGCGGTTGACCTCTTGGCGCAAAAGGTGAACTGCGCGGTGCTGAACGCGGGCGACGGGCGGCACGAACACCCGACACAGGCGCTTTTGGACGGTTTGACGATCCGGCGGGCCAAAGGGCGGCTGCACCGCCTGTCGGTGGCGATCTGCGGAGACATCCTCCACAGCCGGGTGGCGCGGTCCAACATCATGCTGCTGGGTAAGATGGAAAACCGGGTGCGGCTGATTGCCCCGCCCACGCTGATGCCCGCAGGGGCGGCAGAACTGGGGGTCGAGGTGTTCGAGAACATGGAGGACGGGCTGCGTGACGTGGACGTGGTCATGATGCTCCGCCTGCAAAAAGAACGGATGGACGGCGGTTTCGTGCCCTCGGAACGGGAATATTATCACCGCTACGGGCTGGACGCGGACAAACTGCGGTTCGCCAAACCGGATGCCATCGTGATGCACCCCGGTCCAATGAACCGTGGGGTGGAAATTGACGGAACGCTGGCGGACGACATCAACCGTAGCGTGATCCAGACCCAGGTGGAAATGGGGGTGGCGGTGCGGATGGCGGCGATGGACCTTCTGGCGCGCAATCTGGCGGCACGAAAGCCTGCAAACACCGGGGTCATGGTGTGATGGACGCTGGCCACGACGCAACCATCCCGATGGGGCACCATGACATGGCGTGGCTCTTTGGGCTGGACCTCGACCGGGCGGGGGCGGACGGGCTGCGGGCGACGGCGGGCGACCCGAACGGGGCGCTGGCACAGGCGCTCGGGGTTGCCATCCTCAGCCCGGACCATATCGACGTGATCGACATTGGGGCGATCTCGGTCTTTGGTCTGCCCCGTTATTTGACCGAGGCCGTAGGGCTGTCCGACGCACAGGTCACCGCGCAATCGGACATGCTGTCCGGTCTCACCGGGCTGGTGCTTCTGGTGCGGTCACGAGCGCTCGGCGACGGGCCGGCACGCTTCACCCCAAACGCGCCCCTGCGGCTCTTGGCGCGGTTCGGCACCGACACCACGATACAACCCCTGACACCCCTGCGCAGCAATGGTGCAACGGGGGTCATCGAACCGGGGGGCAAGGCGCCCAAATCCGACGCGCGGATCGGCGGGATGGTGGCGACCGTGGCACTTCTGGTGGCGGGGCTTCTGGTGGCGCTGATGATCTGGATATCGGGATGACGCAAAACACACCCCCCGGCTGGGACGGCATTCTGGACGACGGGGAAACGATCCTGTGGCAAGGGCGGCCAGACGGAGCGATCCTCTTTCGGCCCGCCAACATCATGCCGGCGATCTTTGGCCTGCTGTTCGCGGGCTTTGCCTTGTTCTGGATGATCATGGCGTCGATGGCGGGTGGCATCTTCTGGATGGCGGGCTTGCTTCATTTCTTTGTGGGGATCGGCATCGCGGGGGGCGGTTTGGTGCGGGACGCATGGGTGCGGCGGCACACCTACTATTCGCTCAGCACCAAACGGGCGTTCATCGCAACAGACCTGCCATGGGTCGGACGCAGCCTGCGACACGTCGCGGTGACGCAGGACGTGACCATCAACGCCACCGGGGACGGGTTGACGACCATCGTCTTTGGACGCGAGGAAATAACCGTCCGGGGCAAGAACGGCACGCGCAAACGCAAGGTTGATATCGGCTTTGAACGGCTGGCAGACGCAGACACAGTGCTGCGGCACCTGCGCACAATCGAAAAGGCATCCAAATGACCCAATGGCCCATGGACCCGGACGAAACGCTGTTGTGGCAAGGGGCACCGCGGGGGGATCTCGTATTCGGGGCCGAAGCCTTGGCCGGGGCCATCCCTGGCGGCCTCCTCATCGCGGTGGCGACCGGGGTTGTGGTGGCGTTCGGGGACAGGTTGGGGGACCTTGCGGTGCCGCTGATCGGGGGGGCAGTCGTGGTGGGGGCGATCCTCACCATCCTGTTTCCGCTTCTGGATCAACAGGCACGGCGAAACACGACCTATGCACTGACCACCAAACGGGCGTTCATCCGGCAAACCGGACTGCGCAACCGGGTGGAACAGGACGACACGGGATGGGTGCTGCACGATCCGGACAAGATCCGGCTGGTGACTGGCCCCCCCGACACGATCTATTTCGCGCGGCGGCCCACATCAGGGCGCAAAGGCGGGGTGGCGCCTCCGGTTGGGTTCGACATCGGCTTTCGGCGGATTGAAAACGGGGCGGCGCTCTATCAGCAAATGATCGGGGTGGCGACAACGAACCAGACGGCGCGCTAACCGCTTTCCCGCAACCCCCTTGCCCCTTGCCGCACTGGCCCCCATACCGGGGGCGGCCCCCTGCCCCCGGAACCGTTCAATGACCGATATCTACTTCACCAACGCCCGCCTGATCGACCCCGTGACCCTGCGCGAGGATACGGGGAACCTGCTGGTGCAGGGTGGATTGATCGGAGAAACCCCGGCCACGGCACCGCCGGGGGCACAGGTGATCGACTGCGGCGAGATGTGTCTGGCACCGGGGATTATCGACCTTGGGGTGCAGGTCAGCGAACCGGGGGAACGGCACAAGGAATCGTTCCGGTCGGCGGGGCGGGCGGCGGCAGCGGGCGGGGTGACGACGATCATCACGCGGGCGGACACGCACCCGGCCATCGACACCCCCGAAACGCTGCAATTCGTGGCGCGGCGGGCACAGGCGGACGCCTGCATCAACGTGCTTCCCATGGCGGCGCTGACCAAAGGGCGGGCAGGCCGGGAAATGACGGAAATCGGGTTCCTGATGGACGCGGGGGCGGTGGCGTTTTCGGACGGCATGCGGGTTGTGACAGATACCAAGGTGTATGCGCGGGCGCTCACCTACGCGCGGGGGCTTGGGGCGCTGGTGATCGGACATGTTCAGGATCCGGGGCTATCGGCGGGCGGGGTGGCGACCAAGGGCAAATTCGCATCGCTCCGGGGCTTGCCGGATGTATCGCCCATGGCAGAACGGATGGGGCTGGACCGGGACATCTCACTTCTGGAAATGACGGGCGCGAAATACCACGCGGATCAGATCACGACGGCGCGGTCGCTTCCGGCGCTGGAACGGGCCAAACGCAACGGGCTCAACATCACGGCGGGGGTGTCGATCCACCACCTGACGCTGAACGAATTCGATGTGGCGGATTACCGGACCTTCTTCAAACTGACACCGCCCCTGCGGTCCGAAGACGACAGGCTCGCGGTGATCGAGGCGCTGGGGTCCGGGCTTATCGACATTCTGTGTTCCCTGCACACACCCCAAGACGAAGAAAGCAAACGCCTGCCCTACGAAGAAGCGGCCTCCGGGGCGGTCGGGCTGGAAACGCTGCTGCCTGCGGCGCTGCGGCTGGTGCATGCAGGGCATATCACCCTGCCCCGGCTTTGGCGGGCGCTGTCGCTCAATCCGGCGCACCGTCTGGGGCTTGCGGGGGGGCGGCTCTTGCCGGGGTCCCCGGCGGATCTGGTGCTGTTCAACCCGGACGCGCCGTTCATCCTTAACCGGGCGACGCTGCAATCGAAATCGAAAAACACGCCCTTTGACGGAGCGCGGATGCAGGGGCGGGTTCTGGGAACATGGGTGGGCGGCACCCGGGTCTGGGGGGGGGCATAATGCCGGAACTTACAACAGGAACGGCGCTACTGGGGCTGATCGGGGTTCTGGGCTACCTTCTTGGGTCGGTGCCGTTCGGGCTTGTGATGGCGCGTCTCTTTGGGCTTGGGGACCTGCGGCAAATCGGCTCTGGAAACATCGGGGCCACCAACGTGCTGCGGACAGGGAACAAACCGGCGGCGGCGCTGACACTGGTTCTGGACAGCGGCAAAGGGGCGATTGCGGTGCTTCTGGCGCGGGCGGTGGCGGGCGAGGATGCGGCGCAACTGGCGGGGCTTGGGGCATTCATCGGGCACTGTTTTCCGGTCTGGCTCGGGTTCCGGGGGGGCAAAGGGGTGGCGACATTCCTTGGAACGGTGCTGGCGCTGTCTTGGCCCGTGGGGCTGGCGGCCTGCGCCACATGGGCGGTGGTGGCGGCGGTGTCGCGGTATTCCTCGCTCGCGGCCCTTCTGGCGGCGGGGTTCTCGCCGCTCTGGGCGGTTCTTTTGGACAAGGGACAGATGTTTTTCCTGCTGATCTCGCTCGCGCTCCTGATCTATGCTCGGCACTGGGGCAACATCCAGCGGCTCCGGTCGGGCACCGAATCGAAAATAGGACGCAAATCATGATGTCACCCCTGCGCACTCTTCTTGTCCTCCTGCTCGCGGGCCTCGGCCTGCAGGCATTGGCGCAAGACAACCCACCCTATGATTTCTCCTACTTCGAAGACGGTCGGCCAGAACTGAAACGTATTCTGGATGGCTACCGGGACTATTGCGCGGCCGAGGCGGGGGGAACCGACCTTCTGGTGCAGTCAGAGGAACAGGCGTTCGTCGAAACAGACATCGACGGGGACGGGGCGCGGGATGACCTCGTTCTTGACATGGGAAAAATCTATTGCAATCGGGGGTATACGCTTTGGGCGGGAACGGGTGGCTCTCCGATCCACTTCATCATCGACGGCACAATATCGCAAAGCTGGTCGGGGCTGGCGTGGGAAATAGAACGGCTGGGGCCATGGTATTCGGCGGTGATCCTGATCGCGCGGCACGGGTCGGCCTGTGACGGGGCGGGGGTGCAACCCTGCGTGCAGGCGGTGGTGTATGACGAAAACGCCGAACAATTCATGACCGTGCGGTTCCCGCAAGCCATCGAAGAACCCGAAGCTGACAACTGACGGGAAACAGGCGGGCCACCGTTTGGCGCTCCTGCCGCTGGGCACGTTCCGGGGGCGGGCGCTGGGGTGCGACTGGATCGTGACGCGGCACCTCGTGGCGGGCGGACGGGGGGAAAAACTGGTGGCGCACGCGCTGCAAGGGTCAGGCTACATCAGCCTGAACCTGTATCACCTTGATGCCGGGGCACTGCTGAAACCCTGTGAAATGGCGGCAGACACGGTGCTTGCGTTTCTTGATGACCTGCAAATCACTCAACCCCAAATTGACGAACGACCGCCCATTTGATGCCGCAATCGGGAGGGAGGATGTCCCGACGGGTTTGGTTTCAGGGGCGCACAATGGTTGATTTCCCAACATCACTCGCGAACTTCATCTTCAAGGGGTTCAACTTTTTCGGTCGGTCCACGCGGGCGGAATACTGGTGGATTCTGCCGATTTTGTGGGTTGCGATCTTCGGGTTCTTCGTCTTTGATGTGATGACCGTCTGGGGCCAGTTGCAGGAACGCATCAAACCCTCGCTCAACCCCCTGCGATACGACAGCGCGCTGCTGTTCCTGATCACGTTGATCCCCCGCTCCGCGCTCACGGTGCGGCGGCTCAACGATGTGGGGCGGTCGCCCAAATGGGCGTTGTTGCCGCTCAAATCCACGGTTCTGACCGTCTTTCTGGTGATCGGATTGGCCTCCGCATCGCTCGTCTCTGCGGTGTCGGACACGGCAGAACAGATCGCAACTGCGGTCGAAACCGGAACCCTCGAAACAACCCCGATCGTGGTCCCCGATCAGCTAAAGCAGGCCGGTTTCAAATTCGCCATGATGACCATGTTCAGCACCAAAGACGGGTGGGATGTGGCCTACAACGTGGCCGCCGCGACCGAGGGCCTGAATTGGTTCGAAGCACTGGCGGGACTCCCCCGGCCTGACCTGTCGGCAGGGTTCGCCAACATCGAATCCCTGTCCGAAACCGATCCGGGCATGGCAGCAGCCATGACGTTCCTGCTCGGCTTCGTCTCGTTCGGACCGGTCATTTTCATGTCGGTCTTTCTGTTCATGATGCTCAGCCCCACAAAACTGTCGGCGGCTGACCGCAAATATTTCGACGACAGCTATTCCCCGCCGGGCACCAAAACCGGGGGCAAGGATAAATCCAGCGCCTTTGCGTCCTACGCGATCCTGGCCCAGATCGAGGACCAAAAGCGGGACCCGAACGCGATGGCCGCCCACCGGGCGCGCGGACAGGCCGAGGCCAAGGCGCTCTATCGGTCGCGGGTTCTGGGCCAAGGCCCGGCAGAATAATCCGGCCAAATGGTGGGACGTTACCGCGCCCCGCCAATGGCTTACCGGGCGGTCACCGGCCTGCGGCCATCTTCTCCACGGCTTCGGCGGTGCGGCGGGTGTTGTGATACACACCCAAACCCAGATACAAAAATCCCCCGACCAGGATCAGGTAGATCGCACCGACAATCAGGATCATCAATCCGGCCAGCGGTCCGCCACCTGCCATCGGTCCCATACCGGGTCCCATGGCACCACCGCCAAACGACACGACACCGGCCCCGATAACGATCCCCAAGCCCAGCAAAACAACGATGACGCCAACAACCTTGTCCAGCGCCATAATAAACAAATCACGCATAATTCCGTTCCCTTCGCTTGCGCCAAAATTGGCAAGCGCAGGGTAAATCCGAACGGGTGCGCCGATCAACTGTAACCTTTTGCGGGGCTCAATAACTGTAGTCGGCGTAAATCCGGGACAAATCGCCGTCCCAGTCGCCGTGATAATGGTCCAGCAATTCGTCGGCGGGGGTTTTCCCGGTCTCGATGGTGTCCTGCAATGCAGACAGGAAATGGGTCTCGTCGGGGACCAGACCACCGGCACCGGGCATCGCGCGGGCCTTCAACCCTGCATGGGAAATCTGGACAACCTCGCGGGCAATTTCGCGCATGGACTGGCCGTTGACCACGGCCTGCAACCCGTCCACGGACGCGGCCACGCGCCATGCTTCACGGGTGTCGGCGTCCCATCCCTTGGCAATGTCCCACGCGGCGTCCAATGCGCCTTGGTCATACATCAACCCGACCCAGAACGCGGGCAAGGCGCACAACCGGCGCCACGGGCCACCATCGGCACCGCGCATTTCGATGTATTGCTTCAACCGGGCCTCGGGAAACACGGTGGTCAGGTGGTCAGCCCAATCGCTCAGGGTGGGGGTTTCACCGGGCAAGGCGGGCAATTGCCCCTTCAGGAAATCGCGGAACGACTGGCCCAGCGCATTGATGTATTTGCCATCGCGATAGACAAAATACATCGGCACATCCAACACCCACTGGGCATAGCGTTCAAACCCGAACCCGTCCTCGAACACGAACGGGATCATGCCGGTGCGGCTGTTGTCCAACCCGCGCCAGATCCGGGCACGCCACGATTTGTGACCATTGGGGGCGCCATCGAAAAACGGGGAATTGGCAAACAACGCGGTGGCAACAGGCTGCAAGGCGACGGCCACGCGCATCTTTTGCACCATGTCGGCCTCGCTCGAAAAATCAAGGTTGACCTGCACCGTGCAGGTGCGGCGCATCATTTGGGTGCCGTGCGTGCCCACAGTGCCCATATAGGCGTTCATCAGGGCATAGCGGCCCTTGGGCATCAACGGCATCTGGTCGTGGGACCAGACGGGGGCGGCGCCCAACCCGATGAACCGGACACCGATCTCGTCGGCAATCTCCTTGACCTCGCGCAGGTGGGCGTTCACCTCGTCGCAAGTCTGGTGGATGGTGGACAGCGGGGCACCGGACAATTCCAACTGGCCGCCCGGTTCCAGACTGACATTGGCACCGTCCTTTTTCAGACCGATGATGTGGTCGCCCTCATACACAGGGTCCCAATGGAATCGCTGCTGCAACCCCTCCAGCATGGCGCGGATGGACCGGGGACCATCATAGGGCAGCGGCAGCAGGGTATCCTTGCAATAGCCAAACTTCTCATGCTCGGTGCCAATCAGCCAATCAGCCTTGGGTTTGCACCCCCGGGCCAGATACTCGGCCAACTGGTCCTGATGTTCGATCGGGCCGCCACCGGACTGGGGAATGGACATCGGTTTGGCTCCGTTTCTGGGTCTGACAACAGGGGTTTCGCCCGGCAGAGGTGTCGCGATACACGGGCAAAGTCAATGGAGCAGACGCAGGGATATATCCCTCTGCCAGACGACAGCGCGCGCCTTGGGTGTGCGGGAAAGCACATCAATCAGGCGGTCACTGCGCAACCCCGGCAACGCGGCAAAGGCGTCGAACAACGCATCGGCACCCTCGGCATCCACGGGAATGGCAACCTCCTGGCCGCCCTCTCCGGTCAACAGCCAATGGGCGGCGGGTTTGCCACCGGGCACCAGATCCAGCCGGGTCAGATCATCCAGATCCATGACACCCCCGGTCAAGGGGCCAAAATAGGCGATCCGGCGCTCGACAATCTGGACGACACCCACGCCACCACCGCCACGGGCAAACCGCATCCGCTGCACGGCAACCCCGGCATACGCGGCAGCCATCAAGGCAAGGACAACAGCGACCCAGCGAACGGGGCCAAAGGCGGCCATGGCCCACCACAGGGCCAACGCGGCGACAACGGCGGCCACGATCACTTCACGGGCGCGCCACAAGGCGGCATGTATCTCGGGTCGGATAAAATCCACGGGCTGGTGCCTCCTTGGGTATCTCCAACATATGCGGCGACTCGCGCGCAAAAAAGGGGGCAGTCGCGGCGCTGACGCATCGAACCGGATGCATCTGCCCGCACATCGGTCTAATCTGCGGCAAAACGGCCCTCAACCGGACCCGCAAACCCCATGACGGAACGCTTCGCCTCCATCGCCGCCATCAGTCAGGAAAGCACGATCCACGGTGTGCTGGACCGGGCGCAGCGACACGCGGTGCGGCTGGGGTATCCCTGCTACACGCTGGGGACGCTGCCACAGGGGCCGGACTACCTGCCGCCGGACTTCACCTTTCACAACATGCCGGACATTTGGGTGCGTACCTACATCGAACGGGACTACGCGCGCACGGACCCTACTCTCCGGCACGCGACGACCAGCGCGCGTCCGGTCACCTTTGGGCAACTGCTGCGGGGACAGGCCTGCGGGCCATTGTCGGACGATGAACAGGGCATGCTGGCCTTTGCGCGCAGCATCGGGCGGGGGCACGGGGCGGTGGTGCCGCTGTTCGGGCTGCAAGGGTATCGGGCGATCTGCTGCTTTTACGGACCCTCGCCCGACCCCGACGCGCCCAAACTGGCCGAACTCAGCCTCCTTGCGATCACGACGCAGCAACGATTGTCGGAACTGCACGGCGCGAAACAGGCGCGGGCGGCGCGGCGCAAGGCAGCAGTGACAGGGCCAACGCTGTCAGACCGGGAACGGGACGTGATGACAGCGGCACGGGACGGGCTGACAAACGCGGAAATCGGGGTGCGTCTGGGCATTTCCACGCGGACGGTGCGATTCCATATCGACAACGCGCGACTCAAATTATCGGCGTCAAACCGGACAACGGCGGTGGTGACGGCGGTTAATTTGCACCTTCTGTAGGAAACCCTGTCACATATGACAGGTGAAACCGAGGTGCACCCATGAGACATTGTCGATGGACATCATAAAAGTCCGTGAGTGGCAAAATAATTTTCATCGATCCCAAGGGGACAAGATCCGGTTTTCCGGGCCTTGTCCCCTTATTTTATTGGGCCACCTGCGGGCCGGAAAACACCAGCAGACACCACGCCCCGATCCGCTCAAACCCGATCGCGCGATAGGCGCGGGCGGCCATGTCGCTGGCGGCAAACAGGGTGGCGCGGTCAATGCCACGGGTGCGGGCATCCTCCAGATGCAGGGCAAGGGCGCGGCGGGCATGGCCCCGGCCCCGCAACAGGGGCGGGGTATAGACGCCGCCAATCTGGACCATGCCGGGCACTTGGGCGTTGAACCCGGTCATGGCCAACGGAACCCCATCCTCCATCAACACCACATGCGATGCGCGGGTGCGGTAACTGTCATACCGATGAATGGCGCGGGCCACCATCTCGTCGGGCGGGGCGTTCAACGCTTCACGCTCATAGGCGGCCATCCACGCCAGTATGACATCCTGCGGGGCCTCGGTCAGGGGGTGCAGGACGCCCGGCCCCTCGGGCACGCGCAACTGGCCCAATGACAACACAAAATGCGGCTCGTCGCGGTTCAACAGGGTCGGGGCATCGGTCAAGCCCATGGCGGCCTGCACCCCGCGCACATGGTCACGGGGGCCAATAATACCTGTCACTTGTTCGCCCCGCAGGGCGCGGGCAGCCTCGGCAAACCGGCATGTCGGCAAAAACGGCATCGCCATGCCGCCGCGGGTCAGGGTCAGAACATCGGTGATCCCGGCGTCGCCCTCGGCCACAAAAAACCGGACGGAATAGTCATGCGCGCCCTCAAACCCATAAACCCCAAGGTTGTTGAGGGGGAACATCACGAATTCGGCATGGGCAGCCAGAAAATCGCGGATCGCGGGCAGGTCGGCCACGCCTGCCCGTTTCAAGACCAATCGCCCAGCGCCTGTTGCCACAACGCCATGGCGGCCACGGCGGCGGTATCGGCGCGCAATATCCGGGGGCCAAGGCTCACGGGATGGGCCATGGGCATGACGCGCAAACGGGCACGCTCGGCCTGTGAAAATCCGCCTTCGGGACCAATGACAATGGCCCACGGCCCACGGGGCATGGCGACCAAGGGGGTAGCAGCCCCTATCAGGGTTTCATCACAAAACAACACATGTCGGTCGGGGCTTGCCGTGGGCCAACCATCCAACAGGCGGGACAACTTGACCGGTTCGGCAACCTGCGGAACATGGGTGCCACCGCACTGCTCGGCGGCCTCAACGGCATGGGCCTGCAACTTGTCCACGCGGACCCGCTCGGCATTGGTGTAATCGGTCAGAACGGGCAGGATGCGGGCGGCCCCCATCTCCACGGCCTTTTCAACGATGAAATCGGTGCGGGCTTTCTTGATAGGGGCAAACAACAGCCACAGGTCGGGCGGGGGCTGCAACGGACGGGTCTGGGCGACACAGGCCAACACACCGCCCCGCTTACCCGCTTCGGCCACTTGGGCATCCCATTCGCCGTCACGACCGTTGAACACGGAAATCACGGCCCCAACAGGCAACCGCATGACGGAAAACAGGTATTGGGCCTGCGCCTGTGACAAAGCGAGGGTTTGCGCTGGACCCAGCGGGTGATCTACAAAAAGCCGAACCTTGGAAGCCATAGGCGGATGTTATGACCCCCACCAGCAAAACGCCAGATGTGGCAGGACAAGTGGCCGACGCGGTGCGGGGCAACTGGGTGGACACGGTGGCACCGGGCTGGGCGCGGCCCTATCTGCGGCTGTCCCGGGCGGACCGGCCCATCGGAACATGGCTGTTGCTGTTGCCCTGCTGGTGGGGGCTGGGGCTGGGGGCGCTGCGAACCGGGACGTTCACAGGGCACGACCTCTGGATCGGGGCGGGCTGCGGGCTTGGGGCGTTCCTCATGCGGGGGGCGGGCTGCACCTGGAACGACATCACGGACCGGGACATCGACGCACAGGTGGCGCGGACCCGGTCGCGGCCGATCCCATCGGGACAGGTCAGCGTGCGACAGGCGGTGATCTGGATGGGGGTGCAGGCGGCACTGGCGCTGTGCATCCTTCTGACGTTCAATTGGGCGGCGATCGGGCTTGGGGTGCTGTCGCTGGGACTGGTGGGGATCTATCCCTTTGCCAAACGGTTCACATGGTGGCCACAGGTATTTCTGGGGCTGGCGTTCAACTGGGGGGCGCTTTTGGCCTACACGGCGCACACGGGCCGGATTGAGGGACCAGCGGTGGTGGCCTACGGGGCAGGGATACTCTGGACGCTGTTTTACGACACCATCTACGCGCATCAGGATACAGAAGACGACGCGCTCATCGGGGTGAAATCCACGGCCCGGCTCTTTGGGGACAGCAGCCCGCGCTGGCTGCGGTATTTCCTGATGGGAACGATAGGCTTGCTCGGGGTGGCCATCGTGCTGGCGGCACAGGATCGGAACATCCTCAGCCTTGTTGTGGCGGTCGGGGGGGCGTGGGGGATGGGGTGGCACCTTGCGTGGCAACTGGGGCGGTTCGATCCGGACAACGGGGAACGGCTCCTCATGCTCTTTCGGTCAAACCGGAACGCAGGACTGATCCCTGTGCTGTTTTTCGCCGTCGCATGGGTGATCTGATTGAACCACCGGACGGGACCGCCTAGACAAATGGCACAATGACCAATAACCGAACCCCCATGCGATTGTCGTCCATCCTTATCCCCTTGACCGTGTTCGGTTGCGCCGCCGGGCTGTCGGTTGTGGCGGCACGGGTGACGGTGGGCGTAGTGGAACACCGGTCGGTTGCGGCAGTTCAGGGGGCGGTGATCGACGGCGGGCACAATTGGGTGTCGGTCATCGGGGACGGGCTACAGGTCATTCTTGAGGGCGAAGCACCCAGCGAAGCGGCACGGTTCCGGTCCATGTCCATCGCAGGCGGGATCGTGGATGCCAGCCGGGTCATCGACAACATGTCGGTGCTGGAGGCGGCGGGGCTGACCGCGCCGGACTTTGCCATCGAAATCCTGCGCAACGACAACGGGGTGTCCCTCATCGGGCTGTTGCCAACAGACACGGACCGGGACGCGCTCAACGCGCAAATCACGCGACTGGCCAACGGCCTGCCGGTGACGGACCTGTTGGAACAGGCGGATTACCCGGTGCCCGAAGGGTGGCGGCCCGCAATGACCTTCGCGCTGCGCGCGCTGGAGGATTTGCCGCGCTCGAAAATTTCGGTGCGAGCAGGCCGGGTGCAGGTGACCGCGATTTCGGACAGCGCGGACCACAAACGACAGCTTGAAACAACGCTGGCACGGCGGGCCCCGCCGGGCATGGCGCTGGCCCTGT
>JBGSIZ010000051.1:0-8592 GCA_041742255.1 Marivivens sp. | reverse complement strand
AGACGATCCGCGATTTCGACCATGCCGCAGGAATGGATCAACCGCGTGAACAACGGGTGCAGGTCCGCCGGGAAACGGTCCAGCCGCGCCTCGGCCCGGACGGTGGCAAAGCTGGCCGCGTAAATCGCTGCCGGGTCTTTTTCGTAGGGTCGCATTATTTGGTCTTGAGCGCGCTGAGCGGCCCATGCGGGTGGTTGGCGTGGGGATATTCGGGGTGGGCGTGGTCGTGGTCATGCCCGTGGTCGTGCGCGTGCCCGTGCCCATGGTCGTGCGCGTGGAAATGCACCTGACCGTCGCCGTGGTCGTGCCAATCCCCCGATTTCTGATGCGCCATATGCCCCATGGGTTGCGGTTTTTTCTGTGCCACAAGGCGGCACAACCCGGTGCAGAACGTGTCGCACAGCGTGCAGTCTGCCACGTTGGACCCCGGCGCGCTGGCCCCTTGACCCTCTACATGGTGGTGGTGGCTTTCCTGAACTGCGCCCACTTCGGCCTCGAACCCCAGAACCTGCGTGCGGTATTTGCACAAGACGCAGGTGGGCGGCGGCACCGCCCCAAAGGCCGGGTGCCGTGCCCGGTCCTGTGCCGCGATTTCCTGCACTGGTTGTCCTTCGATCGCGAGGATCTGGGTCCGGTAGCCGCAGGTCCCGCAATTGGGCGGCGGTGTATCGCTGTCTTGTTCCAAGATCCGTTCGGCAAAGGTTTGCAGCACTTGGGGGTGATCGCCCAGATAGCCCGCCTTGACGAACTGAATCCCCGGATGCGCCGCTGCCACCTGATCCGTAAAGCCATAGATCCGGTCGATCAGGATGCCCGAGAACAGGAAATAGGGGAACACCACGATCCGTTTGTAGCCCAACCGCGCCGCGTGTTGCAGGCAGGGTTCCACCAGCGGAAAGGTGACCCCGGAATAGCCCACCTCGAGCCAGCCAAAGCCCATCCCCTCTTGCAGCATCCGCGCGATTTTGGCGACGTTGCCGTTGGCGTCCGGGTCAGATGCCCCCCGCCCGATCACCACAAGGCAGGTGTCATGCAGCCCCACAGCCCCGTGCGCCGCGTTGGCCGCTGTCACCGCGTCCTGCACCCGCCCCGCCGCCGCCGCGATCATTTTGGGGTCAATCCCCAGTTCCCGCCCATAGCTGACCGCGATGTCGTGTTTCGCCGCGTAGGTGTTCAGCACCGTGGGAATGTCGTTTTTCGCGTGCATCGCCGCGAACAGCATCCCCGGCACCGCCAATATCCGGTCACAGCCCGCCGCCCGCAAGCGGTCCAGCCCGTCCCGGATCACCGGGTTGGCAAATTCCAGATAGCCGTAGTCCACCACCCAGTCCGGCGGCAGATAGCCCGGCAGTTTTTCCGCCAGCACCGCGAATTCATCCACCGCCGATTGGCTGCGCGACCCGTGACCGCAGATCATGACCCCCGTTTTGATGGTCGTTTTCATGCTGGTGCCTTGGTGTTTTCGGCGTCTGCGGCGTCTTTGGCAGCCGATTTATCCCGTGATTTCAGCGCCTCTCGCAGGCCGAGCGCAATCGCCAGCCCGATGGCCGCTGCCCCGATCCAGTGACCGTGCCCCGCGACCTCGATCAAATGGCCGGGATGGGCGAGGGCCGGTTGCCCCAGCAGGATGAGGAAAGCGGGGAGTGTGAGGCGCATGGGCGGTATCCTGTGATCGGCTGGCAGCGGGTTTGGCGGTATCGTATGTGCCCGTCACCACGCCAGAGACCAAGCGCGCCCTGCGGCACCTTTGGTTTGGACGATGCGGGGCGTCTGGTTCCCGATTGGGTCAACCGCTGGCCCCGCCAACCTCTCTGGCCCGGTGGCGGGCGTCGTCCCTGTCTTGCTATCCTTGGCCGCGCCCGGATGCAAAGAGATATGCGGCGCGGTGGACCCGGAAACCGACATGTGCGCCAATGCGGGGGTCGTTCTGCGGAATACGGGGTTTGGTGCGGCGGCGTTGTGCCTTAGGTGTGATCCAACAGCAAAGGGAGGCCATCATGGGCCAATTGGTAGACGGCGTCTGGCACGATGTCTGGTATGAAACGAAATCGACGGGGGGCGCGTTTCAGCGGTCTACTGCCGCGTTCCGCAATTGGGTGACCCCGGATGGTGCCCCCGGTCCCACCGGGACGGGCGGGTTTGCCGCCGCTACGGGCCGGTATCATCTGTATGTGTCTTATGCCTGTCCCTGGGCGCACCGCACGTTGATCTTTCGCGCGCTCAAAGGGTTGGAACCACATATCACGGTGTCCGTCGTCCATCCTGACATGCTGACCGAAGGGTGGACGTTTGACACCAGGTTTGACGGGGCGACGGGTGACGGCCTGTTCGGTCTGCCCTATTTGCGCGATATTTACTTGCGCGCCGATCCCGCCATTTCGGGCCGCGTGACCGTTCCGATCCTGTGGGACAAGGAACGTGGCACGATCGTGTCCAACGAGAGTTCCGAGATCATCCGGATGTTCAATTCGGCCTTTGATGCGATCACCGGGAACACCGCCGATTATTGGCCCCAAGACCTGCGCGAGGCCATCGCGCCCTTAAATGACCGCATCTATGACACGTTCAACAATGGTGTTTACAAGGCCGGGTTTGCCACCAGCCAAGCCGCCTATGACGCTGCTGTGGTCCCGTTGTTTGACACGCTGGATTGGGCCGAGGCCCACCTGGCCACCCATCGCTATCTGATGGGCGACCGCGTGACCGAGGCCGATTGGCGGTTCTTTCCGACCCTGATCCGGTTTGATCCGGTCTATCACGGCCATTTTAAATGCAACCGCGCCCGGATTGTCGATTATCCGAACCTGTGGGCCTATACCCGTGAGTTGTATCAGTGGCCGGGCGTGGCACAGACCGTCCATTTCGGCCATATCACCCGGCACTACCACTACAGCCACGACACCATCAATCCGCACCGGATCGTGCCGGTTGGTCCCGCCCTAGACTACGGGCAACCGCATGGGCGGGACCGTTAGGTCGTGTCGGATGGCGTAGTGTTCCACGATCGCGGCGAGGTCTTCGGGCGGCGTGCCTGTTTTGACATGCGCCCGCGCGTTGGACGAGAGCGCGAACAGTGACCCGTCCGAAAAGAACGATGTGTCGCTGACAAAGATCACGTTGGTCGAAGGCCGCCGCACCCGCGCGTAATCCGACACGCCCAGCGCGCTGCCTTCGGCGATCACCAGGTCGATCAGGATCACATCAAGGTCTTGTGCCCCGATGATCGCCGTCGCCTGATCCCCCGTCGTGGCCGTGGTCACCGTCATCCCCAGCCGTTCAAGGTGCCGTTGCCAGAGAGCTGACAAATCCTGCCGGCTTTCGACGATCAAGACGTGCATAGGAGCCTCACTGTTCTGCCGCGTTTTCAGGACCGATGACCGATCCGTTTATTTTATTTTAAGATGGATCGGCTCAATTTCCTAACAGAAGGTTAACCACGCCCTCCGCCTGCGGCAGATCGGCGGTTTATCCCCAGCTATCTTGTGTTACCGGCTGGAATCCGCTTGAACCACGGGCGAAACCGGACAGGAGCCCCGACCGATGACAAGCTGGATCACCGTATGCGACACCTGCAAGCGCCCCGGATGGGACACCAGCGATATGGCCCAGACCGATGGCGAGGCGTTGGCCGGTCTGATCGAGGCCGCCGTGGATGGCACATTGGTCCGCGCCCGCCGCGTGTCCTGCACGATGGGGTGCGAACGGGCGTGCAATGTCGTGGTGCAGGCCACCGGCAAGATGGGGTATTCCATCGGCACGTTTGAACCCACTGCCGCCGACGCCCAAGCCATTGTCGAATATGCCACCAAGCACGCCCAAAGTGACACGGGCGTCGTCCCCTATCGCGAGTGGCCGCAAGGTGTGAAGGGCCATTTCGTGAGCCGCCACGCCCCCTTGCCCGAATGACCGAAAACCGCGACCATGGGGGCGGATTGGATGCCGCTGTGGCCCGGTGGGGTGGCACCCGCGCCGGGTGGCTGGACCTGTCTACCGGGATCAATCCTGTCCCCTATCCGGTGCCCGATCTGGGCGGCGATGTCTGGACCGCCTTGCCCGACCGCGCCGCCATGTCCGCGCTGGAGGCCGCCGCCCGCGCATTCTGGAACATCCCCAAGGAAGCAGGCGTGGTTGCCGCCAACGGGGCCTCGGCCTTGATTGCCCGGATGCCCGATATTGTCGGGACTGCCCCCGTTTATATCCCTGCCCCCACCTATAACGAACATGCCGCTGCCTTTGCCGCCCAAGGTATGACCGTGAGCGCCACCGACCCTGCCTGCCCGGTGCATGTGCTGGTGCATCCCAACAACCCCGATGGCCGGATGTGGCCCGACGATGCCTTGGCCCCCCGTTCATCGCGTCCTTGGACCGTGATTGACGAGAGTTTCTGCGATGTCACACCGCAGGCCAGCCATATCGCCCGCGCGGGCCAGTCCGGGGTGATTGTCCTGAAAAGTTTCGGGAAATTCTGGGGGTTGGCCGGGCTGCGGTTGGGGATGATGGTGGGCACCCCTGCCGAGTGTGCCCGGATGACCGAATTGTTGGGTCCGTGGCCCGTGTCCGGCCCTGCCTTGCAAATTGCCACCCGTGCCTTGGCCGATACCAGATGGGCCATGGCCACCCGCGCCCGGTTGGCCGCCGATTCCGCCCGGCTGGATGCCGTTCTGACCGCCCGGGGTGCCCGCGTTGTGGGCGGGACGACGTTGTTCCGCCTGTATGACGTGGACGATGCCGCCGCGTGGCAGGACCGGTTGGCGCAGGTGCATGTGTGGTCCCGTATATTCCCGTATTCCCACCGGTGGCTGCGGTTGGGGTTGCCCCATCCCGACCGTTGGGCACAGGTGGAGGCGGCGGTGTGATCCCCGTGGTTCTGGCCATGCTGTTGGACGCCGCAATGGGGGAACCCCGTTGGCTGTGGTCCCGGTTGCCCCATCCTGCCGTCCTGATGGGCCGTGCTGTGGCGTGGTGTGATCAGCGGTTCAACACAGGCGACGCGCGCAAGGCCAAGGGTGTCTTGGCCATGACCGGGTTGGTGATTGGCGCGGGTGTGCTGGGCGCGTTGGTGCAGGCGATTGGTGGCCCGGTGGCCGTTGTCATCGTGGGGGCCATTTTGCTGGCGCAACGGTCGCTGGTGGATCACGTCGCCGCCGTGTCCCGCGATTTGCGTTTGTCGCTGGGCGATGGTCGCCGCGCGGTTGCCATGATCGTGAGCCGCGACACCGGGGCCATGGATCAGACCGCCGTTGCAAGGTCTGCCATCGAGAGCGCCGCCTAGAACCTGAGCGACGGGGTCATCGCCCCGTTATTCTGGTTCCTGTTGGGCGGATTGCCCGGTTTGTTGATTTACAAGATCACCAATACCGCCGACAGCATGATCGGCTATCGCACCCCCCGGCACCGCGATTTTGGCTGGGCCGCCGCCCGGTTTGACGATGTGTTGAACTGGGTGCCCGCCCGGATCACCGCCGGATTGTTCTGGATGATGACCCCCCGCCTGTCCGATTGGCCCGCCATCCGCACCGAGGCCCGCCGCCACAAATCCCCCAATGCCGGGTGGCCCGAGGCCGCCCTTGCCCGCGTTTTGAATGTCGCCCTTGCCGGGCCGCGCAGTTATGACGGCGTGCTGACCGATTTTCCCTTTGTCCATCCGCAGGGTGCCCGCACCCTTGGCCCCGATGACATTGACCGGGCGGTCCGCGCGTTGTGGACCGTTTGGGGCATGGCGCTGTTGGTGGTTGTGTTGTTTACCATTGTGTGACGGCGCGGGTGTAGACCCGGTGCCAAACCGGAGAGTCCGACCCCCATGGCGCATTGGGCCATCTGCACCACCCTCAAGGCCCCGATGGACGAGATGTTGGCCTTTGTCGCCCATCACCTGTCGCTGGGGGCTGCCCGCATCTGGGTGCATTTTGACGACCCCGCCGATCCGGCCATCGCCGCCGTCGCCCGCATCCCCAAGGTGACGCCTGTGCCCTGCGACGCTGCCTATTGGCAAACGGTCGCGGGTGGCCGCCCCGACGCCCATCAGGACCGCCAAACCGCCAATGTCCAGCGATGCTATGCCGCGTGCCAATATCCGTGGCTGGCCCATATCGACGGCGACGAATTCCTGTGGCCCAGCCGCCGCGTTGACCGCTGGCTGAATCTTGTGGACGACCAGACCCCGTGCCTGCGCATCCGCCCCTATGAGGCGTTGTGGGATACCGGCCTGCCGGATGATATTTTCACCGCCCGCACGTTCCGCGGGGCGTTGCAGCCCGTGGAACAGCGCGGGATGTTGCGCCGCATTTATGGCCCCTATGCCCCGGCCCTACGGGGCGGCATGTTATCCCATTCGGCGGGCAAATGTTTTTTCCGCACCGGCATTGCCGGATTGCGCCCCCGGTTGCACAGCGCGTTTGTGGACGGCGCGCGGATCGCCGAACAGGAGTTTGAATCCGGTCTGGCCCTGTTGCATTTTCACGCCCAGAACCGCGAGGCTTGGCTCGCCGCCTTGCCATTCCGATTGGCGCGCGGGGCCTACCGGGGCAATGCCGCGTTGGTGGATTTGCTGGCCGACCCGGACGCCGCTGCCCCGTTTTTCGACCGGGTTCAAGCAATAGCCCCCGATCGCCGCGACCTGCTGCGCGAGGAGGGCGCGTTGATCGAGGCCGATCTGGGATTGCGGGCCAAGGTCGCCGCCTTGTTGGCCGGGATCGGCCAAAAATAGCCGAAACAGAAGCCGCCCCAGTTCGACATTGACAGCGCACAGCCGGCGGCGCGACATTTGCGACATTGCAGCGACCCTTTTTTTCAACAGTTTGTCCGACCGCCGAAAGGAATTTGGCCATGGGCGTTTTTTTAGTATCCGACGACAACGGGCGCCGTTTCGTCTGGGACCCTGACGGAATGTATATCGCGATCCGCAGTTCGCTCCGCAACACATTGATCCGCCAGAGGTCACGGGTGGTTGAACATAGGACCAGCATGTTCATGCCCACCACATGGGAATTAGAGACCCGCTGGGCGGGATTTCGCGCCGCATTGGACCAAGAGACGAACCGCTTTTGGCCAGAGGCCGAAATGCAGGTGCGCACCAACCCGCACAATTTTTTCCAGACCTTTGTGACCTTTGTTCATCAAGGGCTGGAGGATCAGCGGTTTTATGACACCACCCGGCGCGAATTGCAGCATCGCACGATGACCAACATCAGCAACAACGTGTCGAATTGGGAAACCGCGATCACCGTTTTGCGCACGATCCGCGACGGGTCAGCCACATTTCTGATCGTGACGGGCACCATCGTCACCGGAGGAATGGGGGGCGCTGCTGCCGCAGGGGCCGGCATGACCGGCGTCACCACGGGCACCGCGATGTCATCTATCGCGCTGGGATCGGCGATGCGTGGCGGGTTCACTTATCAGGACACCGGCAACGTCGGATCAGCGGTCATCAACGCGTCGGGCAGTTTTATTGTGGGGGCGATTGGCCTTGGCGGGGCCGGGGCCACGTTGACCGCGGCGGAAACGGGCACCCTGGTGGTGATCGGGTCCGCGGGCAGCGGGTTGACAGCCGGGGGCCAGACCTTGGTTGAAGGGGGCAGCATGCGGGATGCCGCCGTCACCGCCACCATCGGCCTTGCAGGCGGATTGGCGGGCGGCGTATTGGGCACCCGGATCGAGGGCATGAGTTTTGTCGTGCAGACCGTCGCGGGAACCGTGGCCGACCTTGGCACCGGGGCGATTTCCCGCGCCGTGACCGCCCCGCCCACCGTGGCCGCACCCACAACCATGGGCCGGATTGATTTTGCAGGCATCCCGCCCGGATCAGCAGAAGCGTTTGTCCGGCAGACGGCCTTTTGCCCGATCTGAGGGTCAGGCGACCATCGCGGCCGCCTTTTTCAGGTCTACGCTGACCAGTTGGCTGACGCCTTGTTCGCCCATGGTGACGCCAAACAGGCGGTCCATCCGCGCCATCGTCACGGCGTGGTGCGTGATGATGAGGAACCGGGTTTCCGTCCGCCTGCACATTTCGTCCAGAAGGTCGCAGAACCGGGTCACGTTGGCGTCGTCCAGCGGCGCGTCCACCTCGTCCAGCACACAAATGGGGGCCGGGTTGGCGAGGAACACGCCAAAGATGAGGGCCAGCGCCGTGAGCGTCTGTTCCCCGCCCGACAACAGCGACAAGGTCGCCAGTTTCTTGCCGGGGGGTTGGCACATGATTTCGAGACCCGCCTCTAGCGGATCATCGCTTTCGACCAGCACCAATTCGGCCTCCCCCCCGCCAAACAGGTGTTTGAACAGCAGGGAAAAGTTGGAATTGACCTGTTCAAAGGCGGTCAGGAGCCGTTCGCGGCCTTCGCGGTTGAGCGCCGCGATGCCGGACCGCAGCGCCTTGATCGCGTCCTCCAGATCGGTTTTTTCGGAAATCAGGGTGTCGTGTTCGGTTTGCACGGCGACCGCGTCTTCTTCGGCGCGCAGGTTGACCGCCCCCAGCGCATCCCGTTGACGTTTGAGCGCATTAACGTCTGTTTCGATCTGGTCAGACGGCGGCATGGTGTCGGGGTCGGTGTCCAGCGTTTCCAGCAGTTTTTCCGGCGTGACCTCTTGCGCCTC
>JBGSIZ010000050.1:0-5751 GCA_041742255.1 Marivivens sp. | reverse complement strand
GGATCGCGCGTGAAATCGGCGCGCGCGGCCCGGCGCACGGGATCGACCCGGACAAAATCGCCAAATCGGTGGGCACCTACGCCAACACACCTCTTGCGGTGGTGGTGGTCAGCAGCCCGAAACCCTCCGACAAGGTGCCCGTGATCGAACAAACCTTGTCGGCGGGGGCGGTGTGTCTGGCGCTCGTGAACGGGTGCGAGGCGGCAGGCTGGGGGGCCAACTGGTTGTCGGGCTGGTTCACCCATGACCCGGCTTTCCGGGAACAGGTGTTCGGCTTGGCCGACCACGAAACAATTGCGGGGATCATCCATATCGGCACCCCCGGCGCGCTGCCGCCGGACCGGCCACGACCGGACATCGCCGCCCTTACAACATGGGTCACAGCATGATCTTCGCCGATTTCGCCAAGGCGCTAGCCCAACTCGGCGATGCACGGTTTCGCCGGGTTCTGGGCATCGGCATCGCCTTGTCCATCGCGTTGCTGGTGGCAGCCTATGCGGGGCTTTTGTGGCTGATCGAGGCGACCGATCCGGGGTCGGTTGCCCTTCCGGGGATCGGTCCCGTCACTTGGCTGGGCGACCTCCTCAGTTGGGGATCGCTGTTTTTCATGCTGTTTTTGTCAATGTTCCTGATGATCCCGGTGGCCTCGGCGATCACGTCCATGTTTCTGGATGACGTGGCCCAAGCGGTGGAGGATAAACATTATCCCAACCTGCCCATTCCGCCTCCAGTGCCGGTCTGGACGGCGATCATGGACACGGTCAATTTTCTTGGTCTCTTGATCGGGGCGAACTTTCTGGCCTTCGCGCTGTATGCCCTATTGCCCTTTGCGATCCCGTTTTTGTTCTTCGGCATGAACGGGTTTCTCCTTGGTCGAGAGTATTTTCAGATCGCCGCGATGCGGCGTCTGGGGCGGGACGGGGCACGGGCGCTGCGGTCACGGCACATCGGGAAAATCTGGTTTGCAGGGTGCCTGATGGCCATTCCGCTCGCCATTCCGCTGGTGAACCTGCTGATCCCGGTGCTGGGGGCGGCGACGTTCACGCATCTCTATCATCGGCTGGCGGCCCAAGGTTAATTGGTCTGGGTCACGGGCGACAAGTCGGGCTGGGACATCCGGTTGAACCAATCCAGATCACGCACGGAAATGACACCCGACAGGATGGTGCCTGCCATGATAATCCACAATCCAACGGCCCAGATCGTGGTGATCCGGACGGTGCGGCGGACGTTGAAATCGGCGGGGGCGCTGGCATGGGTGCCGGGCACGATCTCGCCGGCATCGGCCTGACTGCGGCTGGCATAGGGCAGCACGATAAACAGCACCATGAACCAGATCACGGCAAACAAAACGATGGCACTTGTCGGTCCCATTTCGGGCTCCTTTTACACTTGTTCCAGTTCGATCAACGTGCCCTGAAAATCCTTTGGATGCAGGAACAGAACGGGCTTGCCATGGGCGCCGATCTTCGGCGCGCCGGTGCCCAAAACGCGGGCACCCTTGGCGACCAACCTGTCGCGGGCGACCTCGATATCGGCCACTTCGTAACACACATGATGGATGCCGCCGCTCGGGTTCTTTTCCAGAAATCCGGTGATCGGGGACGCGGGGCCAAACGGGTGCAGCAATTCGATCTTGGTATTTGGCAGGTCGATGAACACAACGGTCACGCCGTGGTCCGGTTCATCCTGTGGCGGGCGGACGTGGGCACCCAACGTGTCACGATACATCGCGACAGCGGCGTCAAGATCGGGCACGGCGATGGCCACATGGTTCAAACGTCCGATCATCGGGCGGCTCCTTTAGTGCGGTTTGGACCTTATCGCGCGGGGACGGGGGCACCGCAACCACGGTTCGCAGGGCAAAGAGCCGCAGTCGGGGCGGCTTAACCTCAAGGTAACCAAAAATGGGTTTGTATGAGTCGTCTGCTCTTTCACCCTGCGGGAGGCTCCCATGGAAAACCTTGATGCCCTGATGATGTCACGTCCGCCCACGGCCAACCGCCCCCTGCTCGGGCTGACCGTGCTTGTCGTCGAAGACAGCCGTTTCGCCTGCGAGGCGTTGCGCCTGTTGTGCCTGCGGTCCGGGGCGCGGATCCGGCGGGCCGACAGCCTGCATCACGCGCGCCAACACTTGCGGACCTATCGACCCGCCGTGGTCATCGTGGACATGGGGCTGCCGGACGGCACCGGCGAAAGCCTGATCCGGGATCTGGCACAGGCGACACCGAGGGTGCAGGTCATCATGGGCACCTCCGGCGACCCCGAGAGCGAGGCCGCATTGCGCGACGCCGGTGCGGACGGGTTCCTGCCCAAACCCATCGACAGTCTGGGGGAATTTCAGGCGGCTATCCTGCGGCACCTGCCTGCAGACCGGCAACCCGCCGGGCCGCGCCTGTTGTCCACGGATTTCGTGCGTCCGGACCTGATCGCCTACCGAGACGATCTGGCACAGGTGGCCGATGTGCTGTCGGGCGATGCAACGGCGGAAAACATTGATTACCTGACACAATTTCTGGGCGGCGTGGCGCGCAGCGCGGCGGACACCGACCTTGACATCGCGGTGCGCCGGCTCGCCACGGCGCGGCAGTTGGGGCAACCTACACAGTCCAACCTCGCACAGGTGGCCGCCCTCGTGCAGACCCGGCTGCTGCCGACGGGGCCGCTTTAGAACGCGGGCAGAATTGCGGCAAAACGCGGCACGCGGGACCAGAAAAGACCGAATCGGCGGCCCAAAGGAAACACAAACCACTGGCATCTTGACCGCAGGCCGATACATCGGCGTGCAACAGGATGAGTGCCATGGAACGTTTCTTGACCCGCTTCTGGTCTGATGAAGACGGTAATACGACAATCGACTGGATGGTTCTGACCGCCGGTCTGATGATGCTGGGCGTGGCGGTCATGGCCGCTGTGGGCACCACGTCACAGGCGGTCGCCGACGACACCCGCACCGTGATCGAGGCGGTGAATACCGGCGTCTGACCGGACTACACCAGACTCACTACAGCAACAGCCCCGGATCGGTCCCCAGATCGACGCCGGGGAATATGGCCTGTTCCACCACGCTGCTGTCCACGCCAAACATGCCGCGCATGATCCATCCGGCATGCGCGCGGACATCGCGGGTGGGCATCAGATCGCGCCCTGCATACAGGTCGGCATCGGCCAACCCCGGCCAATCGGCCACGACCCGGCCGCCCTTGACCGCGCCACCTGCAAATATCATCGCGCCGCCGGTGCCGTGATCGGTGCCCTTGTACCCGTTTTCACGGGCGGTGCGGCCAAATTCGGTCAGGCACACAACCGCCGTCTGGTCCCACGCGGCCCCCAACCCGGCCCGCAGCGTCAGAATGGTATCCGACAACCGGCCGAGCGCGCGGCCAAGGTTTTGGGCCTGCGCATTGTGGGTATCCCACCCGCTGATCGAAAAACTGGCAATCCGGGTCGCCCCGCGCAACCGGCTGGCGGCAAATTCGGCAAGGCGGACATGGTCGCCATTCGCCACCGCCTCCATCATCGGGGCGGCCTCCACCATACCCTCGGTTTCGGCGTCAGCCTCGCGATCGGCGGCGATGCTTTCGGCGATGGTGATGGCATCGGCACTGGCCATCTGAAACAGCGGGTCGTCGTGATACACGCTGTCCAACAGGCGCTTGGCCTGCGGGCTCAGACGCAGCCGGGCCTCGGGGGACCACCGGGACACCTGCGCGGCCCCGGTCAGGATCAGCATCTGTTCGCGGCCAATGGCAAACGCGGTTTCGGCCTGCACACCCGGCACCGTTTGCATCAGACGGTTCAACCACCCATCGCGCAGACCCAGCGACAGGTCGGAAATCCCGGCCTCCAGCAAATCCTGCCCGTCAAAATGGCTGCGTTTGTCGCGGTAGGGGGTCGATACGGCATGAGCAAACCCCAATTCGCCCGCATCCCACAACGGGCGCAGCGGGGCCAACGCGGGATGCATGGCGTAAAATCCGTCAAGGTCGAGCCCGCCCGCCGCCTCGCCCTGACCCAGATTGGGGCGCAATGCGGCGGCGGCCCGGTCGCCATAGGGCTGGACCACGTCCAACCCGTCCATCGCCCCGCGCAGCACGATCACCACCAACCGGTTTTCCCACGGGGCTTGGGCAAAAGCCACCGGGGTCATCAACGGCGACGCCGCCGCCGAACACCCAAGGGCGGCACCAGTTACCAGAAATCTGCGACGATCCATGCTCATCTCCTTTGAAATGCGGCGGAGGCAAGGACAACGCCCACCCCCTCGGCCCGGCTTTCGGATGCAAGGGCGGCAAAGGCCACCGCGTCGGGCGGGTCGGGCCCAGTGCGCCCAGAACAAAGTCGCGCGGGTCGGGCAGATCGGGGATCAGGCGCGCGGGCATCGACATCGCCCAGTTGATCCGCCCCGCCATGCCCTGCGGCGTGACCCATGCTGCGGCATCCTCGGGCCAGCCATCCGGTCCGGTCGGACGTTCCCATGCCTGGCCCATGATCCGCATCGGGGCCTCGAAAAACTGGGTCAGGTCGCGGCGGGACAGGTCCGCAATCGCATCTGCCGACACGCCCAGCGCGCGGGCGGCAGAGGTCACAAAATCAAACGGAGTCTTGACCTTGGCCGGGGTCGCGTCCCATGCGGCGGGGTGGTCCAGCATGGCGCGGTAAACCGCCATCAGGTCGCCGCCCGTATCGCCATAGGCCGCCGTCATTGCCGCGATCACATCCGGGTTCGGGCTATCGGCCAGAAAATGCACGGCCAGTTTGGTGGCGATATGGCGGGCGGTGTCGGGATGCACGGCGATCCCCTCAAGGGCCTGCAGCACCGTGTCCACCTCGGCTGCGGCGTCATAGTCCACGCCCAGAACCGTCTCGGCGCCCGGTTCGGCGGCATTGACGCGGTAATCGAACGCGCCTTGGGCGTTCACACTCAACCCGGTCATCAACTCGGCCAATTCGCGGACATCGGTCTGGCTATAGGTGCCATCCACCCCCAGCGTGTGCAATTCCAGCACCTCGCGGGCAAGGTTTTCGTTCAACCCCTGCCCCCGGCGCTGGCCCAACGTGCTGGCGGGTCCCACGGACGATGCCTGATCCAGATAGACCAGCATCATGGGATGGGTGGCAACCGCCTGTAACATATCAACAAATCGGCCAGCGACATGGGGGCGGATGGCTTCCTCGACATAGGACCCTACCAGATGGGTGGTGACCCCGTTGCGGGACACGACGGTAAAATGATCGGCCCAAAACCGGGTCAGGCGTTCGCGCAGACCGTCGGACGTGCCCACCGCGCGGGCAATCGCGCTGGGCCGCGCCGCGTGTTTCCCCGATCCGCCCGATGTCGATGGCCGCAACATCCCGATTGCGATCTGGGCACCACGCGTCCACAAGATACAGCCCGGAATGAAAGCAACCAGCATGACAAAGCCACCTGTGTCCCGCGCCGATATCGAGGCTGCCGCCGCGCGCATTGCCGGGCATGTGCGCGTCACCCCGGTGATGGAACTGCCACGTGGCGCAATGGGCGGCGACTGGGTGCCGGTGCTGAAGCTCGAACTTCTGCAGCACGCGGGCTCGTTCAAGTCGCGCGGGGCGTTCAACAGCCTGATCGCGCTGGCGGTTCCGGAAGCGGGTGTCGCTGCGGCGTCCGGTGGCAATCATGGCGCTGCGGTCGCTTACGCCGCGCGGCAACTGGGATATCGGGCGCGGATATTCGTTCCGGAGATCTCGCCTGCGGCCAAGGTCGAGACCATC
>JBGSIZ010000049.1:0-4277 GCA_041742255.1 Marivivens sp. | reverse complement strand
GTGGCCTTTTTTAGGATGTCCCTCTCCTCGCGCAGTATACGGTTCTCGCGCCGAAGTCGTTCGTTCTCAACCGCAAGTTCGCGATCCTCCTGCGACACCACATCCGTGTCCCGATGCGCCGTGATCCACTTGTTCAGGGTCGACATCCCGACCCCAAGATCATCGGCAATCTGTTTGCGTGAAAGCCCGCTCGTCAGTGCAATCCGCACCGCATCCTTGCGAAATTAATCCGTTCTCGCTGTGCCCATGGTTCATCTCCTTTGCTGCACATTGCGCTATCAAAGGACCGGCACCAAACCGCGACAAGACCACGATGCGGACAAAGCCCTTCGAGCCGAGCAGCGTGGCAGGGTCGAACCTCAACCTACGCGAACGATATCGCTTCCGGTGTTGCGGAGACCGACGAAAATGCCGCGGCCAATGCGCCGCTTGCTGGCCTGCTGGCGGAGACTGGCAAACATACTTTGTCCGAGGGTGCGCTGAACGAGTTGAACGCCTTGCTCGGCCTCTGAAACTGCACCGCATGAACGAGAGTGCCGCTGGTGACTGCCGAAGGCTAGTTCAGAGACCACGAGACCGCGGCCGACCGAAGTTCGAGAGCCACGGCGCGGCATTGGCTTGATTTACGAGTGTCAATAGCGGCCCGGTTGCCTGATCTGATTGCCGAGTTAGGCCATCAGAGATTGCGAGAACCGCAACACTCTTGCGTCTGCGATGGCGCTGATCTCACGCGGAAATCGGTCATCGTTCAGGTGACCACGACACCAAGACACCGTCGGACCGGATCGTCTGAAAGCTCCCCGGTTCGATCGAAGCCCAGGGTCCTTCGGTGCCGTCAGGCCACAAGACACGCACCTCGGCAGTAGTGGCCGACCCGAGGCCGAAGTGCCACCAACCCAACTGCCCGCTGGCGTGACCGCCGCCCAGCGTAATCTCGCGACGTTGGGTGCCAGTTGACGTGCGCAACTCGATCCAGGCGTTGATCCCGTCGCGGTTCGCACCTTGCCCCTGCAGACGGAACGCAGCAAAGCCAGCAGCGGCATCGGTCCCTGTGTTGCGCCAAAGCTGCGCCGTTGTGCGGCGGTTGACCACCACCATGTCGAGCAGTCCATCGAGGTTAAAATCGACCAGCAGCCCGCCCCGCCCCAATGCTGTGCTGGCGACGCCGGCGCTTTCGCCAGCTTCCATGAAGGTGCCGTCGGGGCGTTGTAGCAGCAGGTTGTTGGGGTCGTCCTGTGCGAAGTCTGGCATCCGGTCCACGTTGCCTTTCACGATCCAGATGTCGGCAAGACCATCGTTGTTTACGTCCTCGATCTGGGTATGCCACGCGGTCGAGGGGCGCTCGTCGCCTCCTGTGTGAGGACGGTGGGCTGTCACGCCGCGCGCAAAGGCTTCGTCACGGTATTGCGGCCGCGCGCCGGGGGCCGGGTTGGCCAGCGTCTGCAACTTGTTGTCAGCCATTGAGGTCAGGACGAATTCGGGGAAACCGTCGGCATCGAAGTCGCGGCTGGCAATGCCCATGCCCCAGATCCGCAGGCGTTGCCACCCTTCCTCGGTCGTCCACAGGCGGGGCGGTTGCCCGGCCGGGACATGCCAGAGTTGTTCTTCGCCACCCTTGTAGTATTAGCGGTCGTTGGACACGCGCAAATCTGGCGTGCCAGTCCGGGCCCAGTCCGTGAACAGCATGGCCAGTGGGCAATGCGACGGGGTCAGTGCGGTGGGCTGTGCAAAACCCGTCGCGCCCGGGCGATAAAGGCGGTTCTCGGTGCAGGATCCCCAGGGAAAGGCTTCCTCTTGCCTGTCGATATAGCCACCCAGCGCCAAGGTTGGCCAATCCTGCCCATCTTCCCACGTTGCAGCGAACGCCGACCACCACGCATCGCCACCGTCGAACGACCAGGCCTCGTTTGCGCGGGTGAACCGGCAATCGCCAAGTCCGCGCATCAAAACCGTCTCACCGATCCGCAGCAGGGCAAGGTCAGTTATCCCGTCGGCATCCACATCCAGCGGATAAGTCTGGGTCACGCCCGTCAGTTCAAGGCCAGAAGGTTCCTCGGCAAAGGCCAGCGGGCCACCTTGTGTCGCCATATTGCGGTAAAACCGCGCGGGGTCCGCGCCGCCGGACAAGAGCAAGTCGGGATATCCGTCCGTGTCACAGTCAAAGGCCGCTGCTCCGCCGCCCACCATGTATTCCCAGTCGCCCGCATAGGTGCCGCCAATTCCGGCGGCGACGGTTTCATCAACATAGGTTGGAATCGCAGGTTCCTGAGCCAGAGCGGGTGCCGCGCATAGCGCGAGGGCGGTCAGAAGGCGCATCATTGCCGGGTCACCAAGGCGTTGGTCCAGCCAGCCACGCAACGGCCCTGATCGAGGCCCCGGTTGATTGCGGCCGGGAAATGGATGCCGCCATACAGACGCGAGATGCCCGCCTCAGCCGCGGCCTCTTGAAAGCTGGTGAAGGTGCGCGCGGCAAGGCCGTCGTCTTGGTGCGTGGTGTCCACGAAGGTCACGTCGTGTCCGAACAGCGCAGTCAGAACCTCTGCCGAGGCCCCGGACAGGGTCGAATGCCCCGACGGGTATTCCGGAAACGGCGGCGTGATCAATATCGGCGTGAATGCAGGGTCGATCTGCGCCCGGATGTAGGTGACCGGTCGCAACAGATTGTGGGCGAATTTGGCATGCCAGCATGCAATCAGGGCATCGGTCAGACCGATGCCGACCCGTGCGAGCGTATCGGCCCGCGTGATGGCATCCGCATCCTGATCGTCCAGCACTATCCGCGCGATCGTGATCCAGTGGCCGGGCGGCGTGGGCGACAGCATTGGGTCATCGGACCAAAACCGCGCAATGGCCGATTGGTCGGGAGTGAGGTTGGCCGTTGCCCTATAGACGGCCAGTGCCTCGGCGTGAAAGTCGCTGTCGGGATTTGTTGTATAGGTGGGTGGTGCGGGCAGCGGGCAGGCATCACCTGTGGGCATCGCAAGGGGGCGGTTCTTGCCCCAGTCCGGCAAAAGTGGCGTTTGTTGCTGACGGGCAAGCGAGGTCGGCACCCAGTCGGATGGCCTCGCCGGGGCAGGCCAGGCGGCAGGGAACCCCATGTTCACGACCTCTGCGCCACCATCGGTGGCGGCCCAGTTGAGAATATGGGCCGCAATCGCCCGACCTTGCATCTGTGACGCACCTACCGTCTCGGAGGCGACCCCTTCGGCGACGCGGGCGGCCAGACGATCTGCCATAGAGGCCATCGCGCGCTGGCCGGTAGGGCCAGTGTTGGCGAACAGCACAGGCACGACCGTCGAGAGTGCAGCGTTCACGATCACGCCGTGGTCAGGCAACACCCCTGCGGTGGTCGGCAATGGTGTCAATCCTTTCAACTGGCCAGCCAGCGTCCGCAGGTCAGGAGACGCAGCGACTGTCGCCTCCCACGCTGTGACGCCCAGATATCCAAAGGCACGAGAGGCGACAGGGGGCGAGTAGGTTGGCGTATGGCGGACAAGTTCGAGGACAAGGCGATACCAACCATCAATGGCGGCGCGCGCCCGAGCGTCAGCCGATGAATCCGTCCCCGACATTTGCGCCATAGCAGGCCAGGCCAACATCGACGCGCACATGAAAGTTGCCGCACTGCGGCGTGTTACACGCATTTCTTCCCCCGGTGCTTCGTCCGGTAGAACGGTAAATGGCATCCACTGTCTGAACAAGTGCAGAAGTCTGAGGGAGCCTTCAATTTGCGACCAGGCCCCAATATGGAAGTTCTGGAAACCTGAACAACCGGGATGTGTGGATGTTTGGCGCGAAACGGGCATGGGGCTGTAGTCCACCAGCATCCGGCGATTATGTTCATCCATAGTGCTGGGGCTGGATGCTCAGGCCATCTTTCGGCACCATGATATCCGCCAGACTCGCAGAGAGGGCCTCTGGCGCGCGACTCCTGTCAGACCCTTACGTGCCCTGCGTGATTTGGCTATTCGCGCCGGTGACTTGTGTGAGACTCGTGGCGGCATGGCTTTTCTGGCTAATGTTGTCCCGCGTCATTGCCGTCATATCTTGTGCAGAGGTCGCCGACTCTTTTGTGACCTCAAACCGTTGGCGCTTTTGACATTTCCCCTTTGCAATCTGGACCTTGGGCGCTACGGTTTACCAATATATTGCAGCGTGTGGTTGATTTATGGGTATTGCGTTCTCGCAGGCGGATCGGATGGGGCGGCTTGCGACCGTTCTGGGCCCGGATGTTCTGGTGCTGCAGCGGTTCACCGGGACCGAGGCGCTGAGCGCGT
>JBGSIZ010000048.1:0-3559 GCA_041742255.1 Marivivens sp. | reverse complement strand
TCGCGCATGTCGGGGTCATCGGTGATGGGCCGGGTCAGCGCCATGGAACAGGCCGCGCGCGGGTCCACCCCCCGCGCCATCAGACGCCCGGCGTGGATCAGCATCCGCGTCGATATCCCTTCGTCCAGACCATGCCCTTTGAGGTTGCGCGCCTTGCCGCCGATTTCGACCAGTTTTGTTGCCGTTTGCACATCGACCCCGGATTCGTGCGCCACAATCTCGGTTTCGATGGCTGCCTCCGGCCAAGTGAAATCGAGCGCCCCGAACCGTTGTTTGGTCGATTGTTTTAGGTCCTTCATCAAGGATTGGTAGCCGGGGTTATAGCTGATCACGAGGAGGAAATCGGGGTGCGCCCGCAAGAGTTCCCCCTTTTTTTCGAGCGGAAGCACCCGCCGGTCATCGGTCAGAGGATGGATCACCACGGTGGTGTCCTGTCGCGCCTCGACCACTTCGTCCAGATAGCAGATCGCTCCGTGCCGCGCAGCGAACGTCAGTGGCCCGTCTTGCCAGCGGGTGCCGTCCGCATCCAACAGAAACCGCCCCACAAGGTCGGACGCGGTCATATCTTCGTTGCAGGCCACCGTCACCAGAGGACGCCCCAGCGCCCATGCCATGTGTTCCACAAACCGGGTTTTGCCGCAGCCCGTTGGCCCTTTGAGCATCACCGGCATGCGCGCCGCCCACGCCGCCTGAAACAGTCCGATTTCGTCGCCCGAAGGCCGATACCACGGTTCCGTGGTCACGCGGTATGCCGCAGTTGGGTCTGTCATGGGTATCCCCGGTGGTTGAAGGAAGGGGTGACACGCACAGCCTTTTTTCGGGCTGCGCGTGCCGTCGTGTCAGACCATCTTGCCCCGGAAGACGACCATGTTGGCGCCTTGGCTCTGGGTGAAGTTGTCGTAGCCCAGAAGCCGGACATGGTGCTGTGGGTTGGCCGTGTGGCATTCATCGAGTTCTGCCAGAATGGCGTCCACATCGGTTTCCCCGAACATCGGCAGTTTCCACATATACCAGTAGAAGCCCGTCGCGTTTTCCGGTTCCGTGTGTTCGATGGCGGGGTTCCAGCCATTGTTCACGATCCACTGGATCTGGGCGCGCATCTGTTCCTTGGTCATTTCGGGCAGATAAGAGAATGTTTCCATCTTGCGGCTGGAGGGGTCCGACAGCCGGGAGGGGTAGTCTTGAACGGTGGTCATGGTGTGGGTCCTTTGGAAGGGTGCGGGATCAGCGGTGCTGTGTGTCCAGTTTGTCCACCGTGTCGAATTCGAACTTGATCTCTTTCCACGTTTCCATGGCGGATTTCAGTTCGGGCGAATGTTTGGCGGCGGCGATGAGGATGTCTTTGCCTTCTTTTTCCAGTTCCCGCCCTTCGTTGCGGGCCTGCACGCACGCCTCAAGCGCCACCCGGTTGGCTGCTGCTCCGGCCGCGTTCCCCCATGGGTGTCCCAAGGTTCCGCCGCCGAATTGCAACACGGAGTCGTTGCCGAAAATCGACACCAGTGCGGGCATGTGCCAGACGTGGATGCCCCCAGACGCCACCGGGAACACTCCCGGCATCGACCCCCAGTCCTGATCAAAGAAGATGCCCATGGAACGGTCTTCCTTGATGAATTTGTCCCGCATCAGGTTGATCCAGCCCAAGGTTGCATTCCGGTCGCCTTCGAGTTTGCCCACGACGGTGCCCGAATGGAGGTGGTCCCCCCCCAGAAGCCGCAGGATCTTGGTCAGCACCCGGAAGTTGATCCCGTGGTTGGGGTTGCGGTCCATGACCGCGTGCATGGCCCGGTGAACGTGCAACAGCATCCCGTTGTCCCGGCACCATTTGGACAGAGAGTTATGCGCCGCCCACCCCATGGTCAGATAGTCCGACATGATGATGGGCGAGCCGATTTCCTTGGCGAATTCCGCCCGTTGATACATTTCTTCGACCGTGCCTGCCGTCACGTTAAGGTAATGTCCCTTGCGTTCGCCGGTTTCTGCCTGCGCCTTGGTGATCGCCTCTTGGCAGAACAGGAACCGGTCGCGCCAACGCATGAACGGCTGGGAATTGACGTTTTCATCGTCCTTGGAGAAGTCCAGCCCGCCGCGCAGCACCTCATACACGGCCCGGCCATAGTTTTTCGCCGATAGCCCAAGTTTGGGTTTGATGGTGCAGCCCAGCAGGGGCCGGCCGTATTTGTCCATTTTGTCCCGTTCGACCTGAATGCCGTGGGGCGGCCCAAAACAGCCTTTGACGAACCAGATCGGGAACCGGATATCTTCGAGCCGGAGAGACCGCACCGCCTTGAACCCGAACACGTTGCCTACGATTGAGGTCATCACGTTGACCACGGATCCTTCTTCGAACAGGTCGGCGGGGTAGGCGATAAAGGCGTAAAATGCGTCATCCTGACCGGGCACATCTTCGATCCGGTAGGCCCGCCCCTTGTAATGGTCCAGATCGGTCAGAAGGTCGGTCCAGACGGTGGTCCATGTCCCGGTCGAGCTTTCTGCCGCGACTGCTGCTGCGGCTTCTTCGCGGGGGACGCCTGCCTGCGGGATCACCTTGAAACATGCCAGAATGTCGGTGTCCTTGACCGAATAGTTCGGTTCCCAATAGGTCGAGCGATAGTCCTTGACGCCGGCGTCGTAGGTTTTGCGGGCTGGTTTGTTCATGGTGGCTCCTGTGTCGCTCGGGTGGTGCCCCTGCGCGGGCTGCGTCGTTCTCGGGACACGATGGGCCGCGTCCCGTAGAAAGAGAAATTGTTTGTAATTTGCGGTAGAATAGAGAAACGTGAATAGATGAGATACACGTTGCGCCAGTTGGAAGTGTTCCGCACAGTGGCGGAGTGTTTATCCTATACCGTTGCCGCCGACCGCCTGCATCTGACCCAGCCTGCCGTTTTCGCGCAGGTGAAACAGTTGGAGGACCAGATCGGCGCCAAGGTGTTCGAACGGGTTGGCCGGGTGATGCGCCTGACCGAGGCTGGGGCCATCGTGTTGCGCCGGACCGAGGCGATCAGTGCCGAAGCGTTGCGGCTGGAGTCCGACATCAAGGCCATGCAGGGTCTGACGGTGGGTCGTCTGGACCTCGCGGTGGTGTCCACGGCGAAATATACCCTGCCGTGGTTGATCGGGCCGTTTGCCAAATCATGGCCCGACATTGATATCCGTCTGACAGTGGGCAACCGCCGCGAATTGTTGGACCGGTTTGCCGCGAACCGCGACGATCTGTATGTGTTTGGCACCGTGCCGATAGACATGGCCGCCGATCATTTCCGGCTGGCCGAAAACCCGATTATCGTCATTGCCGCCCCCGATCACCCCTTGGTCGGTCGCCCCCTGACATTGGCCGAGGTTGCCGCCTATCCGATGATCATGCGAGAGGCCGGGTCCGGCACCCGCCGCGCCGCCGAGGCCCAGTTCGAGGCCGCCGGTGTGGAACCCGATGTCCGGTTCGAATTGGGCGCAAACGAAGCCGTCAAGCACGCGGTCATGGCGGGCCTTGGCATTGCCGTGTTGTCCCGGGGCACTGTTCAACTGGAACTGGACCACGGGTATGTCGCCGCGTTGGAGGTCG
>JBGSIZ010000047.1:0-1880 GCA_041742255.1 Marivivens sp. | reverse complement strand
CACGGCGGCGCCTATCGCGCGGGATATCGTGCTTCAGGCGCTCTATGACGGGCCGCCGCCGCTGGACGCCTATCCGTCCAACGTGCGTGGGCGGATCGCCGAACAACAGCAACGGATCAAGGACCGGGTGCCCCCCGGCGCCACGGGCCGCACACGGGCGTGATGTCATGAGCTATCTTGAATACAACGTCAAATACGTCCCCTCGGGCTTTCGCAAACTACTGTATATCAACTGGCCGCTGGTCATGCTGCTGACGGCGGTGGCCTGCGCGGGGTTCCTCATGCTCTATTCGGTAGCAGGGGGGGACGCGGACCGCTGGATGGCACCACAGGTGAAACGGTTCGGTGTGGGCATGGCGCTCATGTTCGTCGTGGCCATGGTGCCGATCTGGCTTTGGCGGAACCTTGCGGGGCTGGCCTATGCGACGGGGCTTGTTCTGTTGATCGTCGTCGAGTTTTTCGGGGATGTGGGCATGGGGGCGCAACGGTGGATCGACCTTGGGTTTATCCGCCTGCAACCCTCTGAACTGATGAAAATCGCGCTCGTGATGGCGCTCGCGGCCTATTACGACTGGTTGCCCAACAAACTGACATCGCACATCTTTTGGGTGCTGGTCCCGGTGGCGCTGATCCTTGTCCCCACGGCATTGGTGCTGACGCAACCGGATCTGGGCACCTCGCTGTTGCTGATGATCGGGGGGGGCACGATCATGTTTCTGGCGGGGGTCCACTGGGCCTATTTCGCGACGGTGATCGGGGGCGGGGTCGGCACCATCGTGGCAGTGCTGCAAAGCCGGGGAACGGCGTGGCAACTGCTGCAAGACTACCAATATCGGCGGATCGACACGTTTCTGGACCCCGGCAACGACCCGCTGGGGGCGGGCTACCACATCACACAGGCGAAAATCGCGCTGGGGTCGGGCGGCTGGACCGGGCGGGGGTTCATGCAAGGCACGCAAAGCCGGCTGAACTTTCTGCCCGAAAAACACACGGATTTCATCTTCACCACCCTGGCCGAGGAATTCGGCTTTGTCGGGGCCTTCACGCTGCTGGTTCTCTACGCTCTGATCATCCTGTTCTGCATCGTGTCGGCGATCCAGAACAAGGATCGGTTTTCACAGCTTTTGACCTTTGGCATCGGCATGACGTTCTTTCTGTATTTCGCGGTGAACATGTCGATGGTCATGGGGCTTGCCCCGGTGGTGGGGGTGCCGCTGCCCTTGGTCAGCTATGGCGGATCGGCGATGCTCGTGCTTCTCGTGGCCTTCGGACTGGTGCAAAGCGCGCATGTCCACCGCCCCCGCTAAACGGCAAAGGGTCACCATGCTCAACATCCTCTTTGCGGCCCCCCGATGGGACGATTACGCGCCCGTCCTGCCCCGCGCGCTGGCGCAGGCGGGGATCGCGGCCACCCTGTCGCAGCACCACGCGCCCGAATCGGTGGACTACATCGTCTATGCGCCGTCCGACACCGCGCTGGATTTCCGGCCTTTCACGCGGGCGCGGGCGGTTCTCAGCCTGTGGGCCGGGGTCGAAAAAATCGTGGGCAACACGACGCTGACACAACCGCTCACGCGGATGGTGGACCCCGGTTTGAAACAGGGGATGGTGGAATGGGTGGTGGGGCACACGCTGCGGCACCACCTTGGGATGGACGCGCATATCGTCAATCCGGGGCGGGTCTGGTCGGATGCAGCCCCGCCCTTGGCACAGGATCGGCGGGTGACGGTTCTGGGACTGGGGGAACTTGGGGCGGCCTGTGCAACAGCACTCTCTGGGCTGGGCTTTGCGGTCACGGGCTGGGCGCGGACGACCAAATCGGTGGCGGGCGTGCGCTGCGTTGCGGGGGCGGACGGGTTGGCGCAGGCGCTCACCGGGGC
>JBGSIZ010000046.1:0-1873 GCA_041742255.1 Marivivens sp. | reverse complement strand
GCCTCGCACGCCGCGATCCCGGCGGACACGATACCGGTATGCCCCACCATGTCGGGGTTGGCGTAATTCACCACGATCAGGTCGTAACCCTTTTCGATTGCGGCGACAAAGGCGTCGGTGACCGCGACACTGCTCATTTCCGGTTGCAGATCATAGGTGGCGACATTGGGGGACCGGGGCATGAACCGATCCTCGCCCACTTCGGGCACTTCCTTGCCCCCGTTCAGGAAAAACGTGACGTGGGGATATTTTTCCGTCTCGGCCAGCCGGAATTGGGTCAGACCGTGGGACGCCACCCACGCGCCCAGCGTGTTGACGATGCTGCGTTTGGGGAACACGGCGGTGAACCACGCGACGTGGTCGTCGGAATATTCGACCATCCCCAACCGGGCGGCAAGGGTGGGGGCAGGCCCCCGGTCCCAGCCGTCAAATTCGGGTTTGGCAATCGCGGCAAGGATTTCGCGCGCCCGATCGGCCCGGAAGTTCAGACAGAACAAACCGTCCTGCGGGGCCATTCCGGCATAGGACCCGATCACGGTGGCGGGGATGAATTCATCCGTCTGGCCGGCGGCATAGGCGGCGGCGATGGCGGCCCCGGCATTGTCCGCCTGCGCGCCACGTCCCCGCACCATCGCGTCATAGGCGGTGCGCACCCGGTCCCAACGGGTGTCACGGTCCATCGCCCAATAGCGCCCGATCACGGTGCCAATGGTGGCCCCTTGCGGCAAATCCCGGCCCAATGCGGCGACAAAATCCGCAGCAGATGACGGGGCCACATCCCGCCCGTCGGTGATTGCGTGCAACACGACGGGCACGCCTGCGTCCACAATCGCGCGGGCGGCGGCGATGATGTGGGTCACATGCCCATGCACCCCGCCATCCGACACAACGCCCATCAGATGGGCCACCCCGCCGCTGTGTTTCAGCGTGTCGATGAACGCCACAAGGTTTTCGGCATGGGCAAAGCTGCCATCCTCGATCGCCAGATCAATCTGACCAAGGTCCATCGCCACCACGCGGCCCGCACCGATATTGGTATGCCCCACCTCGGAATTGCCCATTTGGCCGGTGGGCAACCCCACATCAGGGCCATGGGTGATCAGCTGGGCATGGGGGCAGGTCGCCATGATCGCGTCAAAGGTCGGGGTAACGGCCAACAGCGGTGCGTTCCCGGTCCGGTCCGCGCGGATGCCCCACCCATCAAGAATGCACAGCACAACAGGTTTGGGATGGGTCATCGGGGCCTCCTTCTGGCTGCGCGTGTTCTAGCTCAACTGGGTCCGGGGGAAAACCGGGGCCGGGCCGGATTGGCGAAAATACTCTGCTCCCGTCTTGCGGCCCGGATCAGGCCGCAACAATATCCCAGATCAGCTTGAGCGCGAGTGCGGTCGAGGTGACCACCAGAACCGGCTTGATCAACCCGGCCCCGACCCGCATCGCCAGACGGCTGCCTACCATCGCGCCCGCGACCTGCGACAGGCCCATCACCAGACCCACGGCCCACCAGGGATTGGCAAACACCGCAAAGGCCAGCAATCCGCCAAGGTTGGACGCAAAGTTCAACAGTTTGGTATGGGCCGTGGCGCGCAACACGCCGTAGCCCGCAAGGGTGACAAAGGCCATCATGTAAAACGCCCCGGCCCCCGGCCCCACCAACCCGTCATAGGCGCCCAGCACCGGCACGGCGGTCAGGGCGAACAGGGTCGGGGTGACGCGCTGGGCGCGGTCCAGATCGCTCAGGCCCGGTTTGAACGCGAAAAAGATCGCGATGCCGATCAGAACCACACGCAGACCCACACGGATCACCTCGGTGGGCAACCGGCTGGCCAACAGGGCACCACCAACCGCCGCGCAGAACGCGACGGCGGCCGGG
>JBGSIZ010000045.1:0-15759 GCA_041742255.1 Marivivens sp. | reverse complement strand
GGCTGGCGGCGATCATGGGCGGGCCATACCTGCCGATGCCGCGCGCCGATGCCGCCCGCCTGTCTGCCGGGGTCAATGCGGTTTTGGGCAACTGATGCGATGGCCCCCGCCGCCTGATTGGCCGATGGCCGCGCGGTCCCGGCAGGTGCTGTGCCGCCCCCACCGATGGCATGTTCAGGAACAGGGCACCGGGCCGACCGTTTTGCTGTTGCATGGGGCGGGCGGTGCGTCGCAATCGTTTCGCGGGTTGTTTCCCCAGTTGGCCGCCACCCACCATGTGGTGGCAATTGATTTGCCCGGCCAAGGGTTTACGCAAATGGGCGCCCGCCAACGCTGTGGCCTTGCGCCGATGGCAGAGGACATCGCGGCATTGTGCGTGCAGGAAGGGTGGGCTCCCGATGTGATCGTGGGCCATTCTGCCGGGGGGGCGCTTGCGTTGCAGATGGCCCTGACGGGGATGGGTGCGCGGATCGTCGGGATCAACGCCGCCCTTGGCACGTTCAAAGGTGTCTCCGGGTGGTTGTTCCCGGCGATGGCGCGGGTTTTGGCGATGACGCCTTTCACCGCCGACCTGTTCACCGCGCGGATCACCCCGGACACGGTCCGCCGCATGATCGAGGGGACCGGGTCCACCCTGACCCCCGAAGGGCTGGAAATTTACCGGACATTGGCCACCGACGCGGGGCACGTCGATGCCACCTTGGCGATGATGGCCCAATGGAAGCTGGAGGGGTTGCTGGACCGCCTGCCCGCCATTTCAAACGAGGTGCGGTTGATTGTCGGTGCGCGGGACAAGACAGTGCCACCGGAAACCAGCCAGACCGCCGCCCGCGCGTTGCCCCGTGCCACCGTCGTCACGTTGGACGGTTTGGGGCATCTGGCGCATGAGGAGGACCCGGCGCGGGTGGTGGCGGCGATGGGTCTGTCTGACCAGTAAGCACGCGGCGCATGAAAAAAGGCCGCCGGGGCGCGGCGGCCTTTGCATCGGTTTTGCGTCAGCGTAGCGTTGGACGCTGTGGCGGATTATTCGGCCGCAGGCGTGAACGTCGCGAGGAAGGCATAGACGTTTGCCGCATCTTCGGGCGACCGCAGCTGGAACGCCATCTTGCCACGGGCGCGCCGGTCTTCGAGCGCTGTGCGCAGGAAATCGGTCGGGTCCTGCACATAGGCCACAAAGTTCTCTTCCATCCAGACAGCGCCGGTTGCGCCATAGGCGACCATGCCGTCGCCATACGAGAACCCTTCGACCACGCCGGGGGTCCGGCCCACGACGCCGTGCAGGTTCGGCCCGGTTTTGGCGTTGCGGCCTGCCAACACTTCACCCGCGTCGTTCTGGACGACGTGGCAGGTGACGCACTGACGGTTAAAGATTTCCGCGCCGGCAACGGCGTCGCCGGTCGGTGCTGCCATCGGTTCGGCGGTTGCATGGCTCTCGGCGAACGCGGGGCCGGCCAACAGCGCCAATACGGCGGCGAGTTGAGTGATCTTCATTGTCTTCTCCCTTTCATCTGGGTCGTGACGGTTGTGCCCCAGTTGAGACGTAATCTAGCGTTTTGCCCAAGGGCGTAAAGCCCTTGCGCGAAATTGTGTAGGGGTGGGCGTCACGCCGCCGCGTGGGCCAGTGCGCATTGCCGCCACAACACCGACAGCGCCGTCACCAGATGGTCAATGTCGGCATCGGTGTGGAACGGCGACGGCGTGAACCGCAACCGTTCGGTGCCTTTTGGCACGGTCGGGTAGTTGATGGGTTGCACATAGATGTCCCATTCCCGCATCAGGTAATCCGCCAGCATCCGGGTTTTGACCGGGTCCCGGATCAGAACCGGCACGATGTGCGATTCGTTTGGCATGTGCGGGATACCCGCCCGGTCCAGCGCCGCCCGCAGACGGGCGACCTGACGTTTCTGGGTGATGCGCTCGTGCGACGATTCCTTGAGATGGGCGATCGACACCCGCGCCGCTGCCGCAATCGCGGGAGGTAAGGCGGTGGTAAAGATGAATCCGGACGCAAACGACCGGATAAAATCACACAGCGCCGCCGACCCGGTGATGTAGCCCCCGACGCAGCCAAAGGCCTTGCCCAATGTCCCCTCGATCAAGGTGATCCGGTGCGCCAGACCCCGTTCTTCGGCCACGCCACCACCGCGCGGGCCATACATGCCGACCGCGTGCACCTCGTCCAGATAGGTCATGGCGCCATATTTTTCCGCCACTTCGACAATCTCACGCATGGGCGAAATGTCCCCGTCCATGGAATAGACGCTTTCAAACGCCACGATCTTGGGCACGTCCGCGGGCAGGGCGGCCAGTTTGGCCTCCAGATCCTTGACGTCATTGTGCCGCCACAGAACCTTGTGCGCCCGGCTGTGGCGGATGCCCTCGATCATCGACGCATGGTTGCCCGCGTCCGACAGGATCACCGCGTTGTGCAACCGCGACCCAAGGCACGACAGCGCCGCCCAGTTCGACACATAGCCGGAGGTGAACAACAGCGCCCCTTCTTTGCCATGCAGATCGGCCAGTTCCCGTTCCAGCAAGAGGTGGTCGTGGTTGGTGCCCGAGATGTTGCGTGTGCCGCCCGATCCGGTGCCGGTCCGTTGCACGGCTTCGCACATCGCCTCGATCACCTTGGGGTGTTGCCCCATGCCAAGGTAGTCGTTGGAACACCAAACGGTCACATCCCGCACGCCGCCCTCGCCATCATGGCGCGCCGCCCGGGGGAATTTGCCCGCCTTGCGTTCCAGTTCAGCAAAGTAGCGATAGTTGCCCTCAGACTTGAGCGTGTCGAGTTGGGCGTTGAACAGGGCATCGTAGTCCATCAGGGTCGTCTTTCTTCGTTAGAGGACGTCTTGGGTGCAGGCAGCATCCAGCGCCAGAGTTTTGCGTCTGGCAGCGGCAGAACCATCAACCAGTGTTCAAGAAGGGCAAGGCCCGCCAACATGGCCAAAAGGCCAAAGGTGACATCGCCCACGGGAGTTTCCACGGCGATCAGCCGTTCGATGAAACACGCCACAGCAAAGCTGAGCAGCGTGATGGACAGCGGAAAGGCCACCGTGATGGGCCCCCGCCGGAAATACGATTTCAAATGATCGAGCCGCGCCGGAACAAATTCCGTGTTGATCCGCGGCACGCCGAAAAACAGGTTCAACTTGGCCGATATCCGCGCCAGATACAGCACAAGGTAGGTCCAGACCGCGATGTGATTGACCGCGTCCCGTCCCAGCACGACCAGCACAAACAGGCCGACCGTCAGCAGCAATTCGTGATGCGCCACCGTGTTCCAGGCCCGCATGAACCGCGCCCCCCCTGTCAAACCGGGTGGACAGGGTTGCCGTTCCGGGCCCGCGATGACCCCCGCCAGAAACGCCAGTTCTATCCAGCCCCAGACCGCCAGCGCCCCCAGAAACCCCGCATAGACCGATCCGACCGTGTCGCCGGGCAACGAGGTGATGATCCCCGCAACCCCGAGCGCCAGCATCGGCACTCCCCACAACACCGCCATGCCATGCGCCGTCCCGCCCAGCCTGTCGGCCCACCGGACCGCCAGCATGATTGTCCCGGTGGCGAACCACCAGACAAAGATCGCGGCGATCATGGCGGGCCAGAGCGTGGTCATCAGTAGGCAGGCATCATCATCGAACTGGCCGGAGCCTCGTTCGGGATGGACGGGATCGTCAGGAGCGACACAAACGCCAGCGCCGCCTTGGCCCGGCCCAGAACGGATTTGATCCGCCCCATGACCCCGCCTTGTTTCATCCCCGCCGCGATCTGTTCGTTCGCGTCCTGAATCCGGTTGAGCGTGGGCAACCAGCGTTTGTGGTCGATGTCCAGCATCAGCGGGAACACCTGACACGAAATGTCCGACGTCTTGCGGAACACTTCCTGCCCATACCACGCCGGGTCCACGCCCAGCGCCGCATGGAACGCAGGCCGCTGGTGGTCGCGCACCCACATGGTCGCAAAGACCGCCGTGAGGAAGAATTTGATCCAGAGTTTGTTGACGCCGCTGGTCAGTTTCGGGTCCGTCCGCATCAACAGCGCGAACGCCTCGCCATGGCTGAATTCATCGTTGCACCATTCCTTGAACCATTTGAAAATGGGGTGGAACCGGAATTCCGGATGCGCCTCGAGGTGCCGAAAGATGGTGATATATCGAGCATAGCCGATCTTTTCCGACAGATAGGTCGCGTAGTAGATGAATTTGGGCCGGAAATAGGTGTATTTCTTGGACTGCGTCAGGAACCCGAGGTTCACCGCGATCCCTGCTTCGCGCAGCGCGTCGTTGATGAACCCGGCATGCCGCGCCTCGTCCCGCGCCATAAGCTGGAACAGGGTCGTGATGTCGTCGTTGCTGCCGCGCCGTTTCATTTCCTTGTACAGGACACAGCCCGAAAATTCGGCGGTGCAGGACGAGATCAGAAAGTCGATGAATTCTGCCTTGAGCTTTGGCTCCATCCCGGCCCAATCCACATCGTCCCAATCGGCGTTCTTCTTGAAATGGCCCCGGTTCGGGTCCGATTTCATCTGCGCGATAAGCCGGTCCCAATCGGCCCGGACGGGCGACACGTCAATCGCATCCATTTCGGCGAAATCGGTGGTGTAGAACCGCGGGGTCAGGAGCGTGTTGCGCATCGCCACGGCGGTGGCTTCTTCGTTGCTGATCGGCGGCAGCGCCTCTTGGAGGGCGATGGCCTCTTCGGCGGTGGCGGCGGTGGACGAATGGGTGGCGGCACCCGGTGTTTGCATGTTCATGACATCACCTCGTTCGAGAACGAAAATTCGCACAGTTCCATCACTTCGAAATCGCCTGTGGCGCGGGTCCACAGGCGTTCGATCGTGCTGGCGCGGGTGATGGTGGCGGTGCGGCGTTCTTCGACCACCTCACCGTAAGGCGCCATGATTTCCGGCCCTTCGACCAGAACGGTGTCGCCGGGGTTCACAACGGCCCCGTTATCAAACCGCACATGCGCCGACAGTTCTTCGAACCGGTGGCTGACGGTGACGGTGCAAGGGGCGGTTTCCCGTGTTCTTGTAAGCAATCCCATTTTTCAGTTCCCTTTTTTCTGGCTCAGTCAACCAGCCTGGCGAAGGCGGCGACGTTGTCGTCCCCATAACCGATCAATTCCGTCACCATGCCGGTGGCGTCGTCGATGATGGCAATGTGGCCGTTGTCCCTGCGCACAACCCGCAGGGGCGTGTCGAGCGGGATATTGCGCACCATGCGCACCCGTTCAATGGATCGTCCCATGACCCCGATAAATCCGGCCATGTCATCAGTGGAAGACGCGACAAGCTGTCCGTCAAGATCAAACATCTGATAGGTGCCTGACCGATCCCCGACAAAGGTGAACGACAGTTCCTGCACCACCGGGGCTTCGATCAGCACCCCGGTTTTGGGTTGATTGGTGAGCTGCGCCCACGCAACTAGCGATACGGTGGCCAGCATCAGCCCAAAGATCGCCCGCACGATAAAGCGCGGCACGAGTTCCTTGTCTGCATGGCGCATCGGGGGAGAGGTTTGTGCCATCACGGCCCCCTATTCCGCGGCCATCGCGGGCGCGCGGGTCACGCGCAGCGCGTCGGGTTGGCTGATCCGGGTTTCGGCGGCCTGTGCAAAGATCGCGGCGACCTTTTGCGCGTCCGGGATACACCGCAGCGCGGGTTGGGTCCGCGCCATGAACCACGGCCGCACGTTGGGCCATGTCATGACATAGCTGATCCGCGTGCCCCCGATGGTTTCAAACGCGATGGTGCCCGTCCCGCCCTTGCGCACGTCAAGGTTGGCGTTGCCGATGCAGACATAGGGCAGATTGAGCGTCATGGTGAGCGCCGCCCCGATCCGCAGCGCCACCCGTTTGTTGGTGAGCGTATAGACGGTGGACCGCGCCTGCACCCATGCGAGGCCATAGAGGATGGCGCAGCACAGCACGCCGATCACCACAAACGGCACCGCGTGCAGCAGGGCAATCTGAAGCGGCGCATCCGCCGACGACACCCCGACCCGCCAGATCGACAAGGCCGCAAAATATCCCGCCACCCAGCGCACCGAGAACGCCTCTCGGGCCAAGGCCCGCGCATCGGGCGACCCTTGCCACAGGATATGTTCCCCTTCGGGCAAGGCTTCGGGCAGACCCCGGATTGGTTCGAAATTGAAATCGTCGTGCATGTGTCGCGCTCCCTGTCGCAGTGGTGGAACACGCGCCCCGGTGGCTGGCCGGGGCGCGCGCAGAGGTCAGAGTGCCGGGCCGAGCCGTTCGGGCGACGCATACAGCGTGCCACCCGCGACGTAGCCACAGATCTTGTCTTCTTCGAGCAGCGTGATCTTGTTGGCGTCCCGCGTTGTCGGGATGCCTTCGAAGTTGTGCGCGTGCAGCGCCCGCACCGTCACCCGGTCGGATTTTATCCGCGCCATGTTGATCGGAACCAGCCGGATTTTCCCCGACCCTTCGGGGTTGAGGTCGATGGTCAGATACCGCACCAGCGACTCCGGCACATCCACCCACATATCGATGACACGGCCCACGACCTCGCCATCGCCGCCCACCACGGCCTTGCCACGCGGATCGCGCCCGGCAGAGATGTGGAAATCAGGCAATTCCGAGATCGGGCGGATTTTGGTGTGCCCATGCGCATCATATTCCGGTTCATCCCGGCGCGGTGCCCAGGATGCAGGCCCGACCCCGTCAGCCATCGGATCGCCGGTGGGCACATAGGGCGAGCCCGCCGATTTCGCGGTCCGCGCCAGGGCCAGATCGGCCCGGTCGCCCCGCTGGCCAGACGGCAGGCGCAATTCGCCGTGGCCGTTGGGCAGCTTCATCGTCTTGTCGCCGGGAACCGGGAACGGTCCCTGATTTGGCGCCGCTTTGCCGTCGTCATCGACGAGCGGATAGCCTTCGCGCATGTTTTCCGTCTGAAGATAATAAATCAGCCCGGCAAGAAAAATCCAGAACATCCAGATCGCGGCGCTCGCCAGATCGAAATTCCCGAAAAATGTTGTCCCAACCATGTTGGTGTCCTCCGTTGGTCAGTGCGTTAGGTGGGGAAATCGGCCAGCCCAAGCTGGGCCGCTTCCGCATCCGGTTTGAGTGCTGTCACCCGGACAAGCGGTCCAAGCGCGACGAGCGTTACGAACAGAAGGGCAATTTCGGTGTGATAGACCACCGAATACCCTGTGGACGGCGTGGCGAGCGCCTGTCCGAATGCGCCATTCATGGCGGCATGGCTAACGAGGTCCCTGACGGTTCCCCCGATAAGAATTGAAATGCCGGCCCCGGTGGCCTGCGCCGCCCCCCAAGCCCCGAGTGCAAGGCCGCGCCCTGCCAACCCTTGGGCGGGCATGGTCATGGCAGCGGTGAGCGTGGCGACCCCGAAAAGCCCGCCGCCGAACCCGATCAACCCGGCCCCGACATAAAACAAGGCCGCAGACCCCAAGGGGGCGGAAAAGATGACAGCCGCAAACGCCCCGAGCCCAACAACGAGCCCGCGCCCCGCCATGCGGAACGGATCAAGCCCCGCCGCCAGCCAACGCGCCGCGAACCCGAAGGCCACCAGCGCCCCCATCGCCCACATCGCCGTCAGCAGCGTTGTTGCCGACACCGACAAGCCAAGGATTTCCCCACCATAGGGTTCCAGCAGAACGTCCTGCATGTTGAACGCCATGGTGCCCAGAAACACGACCGCCAACAGCCGCCCGGCATCCCCGCCCGCCGTCAGGTCGCGCCATGCGTCCCGGAACAGCGGCCGGGGTTCTTCGCGTTCGGCCTTGGTCATCGGCGTGACCTTTTCCTGTTTCCACAGCGCCACGAGGTTCAACAGCAGCGTCACAACCGCCGCCCCCTGGACCACCTGCACCAGCTTTAGCTGGGTAAAGTCCCGCAATAGCGCCCCGATCACCAGCGCCGAAATCGCCGTCCCCACAAGGAACATGACATACAAGAGCGCCACGACCCGTGGCCGCGTTTCGTCCGTTGCCCGGTCCGCCGCAAGCGCCAGCCCTGCCGTCTGGGTCATGTGCATCCCCACACCCGTCAACAAAAACGCCAGCGCCGCCCCGATCCAGTCAAACGCGCCTGGATCAATGGCCGTATTCCCCGACAGAACCAACAGCCCCATGGGCATGATCGCCAGCCCGCCGAATTGCCACATTGTCCCAAACCACAGGAACGGAATACGTTTCCACCCGATGGCCGACCGGTGCGTGTCCGACCGGAACCCCAGCAGCGCCCGGAACGGGGCCGACAGCACCGGGATCGCGATCATCAGCGCCACGATCATCGCGGGCACCGACAGTTCCACGATCATCACCCGGTTGAGCGTTCCCAGAAGCATGACCGACGCCATGCCAACCGACACCTGAAACAGCGACAACCGCAGCAGTTGCGACAATGGCAGGTCATCGGACACCGCATCCGCAAAAGGCAGATACCGGATCGCGATAGACTGAAGCGCGCTGGCCTTGAAGATCATGACAGTCCCCGTTGAAACGTGAGGCAGTTCGAGATGTAAAAGCCGGATTTGATCCGTTCGATGTCGCGCAGCCGTCCGGGCACCCCGGCCACCCGCAGGGCATCCGCAACCCGCGCCGTTGATTGCGGGATCATGGTGGGGCTGCGGTCTGTTTTCGGGAACAGTTTGCCCACCCGCCACATCGCCATGAGCGCGGGCGTGCGCGGGGCCAGTGTGAACACCAGCCGCCCGTCAATTCGCGGACCAAGCTGCGACAGGATTTGGGCGAGGTCGGTCGCGGAGTAGTAGATCATGCTGTCCATCGCGACGCCGTAGTCGAACGCGCCCAAACCCGCATCGGTCATATCGCCCGCGTGCCAGGTGATCTGGCCGTCCAGATCGGCAGGTTCCCGTTTGCGCGCGATGTCGATGAGAGCGGGCGAGATATCAACCGCCGTCACATGCGCGCCGCGCTGTGCCAGTTCGACGGCCATGGCCCCCGTCCCGCAGCCAGCATCCAGAACCCGCGCGCCGCGCAGGTCATCGGGCAATTGCGCCAGCATAAGCGCCCGCATCCGGTCACGCCCTGCCCGCACGGTCGCCCGCACCCCTGACACCGGCGCGTCAGAGGTCAACCGTTCCCATGTGCGGGTGGCGGTGCGGTCGAAATAGTGTTCAACCCGGTCGCGTGTGGTGCCGTAGGCGGTCATGGTTTCAATCGAATCCCAGCAGTTCAAAAATCTCGCGGTCAGGCAGGGGGGCGGGTGTGCTGCCGGGGGCCTGCACCGACCGCCACAGCGTATCGGCCAGTTTCATGTATTCGGCCCGCGCCATCACCACGTCTTCGGCGTCGTCCATTTCGAACAATGTCTTTTTCTTGAGCCGGGACCGACGGATCGCGTCGATGTCGGGCATGTGGGCCAAACGGTTGAACCCGACCTTGGCGCAGTAGCGGTCCACCTCGTCGGTGTCGCGCGACCGGTTCGCCACACATCCCGCCAACTGCACCTTGTAGTTGGCCGATTTGGCCTGCACGGCGGCAATGATCCGGTTCATCGCATAGATGCTGTCGAAATCGTTGGCAGTGACGATCACGGCCCGGTCGGCATGTTGCAATGGCGCCGCAAAGCCGCCGCAGACCACATCGCCCAGCACGTCAAAGATCACCACATCGGTATCTTCCAGCAGGTGGTGTTGTTTGAGCAGTTTGACCGTCTGACCCACCACATACCCACCGCAGCCGGTGCCCGCAGGTGGCCCGCCGGCCTCGACGCATTTCACGCCGTTGAACCCGGTGGCCACATAATCTTCGGGCCGCAGTTCTTCGGAATGGAAATCCACGGATTTCAGGATGTCGATGACCGTTTCCTGCAACCGCCCCGTGAGGGTAAAGGTGCTGTCGTGTTTCGGGTCACAGCCGATTTGCAGGACCCGTTTGCCCATCATCGAAAAGGCCGCCGACAGGTTCGACGATGTCGTCGATTTGCCGATGCCGCCCTTGCCGTAAACGGAAAACACCTTGGCCCCGTCGATTTTCATCGAGTCGTCTTGGTGGACCTGAACAGACCCTTCGCCATCAAGGCCGCGCAGGTTCGGAATATCGTCTTTGGGGCTCATGAGAGCCTCCTTTCGGTTGTCGTGTTGCGGGTTGGCGCGGTCATTCTGCGGCAATCCCTTCCATGCGATCTTCGATCGCGTCAGCGGCGTTTTGCAGGGCCGCCAGCGTGGCGGCGTCGGGGGTCCAATAGGCGCGGTCAGACGCCTCGAGCAGGCGATTGGCCATCCGCATGGACGCTTGCGGGTTCAGGGCGGCAAGCCGTTCGCGCATCGCGGCGTCCAGCACAAAGGTTTCCGACAGGCGTTGATAGACCCACGGTTCGACCTCGCCCGTGGTTGCGGACCAGCCCACGGTGTTGGTGATATGCGCCTCGATCTGGCGCACGCCTTCGTGGCCGTGTTTCAGCAGACCTTCGTAGAATTTCGGGTTCAGGCTGCGCGACCGGGTTTCCAGCGCGATCTGATCCTGCAGCGTGCGCACTTTGGCGGTGCCGCGCGTCTGGTCGCCGATGTAGACGGGCGCGGACACGCCGCCCTTGGCCCGTTTCACGGCCCGCGCGATGCCGCCCAGCGTATCGAAATAATGGTCAACCGTGGTGACCCCCAATTCGACCGATTCGAGGTTCTGATAGGCCAGATCGACGGTTTTCAGGGTCTGTTGCAGCAGATTGGGGTTCTGCGCCGCCTTGCCATTCACGCCATAGGCAAAGGATTTGCGATTTTCATAGGCATCGGCCAGTTCGTCTTCGTCACCAAAGGCAGAGCTGTCCACCAGTTGATTGACGTTCGAACCATAGGACCCTTCGGCGTTGGAAAACACCCGGAGGGCTGCGGTTTCAATGTCCCCCCCATGGGCCGCCACATAGGCGAGCGCATGGGCGCGGACGAAATTCATATCTTCGGGTTCATCGGCCTGCGCGCATTTCAACGCGGCCTCGGCCAGCATCCGGGTTTGCAGAGGCAACAGATCGCGGAAAATGCCCGACAGGGTCATCACAACGTCAATCCGGGGCCGCCCCAGCCGGGACAGCGGGATCAGGTCCGCGCCCGACAACCGCCCGAAATTGTCAAACCGTGGCACCGTGCCCATCAGCGCGAGAGCCTGCGCAATCGGGGCCCCATCGGATTTGATGTTGTCGGACCCCCACAGAACCAGCGCCACGGTGCGCGGCATGGCGTTGTGTGTATCCAGCAGCAGTTGAGCCTGTTTCGCCCCGTCCGCCATCGCAAAGGCGGTGGGCATCCGGAACGGGTCAAACGCATGAATATTGCGCCCGGTCGGCAGAATGTCCGGGCTGCGGATCAGGTCGCCGCCATGCACGGGAGCGATGAAATGCCCCGACAGGGCGGCCATCAGGCCGGGCAATTCGTGATCTTCGGCCAGCAGTTTGGCCGCACGGACCTTGTCCGCATCCCCCGGCATCAGCGCCAGCATATCCGCCCGCGCCGCCGCCGACATGGGCCGCCCGACGATGTGCAGACCATCGGGGATCAGCGCGCCTTCGGTTTCCTGAAGCGTGAGCCAAAGCGTGTCGAGGTTGCGCGCGTTCAGGTCCACCGCGTTGGCCTGATCGCGGATTAGTTGTTCCAGATCGCCCCGCGCAGTATCGCCGGGGGTCATTTCGCGCCAACGCCGCAGGCTGTCCTTGACGTCGGCCAGACCTTTATAAAGGCCCGCAGAGGACAACGGCGGGGTCAGGTGCGTGACGATGACCGCGTTAGACCGACGTTTGGCCAGCGACGCCTCGGACGGGTTATTGGCGGCATAGAGATAGATGTTGGGCATCTCGCCAATCAGCCGATCCGGCCAATCCCGCGCGCCCAGACCCGACTGTTTGCCGGGCATGAATTCCAGCGCGCCGTGCATCCCGAAATGCAGGATCGCATCGGCCTGAAACGTGTTGCGCAGCCATTGGTAGAACGTGACAAAGGCGTGCGTGGGCGCAAAACCGCGTTCGAACAAAAGGCGCATCGGGTCGCCTTCGTAACCAAAGGTGGGCTGCACCCCGACAAACACATTGCCAAAATGGTGGCCCAGAACGAACACGCCGCGCCCGTCCGATTGGACCTTGCCGGGGGCGGGGCCCCAGACGGCTTCGACCTCTTTCAAATGGGGCGAGGTGCGCACGATGGTGTCCGCATCAACATGCGCGGCCACGTTGGCCTCTTGCCCGTATTGCCGCGCGTTGCCTTGCAACATCATGGCCCGCAGCGCATCGACATTTTCCGGCACGGTGACTGTATACCCTTCGGCATCCATCCGGGTCAGCGTGTTGAACAGGCTTTCAAACACCGACAAATAGGCCGCCGTGCCAACCGCCCCCGCATTGGGCGGAAAACCGAACAGGACGATGCCCACCTTTTTGTCGGCGTTCGCCTTGCGCCGGAGCGTGGCCAGCCGGAGCGTTTTTTCCGCAAGGCTGTTGATCCGTTCGTGGCAAGGTGCCATCGCCTTGCAATCCGAGATACCCGAACAGGCGTGCGCGCATCCGGTGCAGCCGTCCAGCCCATGCCGTCCGGCGAAAACGGTGGGGTTGGTCGCCCCATCAATTTCGGGCAAGGCCACCAGCATCGTTGTTTCAATCGGGCCAAGCCCCTGACCGCTCTTGGCCCATTGCCCCAGCGTCTGAAACTCCAGCGGTTGCGCCGCGATATAGGGGACATTCAGCCCGGACAGGGTCACAACGGCGGCGGCGCTGTCGTTATAAGCCGGACCACCGACAAGCGAAAATCCGGTGAGCGACACCAGTGCATCGACCTTGCCCTGAAAATAGCCATCAATCGCGGGGCGACCATCCAACCCGCCTGCAAAGGCCGGAAGAACGCGCAGCCCCCGCGCCTCGAACGCGCGGATGACGGCATCGTAATGCGCCGTATCGGCCGACAGGACATAGCTGCGCAACATCAACAAACCGACCGTGCCACGGGTCCCGCCGGACTTGGGCAGGTGCGCAGGATCGGTCACGATCTTGGTTCCCGGCAGATCGGGGTGATAAAGGCCCACATCCGGGTATTCGATGGGCAGCCGCGCCTTGGGCGCGTGCCAATCGGTCCGGTCGGCATAGCGGCCCAACAGGAATCGCAGCATCTGTTCGATGTTTTCGTCCGACCCGCCCAGCCAATATTGCATGGACAGGAACCACGCCCGCAAATCCTGCGATTTGCCGGGGATCAGCGCCAGAAGTTTGGGCAGACGCCGCAGCATCTTCATCTGTTTGGCACCGGACGCGCCGGAGGGTTTGCCCGATCCGCGCAATTTCTTGAGCAGGCCCATCGCGCCGGACGCGGGTTTGGACATATCAAGGTCGCCCATCCGGGTCAGTTTGACGATCGCGCTGTCCGCAATCAGGCCCACGACCGCGTCGCAATGATCGCGCCGCGCCTCGATATCGGGTTGGATGCGGGCGACGTGTTCTTCGAGAAACAGCAGGTTGGCCACGATCATGTCGGCCCGGCCCACGGCGGCCTTGGCGGCAACCAGCGCCTGCGGACATTCAGACCATTCGGCAGCAGCGAACACCTCGACCTCAAGTCCGGGATGATCGGCAGCCAGCCGCGCCATGACGCGGGACGCGGGCCCGGCGGCGTGGCTGTCCAGCGTCACGATGGCGACGCGATACGGTTTGTGCATCACGTCATCGCGCATAATGTGCCTTTGCCTCGTACAGAGTGTCGAGGCTGATCTGGTTGATGCCCTTTTGGGCCGCAAAGGTTTCGGTGTTGCGCCGCGCCTTGCCCCGGACAAAGAACGGGATTTTCTTCAGTTCGCGTTCGGCGTCGGACAACCAGACAATGGTGCCATCGTCCGCAGGGGTCGCGGTTGGGGGCGTTTCGGGTTCGGGCGCGTCAGCCGCATCAGGTCGCGCCGATGCCTTGCCGCCATGGTGGCTGGCCCCGGCGTCGTCGTGAAATTCGAAATCGTCGCGGAACATGGTTAACAGGTGTTCTTCAAGCCCCATCACCAGCGGGTGAATGAGCGTGTCAAAGATCACGTTCGCGCCTTCATAGCCCATTTGGGGCGAATACCGCGCCGGATAGTCCTGCACATGCACCGGGGCCGAGATCACGGCGCAGGGAATGCCCAGCCGCTTGCCGATATGCCGTTCCATCTGGGTGCCGAGGATCATTTCGGGGGCGAGCGCCTCGATCGTGGCCTCGACCTCCAGATAGTCGTCGGAGATGAGCGCGGTGATCCCGTAGTCCTTGGCCAGCGCCCGGATAGGCCGCGCCATTTCGCGGTTGTAGCAGCCGATACCGACCACCTCGAACCCCATTTCATCGCGGGCGATGCGAGCGTGGGCGGCGACGTGGGTGCCGTCCCCAAAGATGAACACCCGCTTGCCGGTCAGATAGGTGCTGTCCACCGACCGGGTCCACCATGGCAGGCGCAGACGGGATTCGTCGGCCTGCATCGGTTGGCCGATGATTCGCCCGATTTCGGCGATGAAGTCGCGGGTGGCCCCGACCCCGATGGGCACGGTGCGGGTGAACGGCTGGTCAAAGGTTTTTTCGAGATGCCGCGCTGCCGTCTCGCCCGTTTCGGGGGACATCAGCACGTTGAAATGCGCGGCGGGCAGGCGGGCGATATCAGCGGGTGACGCGCCAAGCGGGGCCACCACATTGACCGTCACGCCAAGGTCGGACAGCAGCCCGGTCAGTTCTTCGACGTCGTCCCGGTGCCGGAACCCAAGGGCTGTCGGCCCGAGGATGTTGCAGGTCACCCCAGCCGTGCGTGCCTGCGGTTTGGCCAGATGGCGGACGATCTGAAAGAAGGTTTCATCGGCGCCAAAGTTTTCCTTGCGCTGATAGCTGGGCAGATCAAGCGGGATCACCGGAATCGACAGGCCCATGGTTTCGGCCAGACCGCCGGGATCATCCTGAATGAGTTCGGCGGTGCAGGACGCGCCCACGATGATCGCCTGCGGTTTGAACCGGTCCACGGCCTGCTGGCAGGCGTCCTTGAACAAATAAGCGGTGTCGCCGCCAAGATCGCGCGCCTGAAACGTCGTGTAGGTGACAGGCGGGCGGTGATTGCGCCGTTCGATCATGGTGAACAACAGGTCCGCATAGGTGTCGCCCTGCGGCGCATGCAGGACATAGTGCAGGCCCGTCATCGCGGTGGCGACGCGCATGGCCCCAACGTGCGGCGGGCCCTCATATGTCCAGACGGTCAATTTCATGGGCGACGCCGGGGGCTTTGCGCCCCCGGACCCCCGCAAGGTATTTGAGACGAGATGAATGCAAGGGTCATTCCGCCGCCTCCAGCCGGAGAACCGATTTGCGCCGCAGTGGGCGCGAGAACAGCCCGGCAAGGTCGCCCGCCTGTTCGTAGAAATGCACCGGGGTGAACACCAGTTCGATGGCCCATTTGGTGGTCAGCCCTTCGGCCTCCAGCGGGTTGGCGAGGCCAAGGCCGCAGATTGTCAGATCGGGCCGGGCGGCGCGGGCGCGGTCCAGTTGGCGGTCCACATCCTGGCCTTCGCTGATTTGCGGGCCGGCGGGCAACAGGTCCAGATCGGGACCATGCAGCGCGTCGTGAATATAGGGGCTGCCCACCTCGATCGCGGTCATGCCACATTCGCGGGTCAGGAACCGGGCCAAGGGGATCTCGAGCTGGCTATCGGGAAAGAAGAACACCGATTTGCCCGACAGCGTCTCGGCCGCCTGTGCGATGGCGCGCCGCGCCCGGTCACGGGGGGCGTCGGTTACGGCGGCAAAGGCTTCCGCCGACACGCCAAATTCGGTGGCAATGGCCGA
>JBGSIZ010000044.1:0-13938 GCA_041742255.1 Marivivens sp. | reverse complement strand
CCGCAAAGCAGGGACAGCCGGGGGGATATGGGCGGCAGCAGGTCCGGCCCCAAGGTCCGACAGCACCTTGATCTGCGGCAGCAACCGTGCCGGCCCGGTGTCAAACAAGTCCCGCAGCCGCCGTTGCATCCGGCGCGTGTTGACGAGGACGACCACCTGCGCCATCGCATCCGGTTGGGTCGGATCGCACCGCGTCAGCAAACCGTCAATCACCGCTTGCCCAAAGTCCACGCCGGGTGGCAGGCCAAAAACGCGGGGTGTTCCCGGTGGGTCAAACATCGCGTCGTCCCTTCAGCATGGTTTCGGCCAACGGGATGCTGTCGGGTTGACCCACATCGCACCATTGCCCCGGATAGACGACGCCGCATAGCCGCCCGGTGCCCAGCATCCGGTCCCACAAGCGGTTGAGAGAGAATGCCCGGTCCGGAATGTCAGACACCCCGTCCGGGCACAGGATTTGCGCCCCGGTGTAGGTGTATCCGCCCCCCCGCGACAGCCTGCCCGCGCCGTCGATCCCGAAATCCCCCGGCCCTGTGTGGCCCACCGCCCGGCTTTGGTCGATCAACAGCAACAGCGCGTCCATGCTGGCAGGGTCCCACGCCGAGTGCAGGATGTGCAGCGGGTTGGGCCCCTGCCAGATTGCATCGCTGTTGAGCGTGAACACCGGACCGGGGCCAAGCAGCGGGAGCGCCTGACGCAATCCGCCCCCTGTTTCAAGGATAGCATCGGTTTCGTCTGAAATCCGGATATCCGGACGCGTGGCCAGATGGTCTCGGATCATGTCACCCTTATAGTGGATGTTCACCACGATCCGCGAAATCTGTGCCCCCGTCGCCAGATCAAGCGCGTGATCGAGCAGCGCCCGCCCCGCCACGGTGACAAGGGGTTTGGGCCGATCCCGGGTCAGCGCCCCCATGCGGGTGCCAAATCCGGCGGCGAACACAAGGATCGCGGGGCGGGTCATGGTGTTTTCGCCGTCAGATAGGGCGACACAAGGGCCGCGATGTCATGGAGCGCGGGATGGGTCAGATCCTGTTGCAACAGCCGCAGCGTGCGCGGGACAAAGGCCGCGTAGCGTGTCTTGCCCTCCAGCCGGATCAACCGCTCGAAAATACCAAGGATGCGCAGGTTGCGTTGCACGGCGATAACAGCAAAGGCGGCGTTGAAGGCGTGGGAGTCCATCCCGAGTGCCGATTGCATCCGTTCGGTGCAGGCCGCGTGGGTCTGGGCCGAAATGTCCCGCCGCACGTCTCGCAAAAGTGAGACGAGATCGTAAAGCGCGGGGGTTGCCACCGCGTCCTGAAAATCCAGCAGGCCGATCCGGTCTGTGCCAGTCAATTCCGGCCGCCAGATCAGGTTTTCGGCGTGAAAATCCCGTAAGGACAAGGTGTTGACCGGCCCGGTGTGGGTGCCGAGCGCGGTTTCCAGACCTGCGGTGACCTGTGGCCAGATGACCGCCGCCTGTGGCGCGAAATGGTCCGCGAAAAGGTGGGTCATGGTCGCGCCAACGTCCGGGGTCAGCGCCGCAAGGCCGGGCGGAACGGCGCAGTATTGCAGCGCGATCAGGACATCCGTGGCCGCCTGATACACCGCTGTTTCATCTTGCGGATGGGTTCCCAGATGGTGCGCGACAGTGGCAGCCCCCAGATCCGCGATCACGGCGAAACCGCGTAGGGGGTCCGCGTGCAAAATGTCCGGGGCACACAGGCCTGCCGCCCGTAAATGTCCGCTGATGGGGATGAACCGGTCCAGCGCGCAGGTGGGTCCGGGGGGGTCAAGCATCAGGATCGCCGTTGCACCCCTGGCCCCGGTCAGCCGCCAATACCGCCGCTGCGATGCATCGCCGTCAAAGGCTGTCCGCGTCCAATCCGCCCATGGCGTGCCGTGCAAAAAGGTCGCGACGTCAGACATGGGCCGCACAATCCGCGACCAGCGCGCTGTGTCGCCCCGGTGCTGTGACTGCGACGCTGTGGTGATCCTGTTCCGCCGCAAAGGCCAGATGCAGCGCGCCCGGCGGGGTCAGGGGCCCCAACCGGTCCGGCCATTCGATCAGGCATAGCGCCGTGTCGAACGCATCCTGGAGACCAAGTTCGTCCACCTCGCCCGCGCTGGTCAGGCGGTAGAGGTCGCAGTGCCAGATATCCGGGCCGCCGCTGTCGTCCGGATAGGTTTGCACAAGGGTAAAGGTAGGCGAAGGCACCTCGGTCGCGGGGCCCAACCGGGACCGGATCAGCGCGCGCGCAAAGAATGATTTTCCCGCCCCGATGGACCCGGACAACAGCACGCAATCCCCCGCCCCCAGACCCGCCCCAAGGCAGGTGGCAAAGCGGGTTGTCGCGGCTTCGTCAGCGAGCAGGATTTTCGTCGGCGGGTGAAACATGCCAACAGCCTAGAGCGTTTCAGACCCAAACAGAATCGAAAAACGATCCATGACGGTGGCATGGGGCCTGCGCGCCGTCGTCAGCCCGCGACCGACAGCAGTTCGCGTGCGGTGCGGCCTGTGCCGGGGCTGGTGACGTCGGTCACCACGTCCACGTCGTGCCGGAACCCGATCAGCGATCCACCGCGCGGCATCGGCACGATCCGGCACGCAAGGTGCCGCCCATCCTTGAGCGCCACAATTTCGGTCAGGGGGGACCGGTCCGTGAACCCGCCCACAAATTCCCGAATTTGGCCCCAAAGGCTGGAAGGGGCAGACATTTGTTGCCACAGGCGGCTTTGTTCCACGACGCTGGTGTCGGCAAAACTGGGAATGGCGTCGCTGGCCCAAAGACGGGTGTAGGCCGCATTGCTGATGGTGAGCGTGCCCGCCGCAGAAAACACCGCCACGGCTTCGTCCATCGAATCGAGTGCGGCCTGCGACACCTCCAGTTCGGCGCGGAACCGGCGGGTCAGCGACACCTCTGCGCTGATGTCCTCGAACAGGAATGCGATGGCTCCGTCGGGGTGTGGCCGCCCGGTGACGCGGAACGTCTGACCGTTCGGAATATCCCAGTTTTCGCAATAGGTGCCGTGTTTGGCGGCGAGTTCCAGCGCGGCCATATCTTCGCGCCATGCCGCGTAATTCTTGGGTTCTGGCAGCATCCGCATTTCGCGCAGACCGTCCAGAAACCCTTGCAACTGTGGCCGGCCAGACAGGAATTGCACCGAAAGCCCGGTGAGGTCGCCCAAGGCCGGGTTAAAGATCATCAGGCGCCGATCCTTGTCAAAAATCGCAAGCCCGATCGACAACTGGGCAAAGGTGTTGCCCATGGTTTGCACGAAATTGTGCCGCATCGTTTCGGTCCTGACGATTTCGTTGACGTCGGTGCCGAAATGCACGACCTCGGTGCCGCGCACGACCGATGTCACCTCATACCATTGCGGGTCGCGCCCATCTTTGGGTTGCACCGCGATCCGGCGGACGAGCGTCCGGTCCGTTTCGTGGGGGTGGTCGATGTTGGGAAACAAGGATGCAGGCGGCCACGTTGGACCTGTTTCACTGGTGGCGGGGTGCAATTTGTCCGCCTGCGCGATGTAGATCCGATTGGCCCAGACGATTTCGCCCGTCAGCGTTTCCTTCCAGATCAGTTGCGGCGAATCGTCGGCGATGGATCGCAGCGTTTCGGCCTCTTGCATCAGCGCGGATTGGGCCACGATGTCTGACCCCATGTGTGCCTGCGGCGTTTCGAAATAGGTCAGCCGGGCCATGCCGTCCCAGAATTCGGCGTCGATATAGGACCCGTCCTGTGTCGTCGCCTCGATCCGGCGGGACCCATCCTCGGCCAGATGCGCCACCTCTTTGCGCAGGGTCAGAAATCGGGGGCCAAAGATGACAACGAATTGATCCCAGTCGGATTTTGACGAGTCCCGCCGCGCAAAGATCGCCCGCCCCGCCGGCGTCGCGTCCACCAGCGTGGTGTCGTCGAACAGGAAGGCGACGGTGTCTTCGGCCTCTTTCAACAGGGTGCGGGCGGAATGGCGGCGCGGGGCCGACATTGTGTTGATCAACATGATGATTCCGCCCGCGCCCACCAGCGCGATGGCGGTCACAAGAAACATCTGAATTGGGTCGAGCATGACGGGATTCTCCCTGATTGCCTGCTGACCGTCGCCCAGTTTGGTTAATTGACGGTTAAGGCCGCCAAAAACGGATCACGCCTCGAACCGTTTGTTTTCGGCGAGGGGTGCGCCGCCGTCCTGCATCACCGCATCCACGGCGGATCGCGGCCAATCCACGACGACAATCGCCCCCGACCCCAAGGGCGCATCCGGCCCGCCAATGATCCGCGCGCCGCCATTCGAAAACCCGAGCCGTGCGCCGCTGCGTTCCAGCAGCGTCTTGGCGATGAACAGGCCCAGCCCCATCCCTTCGTAGCCGGGGCGGAGCGGTTGCACCTCGTCCGCGCGGCGGCGGCGCACGAAGGGGCTGCCGATCCGGCCAAACACCGACGGCGGGAACCCTTGGCCATCATCGGCAATGCGCAATGTGATCCTGTCCCCGGTCCACTCCATTTCGATGTAGACCGCTGTCGCTGAGAAATCGACGGCGTTCTGGATCAGGTTGCGCAGGCCGTGGATAATCTCGGGACGTCGTTCGATCACGGGTTGTTGCCCCGGATTGAATGCCTCGGGCGAGATCAGCACCTTGAGCACCTTGCCCCGGTTGGCGTGGGGTTCCGCTGCTTCGCGCACCACGGTTTCCAGCGGGGCACGGCGCAACAGCGTGTCATCCTTGCCCGCGCGCCCCATGGACCGCAGAATATCGCGGCAACGGTCGGCCTCGGCGCGGATGGTGGTCAGGTCGTCGTGGGCGTCGGTGCCGGGCGGGAAATCGAACAACAGTTCCCCGCTGATGAGTTTGATGGTGGCCAAGGGCGTGCCAAGTTCGTGGGCCGCAGCCGCCACAACCCCCCCCAGATCGGTCAGTTTCTGTTCCCGCGCCAGCGCGTTCTGAGTGGCCAGCAGCGCCGCGCTCATGTCATGCATTTCGCCTGTCACCTGACGCGCGTAGATGCCCAGAAACACGACCCCCGTCACCAGCGACACCCATGTGCCGAACAAGAACAGCGGGGGGAGTTGGAGGATCGTTTCCGCCTCGGTCCGCAGGGGCAGATAGTTGCGCGATAAGGCCGTGATCAGAAGGATCGCCATGGCCCCCATCAACGCCGTGCCCTGAAAATGCAGGAACGTCGCCGCAATGGTCACCGGGGCCAGCAACAGCAGCGCAAAGGGGTTGTTCAGCCCCCCCGTCAGATAAAGCAGGAGCCCAAGTTGCAGCAGGTCGAACATGAGGATCAGCGTCGCCTCGCGTTCAGACAACCGTTTTCCGGTGGGATACAGGACGGTCGAAAACAGATTGGCCAGAATGGATGCCCCGATGGTGGCGGTGGCCAGTCCGATTTCCAGTTGCAGATGAAACGCATAAACCCCCACAAGGATCGCCGCGATTTGCCCGGCAATTGCAAACCAGCGCAGGGTCACAAGAGTCTGATGCCGCACCCAATTGCTTCGGGCGCGATCGTGGAATACGTCAAGGTCCGACACTGACATTGGGCCATCCTGAACTGAGGGCGCGGTGTAGAGCGGGGAAGCCCCCCGGAACTTAAGGCGCGTGCGCGCAAAGGAGCAAGCGATGAACCGGACTATAGCGCTGGGAAGTGCGGCGGCCATTGTGACACTGTTGGTGGCCGGCGTTCTGGCCACGACCCTGATGGCCCCGTCCGACCCGTTTGACGATTGCGGTGGCGGGCAGGTTGCAGGGAGCATTGGGGGGCCGTTTGAATTGCTGAACAACACCGGCCAGACCGTGACAGACGCGCAGGTGATTACCGAACCGACGTTGATCTATTTTGGTTTTACGTTTTGCCCGGACGTTTGCCCGCTGGACAATGCCCGCAACGCGGCCGCGGTGGATATCCTTGCCGCACAAGGGATTTCCGCGACGCCTGTTTTCATTTCCATTGATCCGGACCGCGACACGCCCGAAATTGTGGGCAGTTATTCTGAAAATTTTCATGACAAGATGATCGGCCTGACCGGGTCGCCCGAACAGGTCGCCGCCGCATCCCGCGCCTACAAAACGTTTTTCAGCAAGAATGACGATGACCCGGTGAATTATACAGTCAATCACTCCACGTTCAGCTATCTTGCCGTTCCGGGGTTGGGTGTTCTGGATTTCTATAACCGGAATGACAGCCCCGAGGTGGTGGCCGAACGCGCCGCATGCTTTGCCAAGGCCGCTGCGCGCCTGAATTGACCTGAGCCGTTGGGCCGCTACGTCTAGCCCTGAAAATAGGAGAGCCAAGACGATGGACGCCGAAACGCTGGAACTGGGCCCGGACCAGACGCTGCTTCTGGTTGATGATGATGACGTGTTTCTGAAGCGGTTGGCCAAGGCCATGGAACGGCGCGGTTTTTCGGTGGAAATTGCGGATTGCGTGGCGGCGGGCAAGGCAATCGGGACGGCGCGTCCCCCCGCCTATGCCGTGGTGGACCTGCGGTTGGGGGATGGCAACGGGTTGGACGTGGTGGAAACGATCCGCGCGCGTCGCCCCGATAGCCGGATTGTCGTTTTGACCGGATACGGCGCGATTGCCACAGCAGTTGCCGCGGTCAAGATCGGCGCGACCGATTACCTGTCCAAGCCCGCCGATGCCGAGGATATCATCAACGCCTTGTTGCAGCGGGGAGGCGAGCTGCCCCCGCCCCCCGAAAACCCGATGAGTGCGGACCGGGTGCGGTGGGAACATATTCAGCGGGTGTATGAATTGTGCGACCGGAACGTGTCTGAAACCGCCCGGCGGTTGAACATGCACCGCCGCACGTTGCAGCGTATTCTGGCCAAACGCAGCCCGAAATAACGCGTCGGTTTTACGTCGGTATCGCGGCGGTATCGAACCGCTTGCGGATGCGGTCCACGCGCGCCCCGCTGCGCAGGGGAATGTCCCGCAACACGGCGTAATCCGCGAACCCGAGGCCGGAGTAATACCGCAGCCCCCCGGTGTTGTCGGCGCGAATGGTTGCGTCGATTGTGGCCACGTTTGCCGCCAGCGCCGCCGCGCGGGTTGCGGCAAAGAGTGCCTGACCGATCCCATGCCCTTGTTGACCATCTGCCACAAAGGTCGCGATGACCGCCCAACTGGGCGGGAACGGATCGTCTGCATCCTTGGGCCACGCCAGCGATTGAAACCCCACCACGCGCCCGTCCCGTTCGGCCACATGGCACGCGATCCCGTGGGGTGGCGTGATGTAGCCTGTGCGCATCTTGTCGATGTCAAAGGGCTGTTCGTGGGCGGTTGTGCCCCCTTTGGCGATGATGGCGTTCAGGACGGCGGCCATATCGGCGGCGTCGTTTTGGGCGGCGAGGCGAATGATCATTGCAGGGGTCCTGTGTGTCAAAGGGCAGCCATGAGGGCGGCGTGTCGGCGCGTGTAATCGCCGCGCACCTCGACCGGAGGGCGCAGCCGGATATGCAGCGATTGGGCCAGTGCAGGGTCTGGTTTGCCAAAGAATTTGTCTGCTTCGGCTGGGGTAAACCCGGCGATTTGCACGGCTTCGAGCCACGCGGAAATCTTGTCTGCCTTCTTGATCTGTTTCTTGATGAAGGCGGGGATCTGGGCGGGCAGGCCGAACCGGATATGCACCGCCGCTGCCAACCTGTCGTCCAGCGTTCCGTATCCCGGCCCCACCGCTGCCTTGACCGGGGATATCATGTCCCCGATCACATATTCGGGCGCGTCATGCAGCAACGCCGCCAGCCGCCATTTGGCCGGAGCGGCGGGGTAGAGTTTGCCATAAATCTCCTCGACCAAAAGCGAGTGTTCGGCGACGGAATAGGCGAAATCGCCCCGCGTCTGGCCGTTCCACCGCGCGACAAAGGCAAGGCCGTGGGCGATGTCCTCCACCTCGATATCCACGGGCGTTGGGTCCAGCAGGTCAAGCCTGCGGCCTGACAGCATCCGTTGCCACGCGCGGGGCTGTTTCATGCGGTGTCCTTTTCGCCGGCATACAGGGCCGCAGGGGGCCAGAGTTTGGTTCCGTTGCGAATGGCGTTTTGCATGACAAGCGTCCGTTTGGAAAAGGATTGCACCGCCGCGGCCTGATAGACCGGGGTGAAATTGAAGGGGTTGAGCGCCCGCAGCAGACCAAGCGGGGTGCGGGGGTGGCCGGGGGGCAGGAATGGATGCCGCGCCGTGCGCCCGGACCGCCGACCAGGCGCCGGAAAATGCGGGAGCGTTCCGAAATGTTGAACATAGGCCCGCCGCCACGACCGCGTGGAGAGCAAGGGGTCATCCAGAAACGGTTTGGTGTCCGACACGAAATGTAGCAGGTGCGGTTGGATTTTGGCGACCAGCCGCGCGGGCAATTCGGTCATTTGCCAATTCCATTTGAGGTCCAGCGGTGCCCATTCCCCGCACAGCACTGTGTTGAGAGCCGATTGGTCATTGTGCAGGAATTTATCCGAAAAGAGTGCCGCAGCCGTCTGGCATTTCTGGAATAAATCAGTGTCTGCACAGGCCTGAGTGTCAAAAACAAGAACGCCCGCGTTCAGGTATTTGCCATCCCCCAGCCCGATTTCATCCCAGTATTTCTGAAACTGGGGCGGTGGCCTGTCGTCCCATTGCGTGCAGTCCAGAACTGCCGACACTGGTGCGCCGGGGCGCGCATCCTCGAATATCTGGCCTAGCGGGGTGTTGAGCGGCAAGGTGTCGCAATCCAGATAAGCGATGCGGGCGTAATCCCCCGCGAGCGTCCGGGGCAAGCCGAGTTTCAGATAGGTGGTGAGCGGTAATTTTCGTGCCGTGAATCCGGCAAAGTCAGACGTCGAAAACCGCAGCAGCCGGATGTCCGGGTCCGCCACGGTTACCGTGTCCGAAAACGTGGCGATACAGATGTCGGGGCCTGTTTCACTTTCAAGCGCACGGATCCGTTGCGCCACAAATGCCGCCAGCCCGGCGGTGGTGTCGTCCGTGCATAGAATGATGGCCCGGTCTGACCGTGCCGGACGCGAAGCGGACAAAAGCATGGGTCACCAAACCGGATGTTGCTGGCCAGACTCTATCTGTCGTTCCTGTGTCCTGACAACCGTCTGCCCGGTTGTTGAAGTGGGGTGCCAGTGCTATTTGACCCGCAAAACCGGGTAATGAGGATCAGGGCCATGACCAACGACTATATCATCAAGGACATTTCGCTTGCCGCGTTCGGCCGCAAGGAACTGGACATCGCTGAAACCGAGATGCCGGGGCTGATGGCCCTGCGCGAAGAATATGGTCAGGCCAAGCCGCTGGCGGGTGCCCGCATTGCCGGGTCGCTGCACATGACGATCCAGACTGCCGCGTTGATTGAAACGCTCAATGCGCTGGGTGCTGAAGTGCGCTGGGCGTCGTGCAACATCTTTTCGACCCAGGATCACGCCGCCGCTGCCATTGCTGCCGGGGGCACGCCCGTGTTTGCGATCAAGGGTGAAACGCTTGAGGATTACTGGACCTACACCGACAAGATTTTCCAGTTTGGCGGCGAGGGCGGCACCTGCAACATGATCCTGGATGATGGCGGCGATGCCACGATGTATATCCTGCTGGGTGCCCGCGTTGAGGCCGGTGAAACCGACATCATTGAAGTGCCCACGTCCGAGGAAGAGGTGTGCCTGTTCAACCAGATCAAAAAGCGGCTTGCCGCCAGCCCCGGTTGGTTCACCACCCAGCGCGCCGCCATCAAGGGCGTGTCCGAGGAAACCACGACGGGCGTGCATCGCCTGTATGAATTGCACAAAAAGGGCCAACTGCCGTTCCCCGCGATCAATGTGAACGACAGCGTGACCAAGTCCAAGTTTGACAACAAATACGGCTGCAAGGAATCGCTGGTGGATGGTATCCGCCGCGCGACCGACACCATGATGGCCGGTAAGGTTGCCGTGGTCTGCGGCTATGGCGATGTCGGCAAAGGATCGGCCGCGTCGTTGCAAGGGGCCGGTGCCCGCGTCAAGGTCACCGAAGTTGACCCCATCTGTGCCCTGCAGGCCGCGATGGACGGGTTTGAGGTGGTCGTGCTGGAAGATGTCGTCGACAGCGCCGATATCTTTATCACCACCACTGGCAACAAGGACGTCATCCGCATCGAACATATCCGCGAGATGAAGGATATGGCGATCGTCGGGAACATCGGCCACTTTGACAACGAAATTCAGGTCGCCGCCCTGAAAAACCACAAATGGACCAACATCAAGGAACAGGTGGACATGATCGAGATGCCGAGCGGCAATCGCATCATCCTGTTGTCCGAGGGCCGGTTGTTGAACCTTGGCAATGCCACGGGCCACCCCAGTTTCGTGATGTCCGCGTCGTTTTCCAATCAGGTGTTGGCCCAGATCGAATTGTGGACCAAGGGCCAGGACTATGCCCCCGGCGTCTATATCCTGCCCAAGGCGCTGGATGAAAAGGTGGCCCGTCTGCACCTGAAGCGGATCGGTGCCAAATTGACCGAACTGCGCAAGGATCAGGCCGATTATATCGGTGTGACCGTTGAAGGCCCGTTCAAGTCTGAACATTACCGGTATTGATCCGGTTGGCCGCCCGGAGGCAAATTCCGGGCGGCCCGCTTGCCTGACCCATGAGGTTGTGGCTGGTGTTTTCCCCTTCAATATGGCTGGACGCAGCACGATAGTTGCCGCTACCGTGCCTGCGACGGTCGAATGCGGCCGCAGACTGCGCCAATTCGGCAAGAAAAATGGGAGTACTGTAATGGGAAAACGTGACGATCTGATCGCGAAATACGCCGACGACCTGAAAACCAAATGTGGCATGACGCCCGACATGGACCTGCTGACCAAAGTGACCATCGGCTGCGGCCCGTCGATTTATGACAACGACGCCCAGACCGTCGCCGCGTCCGACAAGGACGAGTTGGAGCGGGTCAAGAAGAATTTCCTGATGAAGAAGCTGGGACTGCAGGACGGCCCCGAATTGATGGCCGGCATCAACGCCGCCGTCGAGACCTATGGCAAATCCGAGCGCAACAAGTTCCGCGCCGTGTTCTACTATGTCCTGACCAAGCATTTCGGCAAAGAAGCCGTTTACAAGTAACGGCTGTTCCACGGCCACAACGCCCGCCAGATGTGGCGGGCGTTTGCATTTGTCGAAAATGCGACGGGCTTTGGCTTTGCGGAATCGCCGCGCTTTGCGCTATGGGTTGTTCAACGGCCAGTAGGCCCGGACCTGATAAATCAGAACACGTGTGGTGCTAAGGGAGCACGTGGGGTGAGAGAGGGTTCGGTTGTGGTGGCCGGACCCTCTCGTTTTTTGTCAGAACGCGGTCAGCACGCCGCCGATGATGGCGCAGCCAAAGGTTGCATAGCCCCCGTCGATCAACGTCAGGCGAAAGGGCCGCATCCCGTAGCCATTGTTGATCATGATCCATGGGCTGATGAAAAACAGCCCGATGCCCAGCCCGCTCAGGATGCCTTTGCCCAGCGTGTCGATCCCGGACAAGGCAAAGGTGTGCCGCATCATTCCGGCGACCAGAAGCATGGCGATGCCCGACAGTATGAACGGCAACGGTGACCCGTTTCCGTCCGGTTTGCCGTCTGGCCGCATCGGGATGCCAGCCGCCGCCATCCACGGCTTTGCCAAGGTCATGTACCAGACCGCCCCAAAGGCAAATCCGGCGACCGCTGCTGCAATCACTGAAATGTAGTCCATTTGTCCCCCTCGTTTCGTTGGTTGTTTTGCGAAGGATGCGACAAAGTGGCCATGCCCGTCTACGGATCTGTTTGCCCCAGTTCCAGAATGACCGCCCATTCCTGCGCCGTCACAGGCTGCACCGATAGCCGCGAGTTTTTGACCAGAACCATGTTGGCCAGCCGGGCGTCGTCCTTGATCGTGTCGAGCGTCACGGGGCGGGTGAGCGGCCGCACCGCCCGGATATCCACGCAGTCCCAGCGCGGATCGTCTGTTGTGCTGTCTGGATGGGACAGCGCGCAGACCTCGACAATGCCCACAATTTCCAGCCCCTGCCGCGAGTGGTAAAAGAACCCAAGATCGCCCAGCGCCATGGCCCGCATGTTGTTGCGCGCCTGATAGTTGCGCACGCCGTGCCATTCTTCGCCTGCTGCCCCTTTGGCGGTCTGGTGGTTCCAGCCCCAGACGTCCGGTTCCGATTTGAACAACCAATAGGGCATCATTCCTCCTTGAGCGGGCGGGCGAACAGGCGTTGAAGTGCGACGGTTGGGCCGATGGACCCATCGACAAGTGCCGCGACGACATCGCAGACGGGCATGTCAATTCCGGCGGTCTGGGCCAGTGCAGACACTGCTTTGGCCGTTGCCGCCCCTTCTACGGTGACCGCGCTGTCAAACGGTTCCTGACGCCCAAGCGCCAGACCCAGCCGGTAATTACGCGACAGGTCCGACGTGCAGGTCAGCGCAAGATCCCCCAGACCCGACAGCCCCATGAGCGTGTCCGCCCGCGCCCCTTGCCAAGCCGCGAGCCGCTGCATTTCCGCAAAGCCCCGCGTCATGAGAGCCGCCCGCGCGCTGGCCCCGTAGCCGGCCCCGATACAGGTGCCGCAGGCAATGGCGATGACGTTTTTCAACGCCCCGCCCAGTTCCGCCCCGATCACGTCCGTTGTCCGATAGAGCCGCAGCGTTTTGGTGGACAGATGCGCCTGAAGCGTCGCCCCCGTGCCGGTGTCCGGCCACGCCAGCGTCAGTGCCGTGGGCAGCCCCCGCGCGATGTCCGCCGCAAAGCTGGGCCCGGTCAAGATGCCCACGGGCGTATCCCCAAGCTGATCCGCGGCAAGCGTGGCCGGACCTGTCAATGTTGTCAGGTCAACCCCCTTGGCGCAGACCACGATCCGTTTGCCCCGCAGCCCGTCCGCGTGGGTCTGCACAAGGCCCCGGATGGTTTGTGCGGGGGTTGCCAGAAGGATCGTGTTGCAGGTCAAAACAGTGTCTATGTTGGCGGAAATCGTCATTTCCGGTGGCAGGGAAACGCCGGGCAGGCGTGGGTTTTCGCGCATCGTTTGCATCAACACTGCCGCATCGGTGTCCCGTGTCCAGATGCGCAACTGTCGCCCGTCCAGCGCCAGCGCCACGCCGAGTGCCGTGCCGAACGCCCCGGCCCCAAGGATGCCGATTGTCATGCCTTGGCCCCTTTTTTCCCGGACCCGAGCATCGCCGGGCTGGTGTCGTCCAAAGGCCAGCGCGGGCGCGCCGCAAGGGTCATGTCATCCACCAGCCCAAGCGCGAATTGCGCCAGCCCCGCGTAGGCGATCATTGCCGCGTTATCGGTGCAAAGCGCAAGGGGTGGTGCCAAAAAAACAGTGTCTGTCTTGGCGCAAAGCTGTTGCAATGCCGTTCGGATGGCCCCGTTTGCCGCGACCCCGCCTGCCACTGCAAAAGTGGGCTGCGCCGGGCCAAGTTGCGCATATTCCAGCAGCGCCCGCCGGGACTTTTCCGCCAGAATATCCGCCACTGCCGCCTGAAACCCTGCCGCGAGGTCGCGTTGATCCTGACCTGTCAAACCGCCATACGCGGCCACGGCCCCGTCCCGTGCCCGCAGCAGGGCCGTTTTCAAGCCAGAGAACGACATATCGCATCCGGGCCGGTCCAGCAGGGGCCGGGGCATCGGGAACCGCCGCGCGTTGCCGTCTTTTGCCGCCTGTTCCACTGCGGGTCCCCCCGGTTGCGGGAGGCCCAGCAGCCGCGCGGTTTTATCGAACGCCTCGCCGGGGGCATCGTCGATGGTGCCGCCGATGCGCCGGAAGCTGGTTGGCCCGGTCACGATCAGAAACTGGCAATGTCCCCCCGACACCAGAAGCATGAGATACGGAAATGCCACCCCGTCCGTCAGGCGCGGCGTCAATGCGTGCCCCGCAAGGTGGTTGACCCCGATGAGCGGCAGGCCCCGCGCCGTCGCGATCCCCTTGGCGCACATGACCCCCGACAGGACCCCGCCAATC
>JBGSIZ010000043.1:0-3758 GCA_041742255.1 Marivivens sp. | reverse complement strand
CGGTGGATGGCGCGGGCGCTGTCGTCCGGGATCAGCCCCGCGCGGGATTGGGCCATAGCCAACGCGCCCTCCACGATCATCATCGCGCGCACCTCGGCGGTGTCGGTGAACAAGGCGGCGATGTCGCGGTCGGTCATCAGGTCGCGGTAGATCGCACTGTCATACAAGGACGCGGTCATGATCAATCCTGCGCCAGTCTGGACAGCATCGCGGCAAGGTCGCGGGGCGCGCTCAGGAACGGGGAATGGGATGTGGACATCGTGCCAACATGGGCGGGCGGCCAGTCGGCGGTCATCGTGGCCTGCCATTCCGGGGGGATCGTGCGGTCGTCGGTGCAGCGGATATAGCGGCGGGGGATACCCTGCGCGGGGGCAGGATCAAACGCGGTTTCCTGTGGCAAGATGGCCTGCGGGCACAGGTTCTCCACGGCCCAGCGGGCAGTGTCGGGGGGCAAATCATGGTAAAACCGATCCACGGCCAACACCGGGTCCACAGTGAAACTGGTGCGGGTCGCATCCACGCGGATGGCATCCATCAACGGCTGCGACGGGGCGGCCCGCCTGCGATCGGCAAGCGTCTGACCCGCCACGGGGACATAGGCGCACAGGTAAATCAGCCGGGCGATTTTCGCAGGCCCAAGCGTCGCGGCGCGGGTGATGGGATAGCCCGCCATGGAATGCCCCACAAGGATGACAGGGGTGTCGATGGCGTCCAGAATGGCCTGTGCATAAGTGTCGAGCGTGATCTGCCCCACCGGGGTGACGTCGTCGCCATGCGACGGCAGGTCAATGGCGCGGGCAGTGTGGCCCAACGCCTGCAACGCGGGAACCGTGTCGCGCCAGCACCACGCGCCGTGGCAGGACCCATGGATCAACAGGAAATCAGACATGACCAATCTCGCGCAGGAACGTGGTCAGGATCGCGGCGTATTCGGCGGGTTTTTCAACACAGGGCAAATGGCCCGCCCCCCGGATCAGGTGAAACCGGGACCCGGGGATCAGGTCAACCGTTTCGCGGACAAGGTCGGGGGGGGTCGCCTTGTCGTCGGACCCTGCAATGCCAAGTGTGGGCAGGCGCAGACCGCTGGTGGGGGTCCAGAAATCGGTGCCGGAAATGGCGGCGGAACAGCCGATATAGCCCTCGGCGGGGGTGTTGGACAGCATGTCATGCCACGGATCAACAGCAGGGGACGCGCGGAACGCAGGGCCAAACCACCGCTCCATCACGCCGTCGGCCATGGCGGGCAACCCCTTGGCGCGGACGGCGGCAATGCGGTCGTCCCACAGGGCCGGGGTGCCGATCTTGGCGGCGGTGTTCGACAGGACAAGGGCGCGCACGATATCCAACCGTTTGACCGCCAACCCCTGGGCGATCAACCCGCCAATGGACAGACCCACGAAAACGGCATCACGCACGGCGAACCGGTCGCACACGGCCTCGGCATCGGCGACCAGCGCGCCCATGGTATAGGGGGCAGGGGGCACGGACGATCCGCCATGCCCGCGTTTGTCATACCGCACGATCCGCAGGCTGGCGGGCAAATGGGGCAACACGGCATCCCATAACGTCAGGTCCGTGCCCAGCGAATTGGCGAAAACGACCGTGGGGGCGTGGGCGGCATCGGCCCCGTCCACACGGGCAAACAAGGTGGCATCGCCGCGCGGGATATAATGGTCTGACATCGGGCTTGTCCGTTTTGACTGTGCCGGACCTTGGCGGGGTTTCCCGCGCAAGGTCAAGGGCAGGCGGACGCGGCCCTAGACCGAAATCACCGCCGCCCCGGCCAGAACCATCGCGGCCCCGGCCATTTGCCGGGCGTTCAACCCTTCGCCCATGGCCATCGCCACGCCAAGGATCAACAGGGTTTCCGCAACCAGAATGGCGACATACGCCAGACCCAGCGACACCCGCTGCAACAGGATGATCTCCAACACCGCCGCGACGCCCAGACAGGCCACGATCAACACGGCGGCGGCCACGCCGTGCCCATCAGACGCCCATTTCATCCCCACGGCAGCGGCGGCATAGGCAAGGGCGCAAAAGGGCACAAGGAAATACGGTTTGGTGACGATGTCCAACATCGGGAACCTCTGGAATGGCGGTGTTTCAATGGTCGGGATCAAAAGGCAATCAAAGAATGCCCCGATCCTGCGCCCTGATGCCAAACCGCGAAAGGCGGGAATTCCGGACCTGTCTTTTCCGGCAGGTCGCGGGGCCCGGTGACGGGATCACTCCGGCTGGATCAACCGCATATGGGCGATGATCTGGCCGTGATCGGACACCAGTTTATTATACGGGGCCTCGGGATGGGATCCATCGGTCAGGTGGTCGTTCAGGACGCTGAAATATTCCATCTCGCCGATCCGGTCGGGGGCGTCGGGGGCAAAATGGTGGCTCAGGTAAATCTGGTCGATGCTCTCGAACACGCCGCCGAACGCGGTGGTATAGACCATGTCGCGCAACGATTTGCGCACGAACATCTTTTCGGCGGACTGAAGCCGGGCGCGGTTCACGGCCCCGGTGATCTGGTCATTTTCCTGCGCGGTATAGCGGTCCGCGCCGTGGCGGGCGTCATGGCGCAGCATCCACGCGTAATTCTTGAACGGCACCTCGCCCGCGATGATTTCGGAACTCACCGCGTCTTCACCGTCGTTGAAATCGCCCATGACAACAACGGGATACCCTTTGTCCAGCTCGGCCACGATGGCGCGGCGCAATACCACGGCTTCGGCCATGCGGCGGACGGCGGCACGCAGGGCACCCATCGCCCGGCCCTCCGGGTCATAGGCGGTCAGATCGGCCTCGGGGGCAAAATCGGCGCCTTCAGGCCGGACAAATTCGCCCAGTTTGGATTTCAGGTGGCAGTTGAACACGGTCAGAACCCGGTCCCCCACAGGCACCCGGACCTTGAGCACGGGACGCGACAACCGGGTCAGGCGGAAAAACCCGGCATCCGCCGCATCGCCGTCCATCCCGCGCAACGGCGGAAACGCGAGGGTCAGCGGGGTCTCCAGATCCTGGATCACCTCGGGCGCGCCCACGAACCCCAACCGCGACAGGATCGCGACCCCCGGACGGCGCTGTCCGGGGATACCCGTGTCGGCGGCATTGGGGGCAAACGCGAGGGCAGCATCGCCATAGGAACGATGGGTGATCTTGTCAAAAATCGCCTTGCGCCGATACGGGGCATCGGCGGCAGGGGTCGTGCGGGTGTTCGCCTCGGCACCGATAGCGTCGGCGCGGGCAATCACATCGCGCAACGCATCCTCGGCGAATATCTCCTGAAACCCCAGAATATCGGCCTGCATCGACAGCACCTGTTCGGCCATCCAATCGCGTTTCCACGCAAATTCTTCGGGCGTGTAGGACTGGAATTCATAATATTCGGTATCGGCGGCGATCAGGTTCTTGACGTTGAAACTGCCAATGGTGAAGCGGGTCATGGGAAATCCTGTATCGCGCGTGCAAACATCGGGGCATCGACGTTGCCGCCCGATGCCACCGCGATCACAGTATCCCCCGCAACTGTATCAGGATGATAAAGGGCCGCCGCCAGTGCCACCGCCCCGCCCGGTTCCAGCACGATCCGCAGGCGGGAAAAGGCCAGCGCCATCGCGGCAAGCGCCTGATCGTCGGTGACGGCCAGCCCCGGACCGCAGAGGCGCAGCAGGATGGGAAAGGTCAACCGACCGGGCTCGGGCGTGACGATGGCATCGCAGATCGTGCCCGAGAGGGTCGCGTTGCGCCGGATCTCGCCT
>JBGSIZ010000042.1:0-3392 GCA_041742255.1 Marivivens sp. | reverse complement strand
GCGACGATACCCCCACGGGTGCCCGTCACAATCGGGTCCAGAAGGTCCCCGGTTGCGATTGTTTCCTCGAATTCGCGAGGGGCTGCGGGGCCAAGCGCTATGACCGTGTCCTGATCCCCTTCGGTGAGCCGATACAGCCCGATTTCGGGCGCGGTCCAGAGCGTTTCATACCGACCCGGCGACACCTGTTCGAGCGGCACGACCGTGTCGGTGCCGTCCGGATGCGTGATCGTCACGCCCCCGATACTGTCGCCCAGCGTGCGGCGGATGATCCGCATGGTTTGCCCGGTGGGTTCAACCCACAGCGCCTCTTCCTCCAGTTCGGGTTCCTGCATGAGCCAATGCGCCAGACGCCGCAGCAGTTCGAGTTGCGGCCCGCCCCCCTCATAGCCCCGGTCCCAGAGCCAGCTTTGGTCCGACGCCAAAAGCGCCGCGCGCCCATCGCCGATCCGGTCGAGGATGAGAAGCGGTTTGTCGTCCGGCCCGCTCATCACCACTTCGGCTGTGGGCGTCGGCGTCACGTCGATCTGCCGGAACCAGCGACCCCAGCCGGGCCCGTCGCCGGATGCGGGGGGTGCTGCGAAATCTTCCAGCCGTTCAGTCACCGGGTGTTTTTGCCCCAGATCGGTCAACAGCGGCGTGAACCCCTGTTCATAGACCCGGGCCGTGGGCGCACCGGGCAGAACAATGCTGAGCGGCGAGCGATAAATGCTTTCCGCCCCACCATATTCCGGCCCCGATGCCACAAGGATTGCGCCGCCGTTTTGCACATAGGTCGCGATGTTTTCCAGATAGGCATTGGGCAGGATGCCCCGCCGCCGATACTGGTCAAAGATGATGAGGTCGAATTCATCAATCTTTTCAAGGAACAGTTCGCGGGTCGGGAATGCGATAAGGGACAGTTCATCCACCGGCACCCCGTCCTGTTTTTCGGGGGGCCGCAGGATGGTGAAATGCACAAGGTCCAGCCCGGCGTCGGATTTCAGCAAGTTGCGCCATGTCCGTTCGCCGGGGTTGGGTTCGCCCGACACCAGCAAGACCCGCAGCCTGTCGCGCACCCCGTTGATCTGCACCACGGCGGCATTGTTGCGGTCTGTCAGTTCGCCGGGGGCCGCAGGCACCGAGAATTGCAGCACGTTCATGCCCCCGTGCGGCAGGGTCACGGGCAGTTCGATATCCTGTCCGGTGGGCACATCGAACACCAGCGGCGTATCCCCGTCGATGGCGATCGACAGTTCCACGAGCGATCCTTGGGGGTCTGGTGCCGCCCCTTGATCCTCGACCCGCAGGGTGAGGGTGACGGGTTCGCCCAGAATGGCGAACGCAGGCGCATTGCGCACGATCAGCCGACGGTCCCAATCCCCCGAACGCCCCGACAGCAGCACATGCAGCGGCGCGGGCAAGGCCGGGACCCGGTCAAGGTCGTGCACCCGTCCGTCGGTCAACAGAACGATGCCCGCGATCCGGCCTTGCGGTTCTTCGGCCATCGCCTCGGTCAATGCGGTCATCAGGCGGCTGCCTTCGTCCCCGTCGCCGTCGCCCATGGTCACAGAGCGCAATTCTGTGTTGGCGCGTGCCGCGATCTGTCGGTCGAGGGTCGCCAGCGCCGCCGCTGTCTGATCGGCGCGGTCGCTGATCCGCTGGCTCGCGCTGGTGTCCACGACCGCGATCACGATGTCGGTCAGGGGTTCGCGGGCTTCTTCCTGCAAGGACGGATTGGCCAGCGCCAGTAGGAGCGCGCCCCCCGCCAGCCCCCGCAACCACCAGCCCGACAATCGCCGCCAAAGCGCCAGCCCAAGCCCGAGCGACGCGAGCGCCGCCAACCCGATGATGAGGACCATCGGCAACAGCGGGTCAAAGATCACGGTTCCCGTCATTGTCCCAACCTGTCCAGCAGAGCAGGCACATGGACCTGATCGGATTTATAATTTCCGGTCAGCACATGCATGACCAGATTGACCCCGAACCGCAGCGCGATTTCCCGTTGCCGTTCCCCCGCCATGCCGCGCCCGACCGGGAACATCACGGACCCCCGTTCATCCACCGCCCATGCCGAGGCCCAGTCATTGCCGCCGATCACCACCGGCGTCACCCCGTCGTTGAGATTGCGGAACGGCATCCCTTCAGCCAGGTCTTCGGGGGGGGCGGCCTCGACCCAGATGTCGCGCCCTTGGTAGCGCCCCGGAAATTCCTGCAGCAGGTAAAAGGTCCGGGTCAGAACGTGGTCGGCGGGCAAGGGTTCCAGTGGCGGAATGTCCAAACCGCGTGCGATGGATTGCAGCCGCCGACCTTCGGGCGTGGCCGATCCAAAGCCGGCCGTGTCCCCGTCGCGGGTGTCGAACACGATCATGCCGCCCGACCGCAGATAGCGGTTGAGTTTTGCGTAAGCGTCCCGCGAGGGAAGGGGCGTGGTCGCCGTCACCGGCCAATAGAGCAGGGGAAAGAACGCCAGTTCGTCCCGTTCGATATCCACCCCGATGGGCGTTGCCGGTTCGATCGAGGTCCGTTGGAACAGCGTTTGCGTCAGCCCCCGCAGCCCTGCCAGCGCCACATCGTCCACCGCGCCGTCCCCGGTCAGCACATGCGCCAGCACAACGCGGCTGGTTGCCGCGATGGCGAAATCGTCCTCCGTTTGCGCCTCACCGGGCTGGGGCAGGGGGGCCAGAAACAGCGCCAGAACGGCCGCCGCAACCTGCGCCCGTGGGCCGCGCAATTTCCCCGACAGGAACAACGACGCAAGGATATCGATCAACAGAAGGCACAGCGCGGCGCCCAGCAGCCAGCCTTTGAGCCCCAGTTCCGCCAGCCGCGCCAAGCCTTCGACCGTGATCCGTGCGGGCCAGACCGCAGGGCCAAGCGTTGTGTCCGCCCCGATGACGTTGACCGCGATCCGACGATCCTCGCCCGCATAGAGCCCCGGTTGCAGGTCCGGGCCGGGAAGACCCACGGCCAGATCCTCGCCCGCGACCCCCGGCAGCGTGTCGGTGGGCGACAACCGCCCAAAGGCGTCCAGCACGTCCTGCGGCATCCAGATGGTCCCTTCGAGGTCTTGTGCGGTGGCGGTCACGGGGCGGGTGGACACCGCAAGCCGTTCCAGAAGCTGCACAAACAGCCCCGACAGCGGCAGCGTGGACCATTCCGCGTTGGCCGTAACGTGGAACAGGACGACCTGCCCCAGCCCCAGTTCCTTGCGCGTCACGAGCGGCGTGCCGTCCGCCAGTTGCGCGATGACCCGCGCCGCCAAGGTCGGGTCCGGTTGCGCCATCACCTGACTGGACACCGTGACATCGGTGGGCACTGTCAGCCCGTAGAACGGCGAGTTTTCCGCGAAGGGTGCCAGCGCCTTGGCCTCGCCCCAGCTCATGGCGCCGCCGACACTCCGCCCGCCAGCC
>JBGSIZ010000041.1:0-3058 GCA_041742255.1 Marivivens sp. | reverse complement strand
GGCGGCCCAGCGATGCCGGCCCCTTGGGGGTCATGACGATGCCGTCCGGGTCCAGCGTGCCGCCCGGCCCGGAGGGTTCCACCCGGCCCGAAATGGCCGCAAATCGGTGCCCGGTTCCCATCACGCACAGGTCGGACCCGGTCAGGATACGTTCCGCATCGGTCAGGGACAGGGGCAAGGGCCCGCGCCCTTCGGTCTGGAACAGGGCCCCTGTTGCCCCGTTCATCACGGTCAGCACGGCGCGGCGCGCCGGGCCATCCCATGTGAACCAGATCACGGTTTCGGGGACATATCCGGTCAGGTCGGTTTGCACCGCAAACGCGGCAGACCTGTCGCCTTGCCCTTGCAACACGGATACGGTCCCGTCCGGATCGATGCACACGGTCAGGCCAGCGGTCCAGGGCGCCCGCGCCCCATACCGCAGAATATTCTGTCGCCCTGCGGCCACGGTGACATCGTGTTCGATCAACAGCGTGCCGCTGGCCAACAGGCGAAGTGCGCCCGCCGTCGGCGCGGCATCAAGCCCCCCCGGCTCGAACTGGCGCAGGTCGCGCGATGTGATCCCGATCCAGCCCACCCGGTCAGCCCACCCGCTGCGCAGCCAGAAGGATCTGCGCTTCGTGCGGTTTCAGGGTGCGCCGGGCGGCCGCCCCATAACCCGCCCAATCGTTGCGGTTCAGGTCGGGGAACAACGCGCAAATCTCGTCGATCTGGGGCTGGTCAAACGCGCGGGCGGTTTGCGGTCCGGGCAGGAAACTTTCGGTGGCCAACCCTTCGGAATAGATCACCTGATGACGGTCAAACAGCAGGTGAACATAGGTCACATCGCCGCCTTCGATCCGGCGCACCGATTGGTCATTCAGCAGGGATTTGGCCGCCACCAACACCTCGGGTTCGCCGAACAGAAGGTCGGCCATGACGTCAAGCAACAACACGCGGTGTTGTGGCGATACCCAGACCTCGCCATGCAGGCCAAACGTGTTGGCGGCGATCCGGACCGGGGCCATGGCCCCCGTGGCTGCCACGCGCCGTTGCCCGGTCCAGCGGATCGGGCGGGCGCCTTCGTCACGGGTGACGACCATGTCGCCGGGGCGCAGATCCTCTACCGCGACCTCTCCCGTGGGGGTCAGGATGCGGGTGCCGGCCACGAAACAAGGGATCGTTTCAACCGTAACGATGCCCACATCGTTGTGCAGCTGGGACCCGACCCCGTTCACCGATTTCACCCCATAGGTGAAACTGATGGTGTCGTTGTCGCCGTCTGTGGTGATCGAAAACGTGCCGTTGGCATTGAGCGTGACCACCTGCCCGGTGGCCAATGTCACGCTTTGGCCTGCGGTCACGGCCACGCCGTTGATATGGGTGATCTGCAACGTGCCGGGCGAATTGTTGATGTCGTTGCCCAGAACATCGACGATCTTTGTCGTGCCTTCTTTCATAGTCACGGCGTCGTCGATGGCCACCAGCTTGGTCTGGACGGAATCCGCGGCAATCAACAGGTTCGAATCGTAGGACGAATCCGCTACGTCCGCGATCCCGATCTTGATCGTGTTCACCACGCCCGGATTGACCGGAATGGTCAGTTTCAGGGTGACCGTGAACCCGTCCATTTCGGTGTTGAACTGGTCGCCCGTGTTGCTTTTGAACAGGTTCAGGTTTTCGGTCTGGTTGACGTTGCCAACCGCCGTCAACCCGTCGCCCACCGACAACGGCACGTTCACGCCGTTGATCCAGACGCCCACGGTGTCGTTGTAGATCGTGTTGGAATATTCCGGGTATTCTTCGGACGAAAACACGAAATTGATCGTCATCACGTTGCCGTCGGGGATGAAATCCACCTGCAGCCATGACGCGTCATAGGTGGTGGCCCCGGCGACCGCGTTGAACTGTGCGTTGTTGTCCACGCCCGTTGTGTTGGTCGAGGTTTGGGTCGAGGTGTTCGACTGGAAACTGTTTTGCGTTGTGAAACTGCTGGCATTCCCGGTGGACAGGATCACGCCCGTGGTCGATGGGGCGACCCCGGCGGCCAGTTGCCCGTTGGAATAAATCGCCGATGATCCGGCGGCACCGGTGTAGCTCGCCCCGGTGACAACCGCGCCCTCACCAAAGATGGTGTTGGCCATCTGCAACGCGGTCGCAGAGGTGTTATAGCCTATTTCAACGCCAGCAACCAATGTAACAGCCCCTTTTCGGACCGTTGGCCGCGCATTCCCGCACGCCGGGCGTTTGCCCGTTCGCTATATGTTGTGGCATCTACTGCTCGCCACGCCCCATTTTGGGTTTGCCCTGCCTCGGGTCAATTATTATGGCCAATCTACGGCAAAAAATCGTTGTCGGGCAATCCTTTGCGCCGTGGGCGTCACGCCGTCTGCGCACTGTCGCGCGGGTGCAACAGGCCCCCCCGTTGCGCTCCTCTCTCGCCCAAGGTAGCCCTTGGTGGCAAAGGAGACGCCCATGCCCCATCCCGTTGATCCTGTCGCCCTGACCGCCGAACTGGTGCGCTGCCCCTCTGTGACGCCGGAGGAAGGCGGGGCGTTGACGGTGCTTGAGAAACATCTGCGGGCGGGCGGGTTTGACTGCTGGCGGGTGGACCGGGGGGGGATTTGCAACCTTTATGCCCGCTGGGGGCGGCAAGGGGCCAACCGGACATTCGGGTTCAACGGGCACACGGATGTGGTGCCCGTGGGCAATCCCGCCGATTGGACCCACCCGCCGTTTTCCGCCGAAACGGTGGACGGCTGGATGTATGGCCGGGGCACGACGGACATGAAATCCGGTGTGGCGGCCTTTGCCGCCGCCGCGATTGACTTTGTGGCGCAAACGCCGCCCGACGGGGCCGTCGTTCTGGCCATCACCGGGGACGAAGAAGGCGACGCGCAGGATGGGACGACCGCCCTTCTGGACTGGATGGCGGCGCGGGGCGAGGCGATGTCGGTCTGTCTGGTGGGGGAACCCACCTGCCCGGACGTGCTGGGCGACGCGATGAAGATCGGGCGGCGCGGGTCGCTGACGGTCTGGTTCACGGTGCGCGGGGTGCAGGGGCACGCGGCCTATCCGC
>JBGSIZ010000040.1:0-3533 GCA_041742255.1 Marivivens sp. | reverse complement strand
AGGCGTCGCCTATGCCTTTGCCGATTGCCGCGATGCCCTTGCGGCCACCGGCACCACCATCGCCCGCGCGTTGGCGATTGGGGGCGGGGCCAAGTCAACCTATTGGTTGCAGGTGTTGGCGTCCGCGTTGAACATTCCGCTGGACGTGCCGGGCGCCGGGGATTTTGGCGCCGCATTGGGGGCCGCCCGGTTGGCCCGGATGGCCGCCACGGGTGCCGGACCCGACATTGCCACCCAACCCCCCATCGACCGGGTTGTGGACCCAGACCAGTCAACCGCTCCGGCATTCGCCGAGGCCCACGCGCGCTACCGCGCCGCATACACGGCCCTGACCGGGCTTTGATCGAAAGGCACTGACATGACCGACTTTTTCAAGGGTATTGCCCCTGTTCGCTATGAGGGGCCTGGCTCCGAAAACGATTACGCCTTCCGTCATTACAACCCCGATGAGGTGGTGATGGGCAAGGCGATGAAGGACCATCTGCGGTTCGCCGTTGCCTATTGGCATTCGTTCGCGTGGCAAGGCGGTGACCCGTTTGGTGGCCAGACGTTTGACCGCCCGTGGTTTTCCGACAGCATGGCCGCTGCCAAGATGAAGGCCGATGTCGCGTTCGAGATGTTCCAGATCCTTGGTGCCCCGTATTTCTGTTTCCACGATGCCGATGTCCGCCCCGAAGGCCGCGATTTCGCCGAAAACCTGCGCGGGTTGCAGGAGATCACCGATTATTTCCAGTCCAAGATGGAGGCGACCGGCGTCAAGCTGTTGTGGGGCACCGCCAATCTGTTTTCCCACCGCCGGTTCATGTCCGGTGCTGCCACCAACCCCGACCCCGATGTTTACGTCTTTTCCGCCGCCACCGTGAAATCCTGTATGGATGCCACGATGCAGCTTGGCGGCGAGAACTACGTTTTGTGGGGGGGCCGCGAAGGCTATGAGACCCTGCTGAACACCGATATGGGCCGCGAGCGCGCCCAGGCTGGCCGGTTCTTGCAGATGGTTGTCGATTACAAGCACAAGAAGGGGTTCAAGGGTGCCATCCTGATCGAACCCAAGCCGCAGGAACCCAGCAAGCATCAATACGATTACGATGTCGCCACCGTGTATGGGTTCCTCAAGGAATTCGGGCTGGAGCGCGAGGTGCAGGTCAATATCGAACAGGGCCATGCCATTCTGGCCGGTCATTCGTTTGAACACGAATTGGCCCTTGCCCGCGAATTGGGCATCTTTGGGTCCATCGACATGAACAAGAACGATTATCAGTCCGGGTGGGATACCGACCAGTTCCCGACCAACGTGCCCGAAATGGCGCTGGCGTATTACGAGGTGTTGCGCGCCGGTGGGTTCACTACGGGTGGCACGAATTTTGACGCCAAGGTCCGCCGCCAGAGCATTGACCCCGCCGATCTGATCCTTGCCCATGTCGGTGCCATGGATTGTTGTGCCGCCGGGTTGAAGGCCGCCGCCAAGATGCTGGCGGACGGCAAGCTGGAGGCCGCCCGCGCCGATCGGTATGCTGGGTGGGACACGTCCGATCTGTTGGGTATGGATATCGAGGCGATCACTGACCGCGTGTTGACCCAAGGCATCAATCCTGCCCCCCGGTCCGGTCGGCAGGAACGGTTGGAAAATCTGGTGAACCGTTACGTCTGAGGCGGTGCGGGATTGGCGGGACAGGGCGGGGCAGGGCAGGGCAGGGGCAGGAAACCCCGACCTTGCGCCCTCTGTCCTGCCTGATACCGTTTGCCCGAGGTAGCGACGGGGTGACAGCGTGTTTCGGGCGATACTGAAGGCGGCTGCGCGCCGGTATATGGACGTCACGATGCGGTCTGGCCGCACGTTGACCGTCCGCATCATGGAACGCCCCGGCCGGTGGATGACCGAACCCGAGATCGCCGCCTTGTCCGCCGATTTGCGCACCATCGCGTCCAAGACCCTTGCCGCGGGCAGTTTGACCTATGGCGTGTTTTCCGGTGACCGTGCCCGGATGGAACAGACCATTATCACGCTGGTCCGGCGTCGTGACGGCACCCCTGTTGCGTTCAACGCGCTGGCTGTGATGGAGGTCGCCACCGAGCCAGCCCCGACCGAGGTGCTGCATCTGGGCCTTGTCATGGTGGACCCCGACGAGCGGTCCAAGTCCCTGAGTTGGGTGCTGTATGGGTTGACCTGTTTTCTGATCTTTTTCCGCAAGCAGTTCCGCCCGGTGTGGATTTCCAATGTGACCCAGGTGCCCGCCGTGGTGGGCATGGTGTCCGAGATGTTTTCCGATGTCTGGCCCCAGCCCCGCGCCGAACGTCGCACCCTGACCCATCTGTTGCTGGCCCGCCGCATCATGGAAGGCCACCGCGCCGTGTTTGGTGTGGGCCCCGAGGCCGGGTTTGACGAGGACCGGTTTGTCATAACCAACGCCTATACCGGCGGGTCCGATGATCTGAAAAAGTCGTTTGAGGTCGCCGCAAAGCATCGCAACGAAGCCTATAACGCCTTTTGCGCCGAAGCATTGGATTATGACCGGGGCGATGATGTGATCCAGTTGGGCCGCATGGATATGGCCGCCATCGCCCGGTATTTGTCCCGCGAGGTCCCGAAATCCGCCCTTGCCGGGTTGATCGTCACGGGGGCGTTGGTGGCCTTGCGCCGGTTGATCCTGCCGCTTGTTTACTGGTCCGACAGCACCAAGCCGTTTGGCATTTTGCGCCCAGCCCAAGGACAGTCCGATGTTTGATTATGCCGAAATGACCACCCGCAATATCGGGTTTGTCACCCAAGCCGAACAGGACCTGTTGCGCGGTGCCACCGTGTTTGTCGCGGGCACTGGCGGGATGGGCGGGGCCTGTGTCATGGCGTTGGCCCGGTTGGGTATCGGGCACCTGATCCTTGCCGATATTGACGTGTTCGAGGTGAGCAACCTGAACCGTCAGGCCTTTGCCTTTGCCGATACGATTGGCGTTCACAAGGCGCAGGCCACCGCCGAGGTGTGCCGCCGCATCAACCCCGATCTGGAGATCACCGTCTGGAAGGAGGATTGGCCCGATCATCTGGACGAGGCCATGGCCCGCGCCGCCGTGGTCGTGAACGGCACCGATGATCTGGGCGCGTCCCTGCTGTTGTATCGCCGTGCCCGTGCCGCTGGCAAAACCGTGATTGATGCCTATGCGTCGCCGTTGCCGTCCATCTATGTCACCCGTCCGACCGACACCCCCCACGAGGTCCGGTTGCAGTATCCCACCATCGGCACCGATTGGGACAAGTTGACCCCCGATCAGCGTGCGGGCGCATTCCTGCGCGAGGCCGAATGGGTGGTGATCCATTCGTCGTCCCGCCAATACGTTGATCTGGCGATGGTGGGCGATGTGGTTGCGGGCCGCCGCAGCCGGATGTCGTTTGCCCCGATGGTTCTGACCACCGGCCAATTGATGGCCTATGAGGTCGTCAATGCCGTGTTGGGACGCCCGCGCGGGGCCGACAACCGGGGTTGGTTCCTGAACCCTTACAAGGGCCGGGTGGAGCGCCCCCGCCCCGCGTGGCTGGC
>JBGSIZ010000039.1:0-21185 GCA_041742255.1 Marivivens sp. | reverse complement strand
GAGGCCGTGGGCGAACGCATGCCCACAGCCACCCTGCCCCGCGCCTTTGCCCATGCTGACCTTGGGGACGGTGCGGGCTGGCGCAATCAGATGGAGGCGGCAGAACGGCTGGTGCGGAACGGGGCTCTGTCGGAAAACGTGCTACAGGCGCTCTATACGGCGCGGCGGCCTGCGGCATCTGGGGGTATCTGGGACCGGGCCGCCGCTATTCAGGCGTTCGAAACGGCGTTGGCAACCAAAGACGTCGCCACCACCGCGGACACCTTGCGCACCGTCTGGCCCGCTATGGTCGCAGCCCGGCTCGAAGTGGCGTTTGCCCGCCTTTATACCACACAACTATCAGGTGCGGGGCTGACCGGGGACGCGGCCACGCTCGCGTTTGAAATCGGGCTTTTGTCCCCGGACTATGAAACCGTCGCGACCGCTGCTGTCACGACCACCCCGCGCGGGGCTTTCCTGCGGTCGGTGGCGCTGGGCGATGGGGCAACGGCCGTGCCCGTGACGGCGCGGGACCGGGCCATCGTGGCAGGGTTCACCGACGCACCGCCACCAGAACTGGACACGCTGGCCCAGAACGGCAAACTGGGCGAGGCGATGTTGCGCGCGATTTCCCTGATCGACCAAGGGCTGACAGGCGACCCAAAGGCGGTTGGGGACGGCATCGCGTTTCTGCGGTCGGTCGGGTTAGAGGACGTGGCACGGCGCACGGCCCTGCAATACCTCTTACTGGACCGGGCGACATGACCCATCCGTCGGCCAGCCAACCCATGGGGCGCTGGGTGCAGACATTTCTGGCCGCCCAAGCGGCCGAATTGGACGCGGCCCACAACACCCAACTGGCTTATGCGCGTGACCTTGCATCCTTTGGCGATTGGCTGGCGGACCGGGGCCTCCACTATGCGACTGCCACACAAGACGCCGTAGAAGGCTACCTGATCGGATGCGAGGCCGAGGGGCTGTCCAAAGCCACACGCGCGCGCCGCTTGTCGGCCATCCGGCAACTTTTCCGGTTCGCATTTGACGAAGGCTGGCGCAAGGACAACCCGGCGATCCGGATCAAAGGTCCGGGCAAGGCGCGGACGCTGCCCAAGACCCTCACGATTGAACAGGTGGACGGGTTGTTGGCCGCCGCCCGTCATCCGGGCCGGGATCACCTGCGCAACACCTGTTTGCTCGAACTGCTTTACGCCACGGGCATGCGGGTCAGCGAACTCGTGGAACTGCCAGTGGCGGCGGGCCGGGGCAACCCCACCATGCTTCTTGTGCGGGGCAAAGGGGGCAAGGAACGGTTGGTACCCCTGTCACCCGGCGCACGGGCGGCCTTGCGGGACTGGATCGACCACCGCGACCGGGCCGAGGCAGCAGCGGTCAAATCCGGCAAACCGGCATCGCGCTACCTGTTCCCATCCACCGGAAAAACCGGGCACCTCACGCGGCACCGTTTCTTTGGCCTGATCAAGGAATTGGCCGTCCTTGCCGGGATTTCGCCCGAAATGGTCACACCGCACACGATCCGGCACGCCTTTGCCACGCATCTTCTGGCGGGGGGGGCGGATTTGCGGTCGATCCAGACGATGTTGGGCCACGCGGATGTGGCCACAACGGAAATCTACACCCATGTGTTGCAGGATCGGCTGCGCGACCTTGTCATGGACCATCATCCGCTGGCAAATTCCACCCCGGCCCCGCGCAAGGCTTGATGCCCGGCCCCCCAACCCCCATAACACACCTGTATTTAATCCGCTGAAAGCCCCCCATGACGACCGCCGTTCTTGATGCTGCCTTCTGGTTCACTGCCGCCGCAATTGCCGTGCTTCTGTTCCTGTCCGCGTTCTTTTCCGGGTCCGAGACGGCCCTTACGGCGTCGTCGCGGGGCAAATTGCGGTCTGCGGCGGACAAAGGATCGGCGGGGGCAGCGCGAGCGCTGGCGGTCACCGAAGACAGCGAACGCCTGATCGGGTCCGTCCTGTTGGGCAACAACGTGGTCAACATCCTCGCTACATCGCTGGCCACGGCGCTGCTCACCAAACTCTTCGGACCAAACGGAGTCGCCATGGCGACACTGGTGATGACCCTGCTGGTCCTCATTTTTGCCGAGGTTCTGCCGAAAACCTATGCCATCACCAACCCTGAAATCGTGTCGGCACGGGTGGCGCGGCCCATTTCCCTTGTAATTCTGCTGTTTTCACCTGTCGTTGCAGCGGTGCGATGGTTCGTGCGGCTGGTGTTGTCCTTGTTCGGGGTGCAAACTGATCCGGACAGCAACATCCTCGCGGTGCGCGAAGAAATCGCCGGTGCGCTGCAACTTGGCCATTCCGAAGGGGTGGTGGAAAAAGAAGACCGTGATCGCATTCTGGGCGCACTCGATCTGGGGCAGCGCATGGTCGAAGAGGTGATGGTGCATCGCTCCAGCATCGAGATGATCGACGTCGGCCTGCCCCCGCAAGACATCCTCGCGCGGTGTCTGGAAAGCAGCCACACGCGGTTGCCCCTTTACCTCGACACGCAGGAAAACATCGTCGGCATCATCCACGCCAAGGACCTGCTCCGTGCGATGTATAAAATGCTGGCGGACGGCACCATCAACCGCAAGGAGCTGGCGAAATTCAACATCCTCGACGTCGCGATGGCCCCCTACTTCGTGCCCGAAACCACAACGCTGGACGACCAGATGCGTGCGTTCCTGAAACGCAAAACGCATTTTGCCTTGGTGGTGGATGAATACGGCGGGCTTCAGGGGCTGATCACGCTCGAAGACATCCTCGAAGAAATCGTGGGTGAAATCGCGGACGAATTCGACACCGACGAAGAAAAGCAGATCGAGGTGACAGACGACGGGGCCTTTATCGTGGACGGGTCAATGACCCTGCGGGACCTGAACCGATCCCGCGACTGGTCCCTGCCCGATGACGAGGCGAACACGGTCGCGGGCCTTGTCATTCACGAAGCGCAGATGATCCCGGTCGTGGGTCAAGTCTTCAGCTTTCATGGCTTCCGCTTTGAAGTCCTTGAAAAAGAAGAAAACCGGATCGCCACGCTCAAGATCAAACCGCTATAGCCGCGCCCTTACCGGGCCTTGAACAACCCACCCAGAATGCCGCGCACGATCCGGCGGCCCGTGGTCCCCTTCAATTCCTTGACCACGACATTGGCAATAGCGTCGCCAAACCCGCCCGATGATCGTTCCGTGCGGCGCGGGGCGCGGGATGTGGTGGGCGTGTCGCGATCATAGCGGCGGGCATTCTTGAACTCGCGGTCGGCCTCTGCTTTGGCGGCGTCGCGCTGTTCTGCCTCCTCGGCGTCCTTGGCGGCAGCATCGGCTTTGCGTGCCAATATTTCGGCAGCGGAGTCGCGATCCAACCGGGTGTCATACTTGCCCGCAATCGGCGACGCGGCAATCACCTGCCGGCGCTGGGCGGCGTCAATCGGACCCAACTGCGATGACGGAGGCCGGATCAACGTGCGCTCGACCACACCCGGCACGCCCTTCTCCTCCAGCATGGACGTCAACGCCTCACCCGTTCCGACATCGCGGATGGCCTCGGCAGTGTTAAACCGGGGATTTGGGCGATAGGTGTCAGCGGCGGCGCGCAAGTCCTTTTGATCGTTGGCCGTGAACGCGCGCAAGGCGTGCTGCACCCGGTTCCCCAACTGGCCCAACACCTCCTCGGGGACGTCGGACGGGTTCTGGCTGATGAAAAATACGCCGACCCCCTTGGACCGGATCAACCGGGCAACCTGTTCCACCTTGCTCACCAACGCCTTGGGGGCATCCTTAAACAACAAATGGGCCTCGTCGAAAAAGAACACCAATTTGGGTTTGTCGGGGTTACCGACCTCGGGCAACTCCTCGAACAATTCGGACAACAACCACAACAGGAACGTGGCATAAAGCCGGGGCGACGCCATCAGTTTATCGGCGGCCAGAATGCTGATCCGGCCCCGACCGTCCACATCTGTGCGCATCGTATCAGCAAGGTCGAGGGCAGGTTCGCCAAACAACGCGGCACCGCCTTGATTTTCCAGAACCAGCAATGCGCGCTGGATGGCGCCAACGGACGCCGCCGCGACATTGCCATACCGCAGCGACAAATCCTTGGCATTCTCACCGCACCACACCAGGAGGGCCTGCAAATCCTCCAGATCCAGCAGGGGCAATCCATCCTCGTCGGCAACCCGGAATGCGACGTTCAAGACGCCTTCCTGGGCGTCGGTCAGGTCCATCAGGCGGGACAGCAACAACGGGCCCATCTCGGCCACGGTCGCGCGAATCGGGTGGCCATGTTCACCAAACAGGTCCCAGAACGTGACGGGAAATGCGGCATACTGCAGGTCCAGACCAATGGTGGCGGCGCGTTTCATGAACGGGCCATGCAGTTTTTGGGTCTCCACGCCCGCCACCGCCAGCCCGGACAAATCGCCTTTGACGTCGGACAGAAACACCGGGACACCGGCGGCAGAAAATCCTTCGGCCAAAATCTGCAAGGTGACCGTCTTGCCGGTGCCCGTGGCCCCCGCGATCAGCCCGTGACGGTTGGCATAGCTCAACAGCATTTGCTGGGGCGCGGCATAGCCATCGCCGCCACCGCCTATGAAAATCGCATCGGTCATGGGGTTACTCGTCCTTTTGGGTCCGGCACTGCGCCGCTGTCGTCAAAATACATTCTTAATCAGTCTGTGCCAGATTGAAACGGTGCGGCCCCACCTGTTCTCCGGGGCGGCACAACTTCCTCCCTGTCAGACTTGCCGCGCCTTCGGGCGCGGTCTTTTTTTGGGGAAATGCCGAACCTGCCCGTCGCTGTCCCGCAATTCCGGTTGACGCGGAGCGTGCCATTACGTAACTTTTGTAACAGTAAGTCGGCAAAGTCCGGCAGGGAGAATTTGGAAAAAGGGGCCCGGGATGGCCCCTTTTTCTATGGCTGATGCGACTTGGGCGCGGCCCGATCGGCAACTCGTCGCGCAATTGGGCACCGTTTCCCCCCTGACTTGACCCAACAGCCATGATAGACAACGCAAAATGCAGTCAAAAACGGAAAACCCATGTTGAAATCTCTTTTGCCGCTGACCCTCGCCCTGCTGATGACCACCGCAGGCATGACCGTCGCGCAAGAAACCCCCGCCCCAGAAACCGCTCCCGAAACCGCCACGGAAACACCCGCCGATCCCAACGCTCTCGATCTGGGCACCCCCGTGACGGACACCGGCGAACCGCAGGTTGGCCAACCCTATATCCGCGACACCTATGGCGATTGGTCGATGCGGTGCGTCAAATCCGACACCGGCAGCGACCCGTGCCAGTTGTATCAACTCTTGAACGATGCAGACGGCAATCCGGTGGTTGAATTCACCATGTTTCCGCTGCCTCCGGGCCAAGAGGCCGCCGCGGGTGCCAATATCGTGGCACCGCTGGAAACCTACTTGCCCGCCAAACTGACGATCAAGGTCGATGGCAACGAACCGCGGGTCTATGACTTTACCTTCTGCAACCGGGCCGGTTGCGTCGCGCGGGTTGGGTTCACCCAGGCGATGATCGACCAGTTCAAAGGCGGGGCAAACGGCACCGTGACCATTGTGCCGGCGGCCAACCCTGAAACTCGGGTTGATCTCGCGGTATCATTATCCGGCTTTACCGCGGCCATCACGGCGGCCGAAGCGGCCGCACCCGCTGGCCAGTAAGGCAACGTTCGAAATACAAAACGCCGCCCCGAACCGGGCGGCGTTTTCATGTTCTGCGCACCAGTCTCGTCCGGAACCTCAACTGGCGCGGCGCAACGCCAAAACGGCATTCAACCCGCCAAAGGCAAAGGCGTTGGACAACACCACATCCACCTTGGCGTCGCGGGCCACATTGGGCACGACATCCAGCGCACATTCGGGATCGGGTTCTTCATAGCCGATGGTGGGCGCAATGACCCCGTCGCGCAGGGCCATGATGCAGGCCAACAATTCCACGGCACCGGTGCCGCCAATCAAGTGGCCATGCATGGACTTGGTCGAGGAAATCATCAACCGGTCGGCATGGACGCCAAACACATCGGCGACGGCGGCGCACTCGGTCTTGTCATTCGCAGCGGTGCCTGTGCCATGGGCGTTGATATATCCCACAGACTCCTTGGCCACGCGGGCATCGGCGACCGCTCCGGCAATCGCGCGGGCGGCCCCTTGTTTGGACGGCATGACGATATCGGACGCATCGCTCGACATGGCAAACCCAATGACCTCGGCCAAAATCTCGGCCCCGCGTTTGCGGGCATGGTCATATTCCTCGAACACGAACACGCCGGCCCCTTCGCCTTGGACCATCCCGTTACGGGTGGCGGAAAACGGGCGGCAGGCGTCCTTGGACATCACGCGCAGCCCTTCCCACGCCTTGACCCCGCCAAAGCACAACATGGATTCGGACCCGCCCGTGACCATCACATCCGACATCCCCGCGCGCACCATCTGAAACGCCAACCCCAAGGCGTGATTGGACGATGCACAGGCGGTGGCGACGGTAAATGTCGGGCCGCGCAGGTTCCATTCCATGCTCACATGGCTGGCGGCGGCGTTGTTCATCAATTTGGGGACGATGAACGGATGAACGCGGTTCTTGCCCTCTTCATAAACGGCCCGGTAATTTTCATCCTGCGTGGTCAACCCACCACCCGACGTGCCAAAGATGACACCCGACCGGTCGGCGAGCGCGCCAACCAGCTTCAGACCGGATTGCTCCATCGCTTGCCGGGCGGCCAACAGGGTGAATTGGGTAAACCGATCATACAAGGCAATCTGTTGGCGGTTGAAATGGGTGTGTTCGTCGTAATCGCGCACCTGCCCGCCAATCTGGACAGACAACCGCTCGACATCGCGGATGACCAGCGGCCCAATCCCACAGCGACCCTCGCGCATGGCCTCCAGCGTGCTGGGCACATCATGGCCCAGCGGGTTGATCGTGCCGGCACCCGTGATGACAACGCGCCTCACGCCTGATCCTTGACCAGTTTCTCAACCGCCCCGATGATGGCGGCAACCGAGGATATGTCGAATTCGCTGTCGGCGGGGTCGTTGGCGTTGAACGGGACGGTGATGTCGAACGCTTCTTCGATGGCGAAAATGCTCTCGACCAGACCCAGACTGTCGATCCCCAGATCGTCTAGCGTCGCCTCGAGCGTCACATCCGACGGCTCCAGAACCGCCTGTTCCGCAAGGATTGAAATCACTTTGTCGCGCACATCCATGGCCGGTGTCCCATTGTCATTGCTGCGCTGATTTAGTCACTCTCGGGCGGCATGGGAACCGCTTTCTGCCATTTGGCCCAGTCGCGCATCAGACGGGGCAACCGGCGCAGGGCCTTGTAGCTTTCGATATGGGTGTCCATGCGGACGGCAGGGTATCCCATCATCACACGGCCTGCGGGCACATTGGACAACACGATGGTGCCGCCACCTAACACCACATCATCGCCAATGGTGATATTGTCGGCAGCAGCAGCGCGGCCGCCAAACACCACGCGGTCGCCAACCACGGTTGATCCGGCAATGGCGGATTGGGCGCTCATCAGACAATGGGCGCCCAGAACGACATTGTGACCCACCTGCACCAGATTATCGATCTTGGTGCCGGGGCCGATCCGGGTCGGGCGAATGGTGCCCGCGTCCACGGTGGAATTCGCGCCAATCTCCACATCATCGGCAATGGCAACGCCGCCCAGCGAATGAATACGGTGCCATGTGGGATCATCGGGAACCTGCGCAGGGGCTGTCCCCAATGTGGAACGGGCACGCTCCACGTTGGACGGGGTGGCGGAGACATAGGAAAACCCGTCCGCGCCCAAAACAACATTCGGATGCAGGATCACCCGCGCACCCAAGGTCACACGCCGCCCCACGCGCACGCCTTCCAAAATCATGCAATCGGGGCCAATCTGGGACCCCGCTGCAATGGTCACATGGGCGGCGATGCAGGTGCCTGGACCAATCTCGGCCCCGGCCCCCACCACGGTAAATGGGCCAATGGTGACACCTGCGGCCACCCGTGCGGTCGGATCAATCAACGCGGCAGGATGAACGCCCGTGGCCGGGATCAGCGGGGTATCCAGCATCTGGGTCAACCGGGCCATGGCCAACCGGGCACGCGGAGCCACAATCGCGGCCTGCAACCCCATCGCCTGCCAATCGGCACCCGGCCAGACAACAGCCGTGCGAGCGGCACCATGGGCCAGTGCATCTCCATAGGCCGGGGACATCGCCAGCGCCAGATCGTCCGGCCCGGCGCTGCCTGGCTCTGCCGCACCCGTTACCACCAGATCAACGTCGCCATAGGCCTGCGCGCCCAAGGCCGCTGCAATGTCTGCGATGCGATATGCCATTCCTGCCCCCGCTTTGATCCGGGTCTAGCCCTGAACAGCGCGCACAGCCACCCCTTCGCGGGCCAAGGCGGCCCAAATCCGGGCATCCCGGCCATAGATGTCGCGGCGGAACTGCAAACTGCCGGTCACATTGGTAAACGCGGTGCGATACACGATGTGAACGGGCACGGGTTCGGCCAGATCAACACGGGTCTCGGCCCCAGTGGCCAGCCGTTGCTGGAAAAACCCTTGGGGGTCGGACGTCTGCTTGGCCAGCAACGCATAGGCGAAATCAAAGGGGTCGTTCAAACGGATACAGCCATGGCTGAACGCGCGAATCTCACGGCCAAACAGGCTCTTGGACGGGGTATCATGCAGGTAGATGTTGTAGGGGTTGGGAAACAGGAACTTGACCAACCCCAATGCATTGCCCTGACTGGGCGGCTCGCGCATAGAGAACGGAAAATTGCGTTCATTGTAGGAACTGAAATTCACAGCACCCCGGTTGATCCGGCGGCCGGAACTGTCGGTGATCTCCAGATTTCCCGCCGCGTTCGGATTGCGCTGCAACATGGGCAGGTATTCTTTGACGATGATCGACCGGGGCACATACCAACTCGGGTTGATGACCATAAATTCCATGACATCGGAAAATTCCGGGCTGCGCCGGTCATCCGAATCCGCACCAACCACGGACCGGGTGGAAAACGTGACGCGGTCATTATCGACAATAGCGGCGGTAAAATCAGTCAGGTTCACCCAGACGTGGCGGGCACCACGGGGGCGGTTCAACCACCGCTCGCGCTCCATAGCGACTATGACGGCCTGCAAACGGCGTTCCAACGGCACGTTGATTTCGGTGATCGTGCCCTCTCCGGCGACGCCATCGGCAGACAACCCATGGGCCGACTGAAACCGTTGCACAGCGGCTTGCACCGATATGTCGTAGTTCTGGGTGGCGCTGCGGTCCATGAATCCCATCAGGATCAATCTGTTGCGCAAGGCGACAACGGGGGCACCACTTGCTCCGGGTTCCAGCTTGGCACCGGGCACGGTCGGGCCCCAGCCGCCTTGGGCCAGCAACCGTTCCAACCGGATCTTTTCGCGCAACAGCCGGGTATATTCGGGGGCGGACGGGGGCAACGACCGCAGGAACGCAGCAGGGTTCGCCTGTTCAAACGACTGCAAAATCCCCAATCGGGACCGATAGGGCACCTCGACCTTGATGTCGCCATCGACCTGACCGGGCACCAGCAATCCGGTTTGCACCGCGCGGGCATAATCAAGGAACAACCGGCTCAGTTCGACCTCCATCTTACCTTGGTCGGCGGGGGTCTGGGCGGCCTGCAACTGGGCCATGATCCGGGCGGTGTCGTAACGGTCGGCAGGCAATCCGTGGTCGCTCGCAGTGTCGAACGCCGCCATCAACGCATTGCGGCGGGTGCGGTCGGCCCCCGTGGACCCGGTCCAGATACCTTCGAATTCGCGGCCCCGGTAAAACGCGGCAAGTTCCTCGTCACGGGCGGCGGCCTCTGCCACGGCTTGGCGGAATGCGGTCACTTGGGCCTGAACCGGGGTCGCTGGCAGCAGGGAAAACCCCACCAACACGACTGCAAAGACAACACTCAGGCGCATCAGGCTGCGTCGAAACATGGAACCCCCCAAAGGATCAGATCATGGCGTCATCCTGCTTTTGGACAACAGGAACAGTCTACTCTCATTCGGGAACCAAGGCCAATGCACCCGGTCTGCGATGCCCCAGCGCCCAGTGCAGCACGGCAACACCCCGGCGGTTTTCGGAAATCTGCGCAAATTCTCGCCTATTTCACCTTTGATAACCAAAACACGGCTAATCAAAGGTTGGTTGGCGAATCAAGTTGTGGCATAGATTGGCAACATCTGGGGACAAGATGGCAGTAAGCCCGCGATACAGTGGGTGAACAAGCAAAGACGGGACAGTTAACCGATGACCGACTCCAAACCGATCTTTTCGCGGCGCGCTCTCCTTCGGTCATTTGCTGCAACTGCGATTGTGGCCGCACCGACCTACAGCGGGGCGGCCGGGTTCTTGCGCGGTGGCGGGGATGTCCGGCGGTTGCGGATGTATTCGGGCCGGACCGGCGAAAAGATCGACATGATCTACTGGATCGAGGGTCAATACATCACCGAAGCGATGTCAGAGGTTACAAATTTCATGCGCGACTGGCGGACCGGAACGATCAAACCGATCGACACGCGCACTGTCGATATCATGGCGGCCTCTCACAACCTGATGGAGGTCAGCGAACCCTACATGCTCCTGTCGGGCTATCGGTCGCCGCAAACCAATGCCATGTTGCGGGAATCGTCGTCGGGTGTGGCGCGCAATTCGCTCCACCTTCAGGGACAAGCGGCCGATCTGCGGCTGGCCACCCGGTCCGTTTCGCAAATGGCGCGCGCGGCAGCAGCCTGCAACGCGGGCGGTGTCGGACGCTACTCCGGGTCCAACTTTGTCCACATGGATTGCGGCCCCGTCCGGGTTTGGGGCGGCTGACGCTTTGGTCACATCTGAAACAACGGGGCGCCTTCTGGCGCCTTTTTGTTGCGCGCCGCTCAAAACAGGAAATCGCTGGCATCAAGCGCGGCCACCAGCACTCCCGCCAGAATAACAGACCCGCCCGCCCATGAAATCACGGCACCATTGTCGCCCTCGGCCAGATGGTCGGCGACCAGATCCGCAAAACTGGTAATCGCGGCAACACCCGCTAACCCGATCCGGTCAACCCCAACCTCAAAATCCTGGATGACATCGGCACCGGAACTGCTTTCAAACACGAACACATCGGCATCCTCGCCCCCGGACAAGGTATCGGCACCCTGCCCGCCCACCAACCTGTCCATGCCATCGCCCCCGCTCAAAACGTCGGCCCCGGAACCGCCCCGCAGCGTGTCGGCCCCGCCATATCCGTTCAGCGTGTCATCGCCAAAATCGCCAAACATCACATCGTTGCCCGCGCCGCCCAGACCCAGATCGGCCCCGCTGCCGCCTTGCACCACGTCGTTGCCATCGCCCCCGCGCAGCACGTCGTTGCCAACACCACCTTTCAGCACATCATCACCCTCGCCGCCGTCCAGCACATCCAAGCCATGTTCGCCCCACAGCGTATCGTTGCCAGCCTCGCCATAAATGACGTCCTTCAAACCACCGCCAAACACGGTATCGCCGCCATTCCCGGCCCAAACCTGATTCTTGTCGGCGTTGCCGCGGATGGTGTCGGCCCCGGAACCGCCTACGGCCTCTTCGATCACACTGCCTGGCGCGATCAGAACATTCGCGGTTTCACCCCACAGGCTGGAAAATTGACCACTGCGCAGGTCGATGACTTGCGACCCGGTGCCCGCACTGGCATTCAACCGGTCGGTCCCTCCATCGTCGCGCAAGGCAAACGCAAAACTGCCCCCAACGGCGAGGGCGGCATCCAGATAGGTGCCCGTGGTCCCGTTCTGTCCCCAAACCGTATCGGCACCCTGCACAACGGTCGTGCCATACAATGCCTGAATGGCAACAATATCGGCGATCTGGGGGGCAATGACATAGGCGTGGCTGGCATCCACGGCTGCGTTCTCGGTTTGACTGAAATACGACATGACGGACATCTGCCAGCTGTCATTCAGATAATGGTTCGACCCGGTGCCATCCGCGGCCCAATCGGCGTTGCCATCATACCCGCCTGCATGGCCCAAACCCAACGCATGCCCGATTTCGTGCAGATAGGTCTGAAACCCGTAACTGCCCACCGTCGCGCCATAGTTCGCCAACCATTGCGCCGAGATATTCACTGTGGCGCTCAGCAATGTGTTCCCTGAATAACTGAAATTCGCAAATGCTCCCGCTTGGGCATCGTCCAGCGTGATCTTGGCGGACCCGGTTACTTCGCTGAATGTGATACCCGTTACCATGCCCCACGCTTCGAATGCGGCGCGGGCCAATGTTTTTCCATCGGCCGTCAACCCGCTGACATTGAACGTCAAACTGTCCCCGGCACCGGTATTGAACGCAAGGCCCGATCCCTGCGGCAGCCCCCAATATCCGGCGGTCAGATAGGCGGCCACCTGCGCCGCGTCATACACAGGCAATCCCGCCTGCACAGGTCCCGTTGTCGTCATTGTCTCACCCACCGTCAAAACGCCCCACCACGGACAACAGTCCGGCAGACGGGTTAACGACAGGCTAAACACCACCACAAAACCGGCCCAGCGTTCGGGAATTCAGAACTGTTGGTAAATGGTGGTCCGTAGAGAATTCGAATCTCTGGCCTCTGCCTTCGGAGGGCAGCGCTCTATCCAGCTGAGCTAACGGACCGACTTTGCGTGCTATAGCCGTGCCCGGCCTGCCCTGCAACGTAAAAACATCAGGCAAACAGGTCGTGACACAACTCCAGCGCGTCGATCAGAACATCGACCTCCTGCACGGTATTATACAACCCGAACGACGCGCGGCAGGTGGCACCAACACCCAGATGCTCCATCAACGGCATGGCGCAATGGGTGCCCGCACGCACGGCCACACCGCGTTTGTCCAGAACAGTGGAAATGTCATGGGCATGGGCGGCCCCGTCCAACGTGAACGAGAAAATCGCGGCCTTTGTCGCGGACTGTCCCTGAACCGTGACCCAGTTCAGACCGGCCAACCGGGTCCGGGCATAATCGCGCAACGTGCGTTCATGGTCGGCAACGGCGTCCATCCCAAGGGCGGTCAGATAATCCAACGCGACACCCAAACCGATCGTTTGCACAATTCCGGGCGTTCCGGCCTCAAACATCATCGGCGGGTCGTTATAGGTGACCGTGTCGCGGGTCACTTCGCGGATCATGTCGCCGCCGCCCATGAACGGGCGCATCTCGGCCATCCGGTCACGGGCGACATAAATCGCACCAGACCCCGACGGACCATACAGCTTGTGCCCAGTTACCGGATAGAAATCGCACCCGATATCCTGCACATCAACAGGCATATGCACAGCGGCCTGCGATCCGTCCACCAACACCGGCACACCCTTCGCACGGGCTCCGGCGCAAATGGATTTCACATCAACAACGGTCCCCAAAACATTGGAAACATGGGTGACGGCGACCAATTTCGTGCGGGGGCCAATGGCGTCAATCACCGCTTGGGGGTCCAGATCCCCGGTGGCGTCCACATTGACCCATTTCAACACAACGCCCAACCTGTCGCGCAAAAAATGCCAGGGCACGATGTTGGCGTGGTGTTCCATGATGGACAACACAATCTCGTCCCCGGCCTGCATCCGGGGCATGGCCCAACCATAGGCGACCATGTTGATGCCTTCGGTGGTGCCGGAATTCAGAATGATATCGTGCTCGGACGGGGCATTCAGAAACCGGGCCACCTTGCCGCGCACGGCCTCATACTTGTCGGTGGCAAGATTAGAAAGGTAATGCAACCCACGATGAACATTGGCATACTCCATGGAATAGGCTTGGGTGACCGCATCAATCACGACTTGGGGCTTTTGGGCAGAGGCCCCGTTGTCCAGATACACCAGCGGCTTGCCGTTCACCTGACGGCTCAGGATCGGGAAATCGGCGCGGACCGCCATCACGTCATACATCTGCATCGCCTCTCAGGGTTTCGCGCAGGGATTGGATCAGGATCCAGAAAAACCCGGCCACCAGAATTGCCCCGGCAATGGCGGTTCCTGGCGCATTTCCCAGAAATCCTTGGGTCAGGCCGTAAAACAAACTGGCCGGGGCAATGGCAAGCAGGGTCCAAAAGAACCCGAGCCTCACCTTGTAACCATCTGCCCGCGCATTGAAAATTCGCATGGCAATGTAGATAGCGCCCGCCAGCGCATAGGCAAACACCGGCACAAACAGCACCCACGCATAAAACGTCGATTGCAACCGGGCATCGAGTGGAATGGTGGTGTCAATCTCGGCCAACCGAGCCTGCAACGGCATCTGGGCCACGAAAATCAACACGCAGGCCCCCATCAGGAACGCCAGTGCGCGATCTTCTCGGCGGCCTTGGGCCAGATGACGGCGCATGACGGCGCGCGGATCGCGCCACGCCTGCACAATGTCGCGCGACACAGCCATCAGGCGCGCCGCGCCATCCACGCCGCCAACCGGTCGCGCATATCCTCGGCCAGGGCCTCGTTTTCCACCTCTTGTAACGCTTCGGCCAAAAACGCGAGGGTCAGAAGATTGGTCGCCTCCTTGCGCGGAACGCCGCGCGATTGCAGGTAAAACAACGCCGCATCGTCAATGGCACCGCTAGTGGACCCATGCGAACACACCACGTCGTCGGCGTAAATCTCCAACTCCGGCTTGGCCAGAAACTGACTGTCGTCGTCCAGCAGCAACGATTGCGAAATCTGGTAGCCATCGGTTTTCTGGGCACCGGGCTTGACCAGAATCTTGCCCTGAAACACGCCCACGGCCCCGTTGCGCAGCACCTTCTTAAACACCTGACGGCTTTGGCAACCGACCGCGTCGTGGGTGACGAACACCGTGTCATCATGGTGAAAATCGGGGCCATCGCCAACGCAGGCCCCCGCGACATGGGCCACGGCATCATTGCCCGTCATCTCGATCACGCATTCGTTCCGGGTCAGGCGGCCATTGACCGTCAGGGTGAACGACTTGAACACAGACCGGGCACCCAACCGGGCAAAAATCCCGGTGACAGCGCGGCGTTCGTGATCGCGGCCTTGCGACCGAACGTGATGAAACGCGGCGTCGTCGGCCACGTCCACCTCGATCACCTTGGACAATCTGGCGGCGCCCGGTCCGGTTTCCAGCAACGTCAGATCGGCACCCGGTTCGACCCGGATCACATGATGCAACGCCACGTCGGACGCGGCATCGGCATGGTCGTACCGGATCGCGACAGGGCGGGACACCTTGGCCGTCACCCGGATCACCACGCCGTCGGTTGCAAACGCAGTATTCAGCGCGGCCAACGGGCGGTCCACAGGCATCTGGCCACGGGTCTCCAACACGCCAAACACGTCCTTGGCCCAATGAATATCGCGCCGGGTTGCGTCGGCCAGCCGTTCGATCTCGATCCCCGTGCCGCTCAACGGATCGGACGCCTGCGCATCAAACACGCCATCGACAAACACGATCTGCAACCGATCCACGGTGCCAAACACCGGGGCTTCGTCCGTGTGAAACACGGCAGCAGAAGGTGCGATGGCAGCCACAAGGGACGCAGGATCGGTATATCGCCAGTATTCGTCACGGCGACCGGGCAATCCCATCCGGGCCACTCGGGCCAATGCGGCGCGGCGGGCATCCATCGCCCATGCGGCTCCGTCGGGCAGGGATAGTGCGGCCAACCGGGCCTCGGTCGCATCCGCCTTCAGCTTGGGCAGGGCCATCACACGGCCCCCGCCAGAATATCGGCATACCCGTTTTCCTCGACCTCAAGGGCCAGTTCAGGTCCCCCCGATTTGATCATCCGGCCATCGGCCATGATATGTACGACATCGGGGCGGATATGGTCCAACAGGCGTTGATAATGGGTAATCACCAGAAACGACCGCCCTTCGGACCGCAAGGCATTTACGCCTTCGGACACCAGTTTCATCGCATCAACATCCAACCCGGAATCGGTTTCATCCAAGATGCACATCTTGGGTTCCAGCATGGCCATCTGCAGGATTTCATTGCGTTTCTTCTCGCCCCCCGAAAACCCGACATTGACCGGCCGCTTGAGCATTTCGGCGTCGATCTTCAATGCCTTGGCCTTGGCACGAACCACTTTCAAAAACTCAGCAGCAGACATTTCCTCTTCGCCCCGCGCCTTGCGCTGGGCATTCACGGCGGTGCGCAAGAACGTCATGTTGCCCACGCCGGGAATTTCGACAGGGTATTGAAACGCCAGAAACAAACCAGCGGCAGCGCGCTGTTCCGGGTCCATCGCCAACAGGTCCACACCGTCCAGCGTCGCCGTGCCATCGGTCACCTCGTATCCGTCACGACCCGACAAAACATAGGACATCGTCGATTTGCCGGACCCGTTCGGCCCCATGATCGCATGCACCTGTCCGGCACCGATCGACAGATCAACACCCTTGAGGATGACCTTGTCCTCGTCCTTCAGTTTCACATGCAGATTGCGGATTTCCAGCATTGTCGTCTCCTGTCGCGGGCCCGGGGTCGGACCGCGCGGTTACATCTTCATCAGATAGGTGGCAAGGATCAGCGGCAAATCCCGGGGCGGGATTGGCTGCGGGGTGATGTCAAACCGGGCCATGCGGCCACGGATTTCGGCAGGTTTTACATAGCGTTCAACCCGGTGATAAGGGGCGCGGCCGACATAATCGTCAAAATAGACAGTTACGGGGGCAGTTGCGCGAAACAGCACCGTCAGAAAGCAGGCGGCGCGAAACCGTCCGTCAATCAATACGGTATCGGGCTGCACAAAATCAGAACGGTCCCACACCGACAGCGGATAATCGGGGAACCGGCGAATGGCCTTGTCGGTGCGGGGCATACCCCACTCCTTGGTCGGACCGACATCAACCGGGTGCAGATGCACGGTGGCCTTGGGCGGGTTCTCGGCAAACCACGCTGCCATTGCGGCGGCCCAATCGGGGTCGCTTTCGACGGAAAACACGGTTTTTCCGGGCATCTCGGCGGCCAATACGGTTGACCCCCCGGACCCGTATTCCAGAACAACGTGGGCGTCGGCATAGGCTTGGGTCAGCCACGCGGCTTCTGCCTCGGGCATGGTCAGCACAGGGCGCACAGCATTATGATCGGTCGCGGTCAACATGCCGCCCGCCGCAGATTTACCAGATGTAAGTGGTGCCCAGGAAACTCAGAGTGCCCGGCGCTGCGGCGGCGCGGATCTCTGCGGCGCGGGTTTCGCCAAGCGCCAGTTCGGCCTGTGCGGGATACCACCACACCAAATTGTGCAGGAACACGGCCATCACGGCCACGCCCGCAAACTGTGCCAACCGGATCAATTTCCCGCGAAACGGCAGGAACGACACCAGAAAGAAACTCAGAACAAACGCCGCGCCCACGTCCGCACCCAGCAACAGGTCGCCCTGCGGCACCCAGCCTGACAACGCGGACACCTGCACGCGCAGCACTGGCCCGGCCACACCCGCCACCAATCCAAGACCGGCCGCCACAACCACGGCCAACAACCGCCAGATCAACGCCATCGGCCCCGACTGGACGCGCGCCATTCGGGCGGCGGCACTTTCCTTGCGCTGCATGCGTATACCGGTTTCCGGGTCCACCCAAACGGCGGTTTTCCCGGAACTGATCCGCGCGATCCGCGCATCGAATGTGGTCGTACTGACTGCCATACCAATCGTTTCCTGTCCCCGCGTCTGGGATCAGGTGTGACAGGCAATCTTGACCACAATCGGGCACAGACCGGGCAACACTGGTCCATCGCCACGGATCATTAACAGGCATCATTTCGCGCTATCGGCATCGCCGCTGTCGTCATCCTCGGCAGGGGCGGCATCCTTTTCGGGCATCGGTCCCAAAATATCGTCGGGAACGCGGTCCACATAGGCGCGGGCGGCATTCTTTGGCACGGCACCTCGTTCGCCCAACCGATCCAGCAGATAGGCCACAAGGTCGTGGCTCTGGAACACCGTATCGGCGCACAGGGCCATCATCTTCAACTGGACATCGGACAATCTGTCCCATGTTTCCAGATCGCGGATGTAAACGGCGTCACCGTCCAACAACTGGCTGTGGTTGCGGCGGACATTGAACCGGCGCTTTTGCGGACCGGGCAAACACACCGATTTCTGGTGCATGAACCGGTGCAGGACAAACCCCTGCCCGCGCAATTCGCTGTCCACATCGGCCCACATCGGCTCGTCATGATACATCTGGTAAAACCGGACTTCCGGGATCACGACGACTGCTTGCGCCAGCGTGTCCTTGGCCCCGCGCAGAATATCTAGTTCGGCCCCTTGGGCGTCCATTTTCAACAGATCCAGCCGGGGAAAATCAGCGATGGTATCCAGCGACACAAGGTCCATCGGGATTTCTTCAATCTTGCGCCGGGCCCAGAAATTCTTGCCCAAATAGGCCGCCGCTGTCTCCTTGATCCGGTAAATGGACGACAACGTGCCGATCTGATGGGAATAGAACGTCGCAGGGCCGGGCTTGCCCACGGCATGGGGGAAAATCTTGGTATTGACCAGATCGGCGGCCTGCAATTGGGCTAACGCGTCGGCGTCGGGTTCAAACGCAGACAACTCGGCGGCACCCAGCTTCATCAGCATGTCATAGGGGGCACCGGGACCACCTGTCAGGCGGGCCCCAACATCTGCAATCTGCATCGGGCGGCCAGCATCCAGCAGCTTGATCAGAAAATTGGCCCGGCTCCGGGCCCCGGTATGCGGCCCACCGGGAACTACTGCGGCATCGTTCATCCAACCGATCCTTCCAACGAAATGGCAACCAACTGCTGGGCCTCCATCGCAAACTCCATCGGCAAGGCCTGCAACACGTCCTTGCAGAACCCGTTCACGACCAACGCCACGGCTTCTTCTTCGTCCATCCCGCGCGACCGGCAATAAAACAACTGGTCATCGTCCACCTTGGACGTGGTGGCCTCATGCTCGACCCGGCTCGAGTTGTTGCGGACCTCGATATAAGGAACAGTATGCGCGCCGCATTTATCGCCGATCAGCAAACTGTCGCATTGGGTGTAATTGCGGCTGTCCTTGGCCTTTGGATGCATGGACACCAACCCGCGATAGGTGTTCTGGGCGCGGCCCGCGGATATGCCCTTTGACACGATGCGGCTTTTGGTGCGCTTGCCCAGATGGACCATCTTGGTGCCGGTATCGGCCTGCTGATAATTGTTGGCAATGGCGATAGAGTAGAATTCACCCTGTGAATCGTCGCCCCGCAGAATGCAGGACGGATATTTCCAAGTGACAGCAGACCCGGTCTCAACCTGGGTCCACATCACCCGGGCGCGGTCACCCCGGCAATCGGCGCGCTTGGTGACAAAGTTGTAAATGCCGCCCACACCGTTCTCATCGCCCGGATACCAGTTCTGGACGGTGGAATATTTCACCTCGGCATCTTCTTCGATGATGATCTCGACAACTGCGGCGTGCAGCTGGGCCACATCACGCTTGGGCGCGGTGCAGCCTTCCAGATAGGACACATAGGACCCTTTGTCGGCAATGATCAGGGTGCGTTCAAACTGCCCGGTGTTTTCGGCGTTGATCCGGAAATAGGTGGACAATTCCATGGGACAGCGGACGCCCGGGGGGACATAGACAAACGACCCATCAGAAAACACGGCGGAATTCAACGTGGCATAGTAATTGTCGGTGACTGGAACCACTGTGCCCAGATATTTGCGGACAAGTTCGGGATGCTCGCGGATCGCCTCCGAGATGGAGCAAAAGATCACCCCGGCGCGCTTCAATTCGGCCTGAAACGTCGTGCCCACGGACACACTGTCAAACACGGCATCCACGGCGACCTTGCGCTCGCCCATGTCCTCGGCCCCCTCAACGCCCGCAAGGATCAACTGCTCCTTCAAGGGGATACCCAATTTCTTGTAGGTTTCCAACAGCTTGGGATCAACGTCGTCCAACGATTTGGGCTTGTCGGCCATGCTCTTGGGGCGGGCGTAATAATAAATGTCCTGAAAATCGATCTCGGGATACTGGACCATGGCCCATTTCGGCTCGGTCATGCCTTCCCACCGGGCAAAGGCCTGCAACCGCCACTCGGTCATCCATTCGGGTTCGTCGTTCTTCGAGGAAATAAGGCGGACAATATCTGGGGACACGCCCTTGGGGGCGTAATCCATCTCGATATCGGTGGACCAGCCGTATTTGTAGGTGCCAGACAACTTTTGCACGGCATCGACGGTGTCCCGGTCCACGCCTACTTTTGCTACATCCACGACGTCGGTCTCAATCACTGCGGCCATTGTTTTTCCTTTTCACGCAGCCCGGCTGCGTCGTTTTTTCAACTGGGCGGTCCACGCATCGGCGAACCGCAAAACCTCGTCTCGGGTGGTCTCCGGCCCCAGCGACACACGGATCGCGCTGGCGGCATCGGCATCGTCAAACCCCATGGCGCGCAACACGCGGCTTGCGCGCACCTTGCCGCTGGAACAGGCGGATCCGGCAGAAATGGCAAACCCTGCCAGGTCCAACGCCATCACCTGTGTCTCGCCTTTCCAGCCGGGCGTGACGGCACAGGTGACATTCGGCAAACGGCCTGCGGCTTTCCCGACTAAAATAGTCTGGTCTGCGCCAGACACAAGGGCGTCCTCCAGCAAATCCCGCACCGCGGCCACCTCGTCCCACCGGCCTGCGGCCAGATCGGCTTGGGCAGCGGTGGCGGCTGCGGCAAACCCTGCAATGGCTATGACATTTTCGGTCCCGGACCGGCGGCCCATTTCCTGCCCGCCGCCCTTTATCTGTGCGGCAACATCGGTGCCTTGGGGAAAAATCAAGGCCCCCACACCCTTGGGGCCACCCACCTTGTGGGCGGACAAGAACACCATGCCAATCCCGGCCCACGAAAACGCAAACGGGCGCTTGCCAAACCCTTGGGTAATATCCGACACGGCCAACCCTTGGGGCAAATCCTGCACCACGCCGGTTTCCGAATTGGCCCATTGCACCACGCTGCGGGCGGGATCGGACACGGCAACGCGGCCATGGGCATCCACCGGCAAACAGGGGTCAATCCACGCCATGACCGCGTCATGTTCCACCGCACCGCCCAACAACCCGCGCCCCGCCAACGCAAGGGCGGCAGCCTCGGTCGCCCCAGACGTGAACACAACATCGGCATCCACTGCGCCCACAGCGGCGGCGACCGCCACGCGGGC
>JBGSIZ010000038.1:0-3617 GCA_041742255.1 Marivivens sp. | reverse complement strand
CGGCCCATGCGGGAAACGCGGCGCGGGCGGCGCGGGTAGCGGCGTCGATATCTGCGGCGGTGCCCCGGGCCACAGTGCAGATCAGGCTGTCATCGGTGGGCGACCGGGTTTCAAACGTGGCGGCCCCCCGCACATCCTGTCCGTTGATCAGATGGGCAATCCCGCCGTCCCGAAACCGGGCAAGGTGGGTCTCCAGCAGGGCAAGATGGGTGGCAAGATCGGTCATTGCATATCCTGTGGCAGGTGGTCGCGGATGGAACTGGCCTTGGGCGACAGGTCCGGGTCTATGTCGCGCATTTCCATCGACAGCATCAGGGACGACGTGGCCAGAACGGGGGCGCAGAACGTCTCGAACGCGGCCCAGATATGGGCGGTGGCAGCGGCGCGTGCGTCGAGGGCGCGCCCCCCGCGCAACCGCACGGTCAGGTCGATATAGGCATGATCGGGGTTGCCATCGGCCATCACCACATGGACGCTGGGGGTGGCGCGGACACGGATGCCCGCCACCGGAAACAAACCCGTTTGGGCCGCCGCATCCCGGATCACCCGGCACAGTGCCAGAATGTCGATCCGGTCAGCGACATTGGGGGAATATTCCAGATGGAAATGCGGCATGATCCCTCCCCTTAAATTACTTGCTTTGTTAATCGTATGACGCGCCCCTGTCAATCCACAGGGTTGAGCGTCACCCCGAAACCAGCGATAAGCCCGCCATGACATCGCCCGCCACACCGCCCGCCAACCCGCTGCGCCGGACATCCCGGTCCTTGCCGATCGCGCTGTTGCGGGCGCGGGAAACCGTGATGGGTCCGATCCGGGACATGCTGGCACAAACGCCGATCAATGAACAGAAAAGGCGGGTGCTGCGGGTGCTGGACGAAAGCGGGCCGCTGGAACAGAAATCCATCGCACTGGCAGCCTGCCTTTTGCTGCCTTCGCTCACCCGGATATTGCAGGCGATGGAGGCGGACGGGTTGGTGTCCCGCACCAGCGACCCTGCCGACCGCCGGCGCACCATCGTCACCATCACCCCCCAAGGGGCGGCGATCATCGCGGACCATGCGGTGGCCAGCAACGCAATCCTTGGCCGGATGGAGGAGGCGTTCGGGGCGGACAAACTCAACCTCCTTCTGGACCTGCTGGAAGACCTGCAAAAGACGCGGGATTAACCCAATTCAATCCGCAACCCGTCGCGGCCCACCGTGACGGCACCGTCCCAGACGGGGGCGGTGGCTGCCAGCCAATCGGCATCGGTATAGGCGGGATCGTCGGACGGGATCAGGTGGTTCAGAACCAACCGCCCCACCCCGGCTGCGGCGGCAATCCGGGCGGCATCGGCGGCCTCGGTATGGGCGCGCACAAGGTGTTCCATCAATTTGCCCGACCCGTTGCCGATCCGGGCCATCAGGGCGTCCAGCGCGGGGGCCAGCATCGCCTCGTGGATCAGAACATCGGCACCCTTGGCAAACTCGGCCAAGGCGGGGAAATAGGCGGTATCGCCGGAAAACACGATATGGCGGGCCTCGGTGCGAAACGACAAGGCGTAACACTCGACCAACGGGGGATGGATGGTTTTCATCGCGGCAACGGTCAGGCCGTCCGCCTCGTAAAACCGACCCTCCCAGATGACGTGCAGCGTCACCAGACCGCGCAGATCGGGGCGGCCCTCGTCCTCGATCCGCAGGTCGATGTCGTCTTTCATCGACGCCAGAAACCCGTCCCAATAGGCGCGCAACCCCGCAGGGCCCCACACCTCGACCGGGGTTTTCAACCCGGCGGTCCATGCCGTGTGCAGCAGTGGACCCAATTCCAGATAATGATCCGAATGCAGGTGCGTGATGAAAATCAGGGACAGATCGCGCAGGTTCATGCCCTCATCGGTTACTCCGCGCGCCACGCCCAACCCGCAATCCACCACAATCTGCCGCCCCATAAGGGTCAACAGGTTGGACGTGGGCATGGTTGATCCGGGGCGGATAGCGGGGCCGCCCTTGGTCCCCAACAGCGTCACATGGTCCATCTGTTCCCCTTTCATTCGGCGGCAAATCCGGCATCGAGTGCGGCCAGAATGGCGGCGACCTCGGCCTGTGTCACGATCAATGGCGGGGACAGGATGACATTCGCGCCGGACACCCGGACCATAGCGCCCGCGGCATAGGTGGCTTCCTGAACGCGGGCGGGGGTCACCTTGTCAATCGGGGCCTTGGTGGCGCGGTCGCTGACCATTTCGATGGCGGTCATCAATCCGTGTCCGCCGCGCACATCGCCGATCACATCGAATTTTTCCATCAACGCGCGGCACCCGTCATAGATCTGGGTGCCCCTTGCGGCGGCGTTTTCAACCACGTTCAACCGTTCGGTTTCGGCCAGACAGGCAAGGGCTGCAGCGGCGCCCACCGGGTGGCCGGAATAGGTATAGCCGTGACCGATGGCGGCGGCGGGGTCGGCCTCGAACACCTCGACCACCTTGTGGCCCATCATCACGGCACCAAAGGGGAAATACCCGTTGGTGATCGCCTTGGCGGTGCACATCATGTCGGGCTGCACGCCCCACAACCGGGCACCGGACCACGCACCCGTGCGGCCATAGGCGGTGATCACCTCGTCGGCGACCAACAAAATCCCGTGGCGGTGGCAAATTTCGGCGACCATCGGCATGAAACTGGGATGCGGGGGGATGACACCGCCCGCGCCCAGAACGGGTTCCATGATGAATGCGGCGATGGTGGCCGCGCCTTGAAACGCGATCTCGTCCTCCAACGCGGCGGCGCACAATTGGGCCAGCCGGGCGGGGTCGGGTTCGTTGAACGGATTGCGATAGGCATAGGGGGCGGGGATGTGGAAACACCCCGGCAACAATGGCTCATAGGCCGTGCGGAAATTGGCGTTGCCGTTCACGCTGGCACCACCGATATGGGTGCCGTGATACCCCTTTTTCAGGGACAGGAATTTGACCCGGCCCGCCTCACCGCGCAGCTTGTGATACTGCCGGGCAAGGCGCAGGGCGGTTTCGACGCTGTCCGATCCGCCACTGGTGAAAAACGCGCGCAGCATCCCGTCCGGGGCGAAAAACCGCGCGAGTTCATAGGACAGTTCAATCACCGCATCATTCGACGTGCCGCGAAACGTGGAATAATAGGGCAGCGTCTCCAACTGGGCGGCGATGGCGTCCTTGACCGGTTGGCAGGAATACCCAAGGTTGACATTCCACAGCCCGCCCACGGCATCTATGGTCTCGTGGCCGTCAATGTCGGTGATCCGGACGCCCTTGGCTCCGGTGATGATCTTGGGCGGGTTTTTCAGACTATCCGCCGGGGATGTCATCGGGTGCCACATATGGCGGGCGTTGTTTTCCCTCAGAAAATTCGAATCTTTCATGCTGTCGGCTCCGTCTGGGGCGAATTGGCAAGGGTGGCGGCCCACGCGGCCTCAAGGGTCGGGGGCACGGCCCCGCCCCAGCTTTTGGTGATCGCGCGGGCAGCCTGCACCAGATGGGTGCGGATCAGGTGTTCCAACGCAGGCGTCATCCGGGCGGCGACGCTGGCCACGGACACAGCCCCGGCCACGATCCCGCTTTGGTCGAACAACGGGGCGGCAATGCCATGCACGCCGTGTTC
>JBGSIZ010000037.1:0-28448 GCA_041742255.1 Marivivens sp. | reverse complement strand
GACCACGCCGGGCAGCAACTTCTCGCCCTCGCGAAAACCCTGCGGGTCCACCACGCGCACTTTCGCGCCGCCGCCCACCAGTGCGGGCACGATCGTCAGGCTCGGCGCGTCGCGCATGTCGTCGGTGTTGGGTTTGAACGTGACGCCCAGAATGGCGATCGTCTTGCCATTAAAGGTGCCGTCACACAGGTCCAGCAATTTGTCGATCATCCGGCGTTTGATTTCTTCGTTCACCTTGATGACCGTTTCGACGATCTGCATGGGCACCGCGTGATCCTGTCCGATCCGCGCGAGCGCCTTGGTATCTTTGGGGAAGCACGACCCGCCATAGCCCGGCCCGGCATGCAGGAACTTGTTGCCGATCCGGCCATCCAGACCGATCCCCTTTGCCACCTCTTTCACGTCCGCGCCGGTCCGTTCGCACAGGGCCGCGATTTCGTTGATGAACGTGATCTTGGTCGCCAGAAACGCATTGGCCGCGTATTTGATCATCTCGGCGGATTCGAGGTCTGTCGTGATGACCGGAAATTCGCGCAGGAACAAGGGGCGGTAAATTTCCGACATGACCTCGCCCGCGCGGGCGGTCTGGACGCCCAGCACCACCCGGTCGGGCCGCATGAAATCGTCGATCGCCGCCCCTTCGCGCAGGAATTCGGGGTTGGAGGCCACATCGAAATCAAGCCCCGGATTGGCCTTGTGGACCACCTGTTTGACCTTGCGGTTGGTGCCCACGGGCACCGTCGATTTGGTGACGATGACGATGTAATCTTTGGCCGTGACCGCGATTTCCTCGGCGGCGGCCATGACATAAGACAGGTCCGCATGTCCGTCGCCCCGCCGGGTTGGGGTGCCCACCGCGATGAACACCGCCTCGGCCCCGTCAAGCGCCTGCGCCAGATCGAGCGTGAAGGACAGCCGCCCGGCCTCGACATTGCGATTCATCAAATCCTGAAGGCCCGGTTCAAAGATCGGGATCTGCCCCGCCTCCAGTTTCGCAATTTTGGCCGCGTCCTTGTCCACGCAGACAACGTCGTGCCCGAAATCCGAGAAACACACCCCGGACACCAGCCCGACATACCCTGTACCGATCACCGCGATTTTCATGGACCTGCCTGTTTGCCTGTTGATTGGCCCCGTGATGCCGTGCGGCCCCGTGCCCTGTCAACATCAACGCCACATTGGTCAGGTTTGCAGGAACCGTGGTAGGGTGCCGGGGGTCACGACGGCGGCGGTCAAGCGGCCGCTGAAATAGGCCCCGGTGTCCACGGCGATGCGCCCGCCCTGAACCTGTGGCAGGTCAAACACGGTGTGCCCGTGCGCCACCCAAAGCCCATCGCGCCGCCCTTGTTGCAGGAACGCCCCGTCCCCCCACAAAAGCACCCGGTCCGGTTGCTGATCCATGGGCAGGTCCGGGACAGCCCCCGCATGCACCGCCCAAAGCGTCCCCGACGACCACGACAGCGGCAAGCCCCGCAGCCAGCCCAGAATGTCCGCGCCCATCGCTGTTTCCAACCGCTGCGCCGCATCTGACAGCGTATCGGGCGACGCCGATTGCAGGACCCCCCCGATTTTGTAGCTGGCCAGCGTTTGAAGCCCCCCGTTGTGCAACCAGCGCGGCCCCCGCCCCGCCGGCTCCGCCAGAAAATCGAGCAGCATTTTTTCGTGGTTGCCCATCAGGCAGACAAAATCGTCCGGCGACTGCTGCGACCGTTCAAACAGGATTTGCAGAACGTCGGCCGATTGTTCCCCCCTGTCGATATAGTCTCCAAGACAGACAATCCTGTGCCCCTGTGCCCCTGCATCAGACGCGATACAGGTCAGAAGCGTTTCCAGAAGGTCCCGCCGCCCGTGGACGTCCCCCACCAGATAGGTCAGTTTATCCGGCTCCGGTGGCACATCCGGTCCACCCGACGCGACAGGAGCCGCGAGACTGTCCCGCGCGAACATTTTCTTGAAAAAGCGCATCCGGGGCGGGATCCTTGGGCCAAAGGGCGGGGCGCGACACCAAGGGACCACAATGGCCCTGTCGCCGCATCTGTCGCGTCATATAGGCGTTTGTCGCCTATTGCAAAAGGCGCCAGCACCCCCGGACCCTTGCGCGTGGTGCATGATTGTTGAAACCACCGACCCCTTGTCGTATCACCATGCGACGGCGACAACGGACACAGTCAAAAGGGTATGAGTGAATGGTGAGGCGTTTCAAAAACCCGGCACTGCTGACGGTCGCCGCGGTCGCCTTTGCCCAAGTCGCGACCGCGCAGGAAAATTGGCGCGAGAGCTACACCCTCTATGGCACCCCCGGCCTGATCGAGATGCCCAGCGCTCAGAGCGCGCCGGATGGCACCTTGGCGGTGTCGGTGCAGGGATTTGCCCTGACCCAACGCACGACATTTACGTTTCAATTGACCGATCGCCTGTCTGGATCGTTTCGCTATTCGCATGAAAACGACGCATACGGCCCGGACACCCAAGACAGTTATGACCGCAGTTTCGACCTGCGCTATCGGCTGGTGGACGAGGGGCAATATGTGCCCGCCATCGCCATCGGGTTGCAGGATTTCATCGGCACCGGCCGGTCCGCCGCCGAATATGTCGTGGCGACCAAGACCCTGACCGATACCGTCCGGGTCAGTGCGGGGATCGGGTGGGGCCGACTGGGGTCCTATAACGGGTTCACCAATCCACTTGGCGCGATCGATCCCGCGTTTGAAACCCGGCCCGAGCGTGATTTTGGCGCAGGCGGCACGGTGGCCTTTGGTGATTTTTTCCGCGGTGACGCCGCCCTGTTCGGGGGCGTTGAGTGGCGCATCAACCCCGACCTGACGTTTCGGGCGGAGTATTCATCCGATGCCTATACCCGTGAAGCCGGGCTTGGGAGTTTTGCCCCACAATCCCCGGTCAACCTTGGCCTGACGTATCACCCCAATCAGAACTACGAACTGAGCCTGTATTCGTTGTATGGCACGACCGTGGGCGCGGGCGTCACGTTCCTGATCGACCCCAAAACCGGGGCCGCCCCAAGCGGGTTTGACCCGGCCCCGATCCCTGTCGCCGTGCGCCCCGCCGATGTCCGCGCCGCCCAAAGCTGGGACCGCGCGACCGTGTCCGAACCCGCCCTGCGTGACCTTCTGGCACAAGCCTTGGCGTTGGAAGGTATCGACCTGAACGCGGTGGCGTTGGAGGACCGGACCGCGCGGTTGCGGTATACCAACACACGGTATCGCGCCGAACCGCAGGCCATGGGCCGGATCGCCCGCATCCTGACACAGGTTTTGCCCCCCAGTATCGAGGTTTTCGTTCTGGAGCCGATGCAGCGCGGCATCCCGTTGTCGGCCACGACCCTACGCCGCAGTGATCTGGAAAGCCTAGAAAACGAACCCGACGCCGCCGGGCGGTTGCTGTCGCAGACCCGCGTTACCGAAGTGGGCGGGGCCGAGGCGTTGACGCAAGTTGCGCCCATCCGCCCCGCCTTTAGCTGGGGGATCGCCCCGTTTGCAGAACTGACCCTGTTTGACGGGGAAAACCCCGCCCGCGCGGATTTCGGTCTTGAACTTTCGGCCCGCTACGAGGTGCGTCCGAATGTGGTGATTTCGGGGGCGATCCGCAAACGGGTTCTGGGCGACCGCGACGATGTCGGGTCGATATCCGATTCCACATTGCCGCCGGTGCGCCGGAACATTGGGTTTTATGCCGTCGAAGGGGATCCCGGCATCGAATATCTGACGCTCGCCGCCTATGGCCGTCCCGCACCGAACCTGTATGGCCGGGTGACTGTTGGCTATCTGGAGCGGATGTTTGGTGGCATTTCGACCGAAGTCCTGTGGAAACCTGTCGATAGCCGTTTGGCGCTGGGGGCCGAGGTCAATTATGTCGCGCAGCGCGAGTATGACATGGGGTTCGGGTTTCAGGACTACACCGTCGCGACCGGGCATGTGTCGGCCTATTATGACTTCAACAATGATTTCCACGGGCAAATTGACGTTGGCCGTTATCTCGCCGGCGATTGGGGCGCCACGTTCAGTCTGGACCGGGAATTCAGGAACGGCTGGCGGATCGGCGGGTATTTCACCCTGACCGACGTTCCGTTCGAGGATTTCGGCGAAGGGTCATTTGACAAGGGGATCAAGATCACGATCCCGATCGACTGGGCGATTGGCACGCCATCCCGCCGGGATGTCAGCACGAACCTGTCGTCCCTGAGCCGGGATGGTGGCGCCCGGTTGAACGTCGATGGACGCCTGTATGACGTGGTGCGCAATGGACATTCTCCGGTCCTGACCGACAGCTGGGGGAGGTTCTGGCGATGATCCGTTGGTTCACGATTGGAGCGGCAATCGCGGTTTTGCTGACGGCCGCATGCGGCCCTTTGCAGTCTGAAAATGTCGGACGCGCGGCCGTGTCGGGCATTTTGTCTACCGCGCGCGGGGGGGCTGCGGCCGCCACCCCGCCCCTGAGCAGGGCCACGATCGAGGCCGCATCCGGCCCGTTGATTTATGCCGCCGTATTGCAGCGGGGCACATCCGCCACTTTGTCACTGGCCGGAACAAACAGCGGTAAGGACACATGGATCGCTGTGGATGGCATCAGCCTGACGGTGCAGGACGGGTTGTTGATTGCCACGCGCGGGCTGGGTGACGACCTGATGGCGGCGGATGTGGCAAAGCTTCGCCAAGGGTTTCAGGACGGTCGCCAAACCCGCAGAGTGCATGACTACCTGACAGGACAAGACGAGATTCGGCGTCAGACCTATGACTGCACCATGGCCGCAAAGGGATCCACAGACATCGTGATTTTCGAGCGTCGTCAGTCCGTTACGCTGTATGAGGAAACCTGCACCGGGTCGGCGTCCGTGTTCTTGAACCGCTACTGGCGGGACGGGTCCGGCGTGATCTGGAAATCCCAGCAGTTTGTGTCACCCGGCGTTGGTCACATCGAAATTCAGCGGCTTTGACGCTGACTGTTGGCGCGCGCGCAAGTGACTTGCCTCGAGTGCGGGCCGCGAGTATTGTCCATTCAGTATGTAAACAGGAGTTTCCCATGCGTTTTATCAAGATTGTTGCCGCTGTCGCCATGATGGCCACTGCATCCGTGGCCCAAGCGGGCAACCCGACCAACGCAGGGGTGAGCGATCAGGTTCTGATCACCCCGACCCAGACGACCGGTGCCACCGGGAGCCTTGGTGGACGCGGTGCTCTGATTGGCGGGGCTGCCTTGTTGCTGTTGATCGGTCTTGCCGCGTCGTCGTCCGGCGGTTCCTGATCCCAGGCACCCTATGACTAACCGGAGGCCCGCAGTCGAACCCTGCGGGCCTTTTGGTTTTCTGGGGCTGGTCAATCGGCGGCGCGGTTGCGCCCCAGTTGTTGTTCCGTCCAATACCAACTGGACCGGCACATTTCGTCCAGACCGCGTGTGGCCGTGAACCCCAGAATATCGCGGGCGGCCCGGACATCCGCGAGATAGCAAGGCACATCACCCGGACGGCGCGGCCTGATGCGATAGGGCACGGATTTGCCCGTTGCGGCCTCAAACGCCTCGATCATTTCCAGAACAGACGTCGCTTGCCCCCGGCCAAGGTTGCACAGGTGGCTGCCCTTGCCCGACAACAGCGCGTCAAGCGACCGAACATGCCCTTCGGCCAGATCCGAGACGTGGATATAATCGCGCTGTCCGGTGCCATCCGGGGTGTCGTAATCATCGCCGAACACCTGCAGTTCCGCCAATTCCCCCGAGGCCACCTTGACAATGATCGGCATGAGGTTGGCGGGCACGCCGCAGGGGTCATCGCCAATCAGGCCCGACGGATGCGCCCCAACCGGGTTGAAATACCGCAATATCCCGAGCGACCAGCCGTCCTCGGATGCTGCGATTTGCTGCAACATCTGTTCGCAGGTCAGTTTGGTAAAGCCATAGGGGTTTTCAAACATCAGCGGCGCAGTTTCCGGCGTGGGCACGATATCCGGCGCGCCATAGACCGTGGCCGAGGACGAAAAGACCAAGGTGCGCACGCCTGCCGCCCGCGCCGACCGCGTCAGATTGATCAAACCGCCGATGTTGGTTTCAAAATACCCGATCGGGTCTGACACGCTGTCGGCCACGGATTTCCGAGCCGCAAAATGCACGATGCCGTCAAACGCGGATCGGCCAAACACGCCCGCAATAAACGCAGGGTCCGTGATGGAGCCGTGATGAACAGGGATATGCCGACCGCACAACAGATCAATCGCATCGGTGGCGCGCGCATGGGCATTGGAAAAGTTATCCAAAATCTCAACATCATAGCCCGCCTGGACAAGTGCGACGCAGCAATGACTGCCGATATATCCGGCACCACCTGTTAACAAAATACGACGACTCACGCGCAACTCTCCCGTTCTGGATGGTTGCGCAACCATAGTGCGGGATGTGCCCGAAGGTCCATGAGAACGGGCGCCTGCCAACCGGCACGCGCCCGATTTTTTGGCGTATCAGACCGCGCGCACCTGCAACGATGCGTTGGCCATGGACACCGCCCCGGTCGTGACATTGGCGACCGGAACCCGGACATCCCATGCCCCGCTGGTGCTGGCTGTGGCCGACGCCCGAAGCTCTGCCAAATCCGCGGGACGGACGGACACCCCTGCAAACCGGACCTTGTGAGTGGCCCCGGTGTCCGGATGCGGCGCAAGGCCACCCACCCGGTTGGAGAAGTTGGGCAACCAGAAAACCCGGACGGAAGCCGTTCCGGGCGCGAAATTCTGACTTTGATTCGTGCCAGACCTGTCAATACCGCCCATGTGATGGACCGTCTGAAACCATTGGCCCGCGACCGGCGCGATAAAGTTCGAATAGAACGAATATTTGTAGTTTGACCCGTTTGACGAATTGGCAATCGCCGTTCCGACAGGCCAAATCCCGGACGGATCGTCTGGATTGCCCAGCGACGCCGGAAACGGTTGGTTGAGCGTGACAACCCCTGTCGTCTTGTTCACCTGCCCAAGGTCGAACAGTCCGAATTGCACCAATTGAGTGTAGTGTTGATACAAATAGCCGTTGCTGTTCCGATACCCCAGAACCGCCAGCCCGCGATTGTAATCCAGCGTCGAACCTTCGTTCCAGCCCGCCGCGTTTGCCAGCGTCACCGTGGTATCGCCGGGCGCCAAAGGGGCGGACAAGGTGGTTTTGCTGTCCACCCCGGCGTGCCGATACCGCATATGGTGTTTGGCCTGAATTTCGAGACCGTCCGCGTCGAAACAACTTAACCCCATCAGTTGCTTGTGGTTTTCAGCGGATGTGAACGCGGAGAAATCACCGGGCAGGTCTTCTTGCATCACATAGGACGACAGGCGATAAACGCTGTTGGGGTCAACGGCGACGAATTCCGTCATGTAGGCCAACCCGGCGTAATACCCTGCAAAACTGAACGCGGCGGGCAGATTTGGGGTGTTGACCACGTCCATCACGAACTGTGGTGGGTAATTATACCCGTTGCCCAAAAGCCCCGTGCCGTTTGTCACAAGATCAACCCCCCGCGCCCCGACGTAGGCGGTGGTGGCCAAAGGACCGCTGCCAAAGTCGGACGATGTCAACCCGGATGTCCCATTGGGAAAGCTGACCTTGGCGGTCGTCTTGTCGATGGTGAGCGCGGTCTGGAATGCAGATCCATCCGCGCTGACCTTGATCGACAGATCATCCGTGCCTGCCAGCCCGATTTCGGCCCGGCCCGAAAACCCTGTCTGGAACAGCAGCGATGTGGTGTTGCCTACGGCGGCCTTGTTCATCTTGAGCCGGTGATCGGTTCCGGCATGATTGAACAACGTGGCCGCACCCGATACCGCCAGACCCACGCCCCATTGGGCAACCTGTGAAGGCACGTCCGCCGTCACCAGTTGCCAGCCTGTGCCGTCAAACACCATTTGCCGTCCGGCATCTTCAACCCACGCGATCCATCCGGTCGCAGGAAGCACGAATTGCCAAGTCGCGGTTTCCAGATAGGCGATCTGACCGTCCTGACCGGCCCAGTCACCTGTGGCACCAGACGCCACAATATACCGCCGTCCATCCACAATCTCGGCGGGCGGTATGGTCTGGTCCGCCGACACAACGCTCAGTTGGGTGACGATATCCAACCGCCGCACGGCTTCGTTATGGGTGACGTGTTTTTGCGCTTGCGCGGGTTGAATATAGGGAAGTTGCAGATTGGGGGAGATTTCGGTCATTCGGGGGCCCTCTGGCAGAGTTGCATCCCGGTGGACCCTGCGTCGTCGTGGTCAAGAACGTCTGAACCGCCCGGCCGGGGCGTTCATATTGTGGCAAACAAGATGAACATCGCCGATGCCACGCCCAAAGGGTTCGCATGGACCGTGACAGCCTTGAGTGCCTTAAAGATTCACGATAGCACCGAAAGGGCGGCACGTTGCCAGAGCGTTTCTTCTGGTCAGAAATGCGCGAAACGCCGGGGGGCACCGATGAGGTTTGTTGTTACAATTGGCATGGGTCTGCTACTTGGCGGGTGCGGGTCTGCGTATATTTCGCCGAGCATTTCCGAACAGAACGCCCAATTGCCGCTGACCGTTGTCAAACTGACGGCGCCCGTGGTGCAAACGGCCAATGCGGCCAACGGGTATGCCCCCCGCCCACTGCCCGCCGCATTCCAGCAAACGGCGGGAACCGGTGGCGGCCTGACGGGTGATGCCGCCCCGCCGCAAGGGTTCATCGGGGAACAGGTCGCGCCCAGCCAGCCCGTTCTGCGTATTCCGCCGCCCGTTACGCCCACACCCTATGTCATCGGGGTGGGCGACGTTCTGGTGCTGGCGACCCGTCAAGGTGGATCAACGGTGGAAGAATTGACCGGTTTGCTGGCCGCCCAGAACCGCCGCCAAGGCTATACCGTGCAGGACGACGGTGCGATTGCGATCCCCGATGTTGGCCGTATCGAGTTGGCCGGTCTGACGCTGGAAGAAGCCGAAAGCCGGGTGTTTCAACGGCTGGTCGAACGGCAGATTGACCCGACGTTCAGCCTTGAGGTGTCCGAGTTCAATTCCAAACGGGTGTCCATCGGCGGTGCAGTGGCGAACCCGTCCGTTGTGTCGATCAAACTGACCCCGCTGTATCTGGACGAAGCACTTGCGGCGGCGGGCGGCGTTTCGGCGACCGACCTCGATTTCGTGACGGTCCGGATCTATCGGGACGGATCGCTGTATCAGATCCCGCTGAATGAGTTGTTCTCGAACCGGGCGCTGCAGCGGATCGCGCTGGTGGAAGGGGACAGCGTGTTTGTTGACACGACGTTCGAACTCGACCGGGCGCAGGCCTATTTCGAACAGCAGATCGTGTTGGCGGAATTCCGGCAACAAGGCCAGGTTCAGGCGCTGGCCCGTCTGAATGCCGAAGTCGCCATCCGTCGGGGAGAGTTGGAAGAACAACGATCCAACTTTGACCGCCGTCTGGCGCTGGATGCCGTGGACCGCGATTATGTCTTTCTGACCGGTGAAGTCACGGCGCAGGGCCGGTTCCCGCTGCCGTTCGAGACACGGGCGACCCTTGCGGACGCCTTGTTTGACGGCGGTGGGTTTCCCAATGAAACCGGCGACCCGTCGCAGATTTATGTGCTGCGCGCCGACACCGCCGGGGCCGTGACAGCGTTGCATCTGGATGGATCGAATGTCGTCAATATGGTATTGGCGACCCGGCTGGAGCTACAGCCGGACGATATCATCTTTGTCGCCGAACAACCAATCACCCGCTGGAACAGGGTCGTGCAGCAGTTCGTGCCGTCCCTGATCACAACAGGCGTGGCCGCCGCGACCAACTAGTTTCAGTTGTCGTAATAGCCGCGCCCGTAATAGCCATAGCCGCCCGCCCGGTCGCCATAGCCATAGGCCCGCAGTTTGCGGCCATCGACCTGTGACAACACAGTCCCTGCCACCTTGAGGTTGACCGTCCGCAACGAGTCGATCCCTGCGGCAACCTGATGTCGCGACGTTGAATCCCATTTGACCACATACAGAATGGCGTCCGCATGCCGACCAATGATCCGAGCATCGGGAACCACAAGCACAGGGGGCGTGTCGATGACAATCCGGTCGTACAATTTGCCCATCCGTTCCATAAAGTCGTGGAACTTTTCTGAGGAAAAGAAATCCGCAGCATTCACAGCGGCCTTGCCCCCGAACAGAATGTCGATGCCCAATTCACTGTTCGACACCGTTAAGTTGTCTGTGTCCTGATCCATCGTTGCATCCACCAATGTGCGCGCCGTCTTGGTATCGAAATATTCCTTGAAGGTGCGTCGCCGGATATCGGCTTCGATCAACAGAACCCTCGACCCCAATCCGGAATAGCTTTGTGCAAGCGAAATGGCCGTTGTCGTTTTGCCCTCGCCGGGGACAGAAGATGTTAGCATGACAACCTTGGGCGGACTGTCGATCCGGCTCAATTCGATCGATGATCGTAAGTTGCGGATCGCCTCGGCGTATTGCGAGTTCGGTTTCTCAATGAGGTATGTCAAAAGCTGATCCCGGCGGCGAATATCCCCAGCCGGAAGGGTCCCCATGACAATCAGGTCGGCGATCTGTTCAAGATCTTCGGACGACCGGACGGTGGTCTGACGCAGTTCCCGAAGAACCAAGCCGATCATCGCAATCAGTGCACCAAAAAGGACCATGACAACGATGGTCTGGGATTTGCGCGGTGCAGACGGCGCGCCCGGCACGACGGCCAGCGATAGCAATCGTGCATCCGCCTGTTGGACACCTTGTTGCACCGTTGTCTCCTTGAGCCGGCCAAGGAAGTATTCATAGATGGCGCGGCTTGCTTCGGCTTCCCGCTCCAATTGTTCGAGTTTCAAGAGATCCGTAGACTGCGCTTCGATCTCCGCGCCGAGATTATCCACCGTGAGCCTTAGCGCCGCAACCTGTGACGTCTGCCGGGCAAGATTGATCTGGGTCGTATTGCGCAATCCGGTCAGAAGGCGGTTCATCTCGGACGGACCAAGGGTGCCCGCATCGGCGGTATCGACCACTCGGAGCATGGCAGGATCCGTCAGAATGGCCCGCAACTCCGCCGGGGTCGTCGTATCGGGCATAGCCTCCAACAGGGAGACGATCCGCAGTTGCTCTGCTTCGCGCATTTGTTCATCGGCCAACCGTTCCCGCAGTTCCTTGATCTGGCGGTTCTTGGCCAACAGGGTTTCTGCATCCACAAGGCTGGTGGACGCCGCAAAATCCTTGAGCCCCGTTTCTGCTCGTTCCAGCGCGGTTTTCAGGTCATCCGCGCGTTCGGTCAAAAACGCGATGGCATTGCGCGTTGCGACGTCTTTCTGATCCAACTGGTCCTGAATGTATGCCTCGCCCAAGGCATTCGCCATTGCAGCCGACAACTGCGGATCTTCGGTGGTAAAGGATAGGCGGAATACCTTGCTTTGACGAACATTTGTCACGCTGAGCCGGGCCAGTGTCCGGTCAATCGCACGGTCAAAAACACGTTCGGGTGTGACCACACCGGGTGTCGAGAGCAATCCAACTTTGCGCAATATGACAACGGGATCAAACGGACCAAGGTCAACAAGCGACGGATTGAATTCCGGAACTGATACAAGGTCCAATTGATCGACAACGGTGCCAATCAGTTTACGGGATCGCAAAACCTCCAATTCGGTATTGATCGCCGTCTGATCCGAGCCGAGGCCGGACATGATATTTTCAAAATCGACGATTTGTTCTTCGCGGCTGGCAAGTGCGATGACCGAATAGGCCGTGTATTTCGGCACCGCAAAGCTCTTGAGGTAATACACACTCACTGCGGCAAAAATGGCCACCGATAGCACGACCCACCATTTGCCACGCCAGACGGCCGAAGCCAGGACCCCAAGATCGATCTGTCCAGCGCCCAAGGCGTCCAAGTTCAAAGACGAGTTCTGTCTAGCGTTCAAACCACTTCTCCCACGAATTCAACTTAACTGCGATTGCGCCCTGTCTGACATCCGCCATCCACAGGAATAGCAACAGTTCGGCGGCAACGAAACCCATACGGACAACGCCATACGCGTGGCGCCGAAAATTGCTCATTCCCCATGCGCCCGCTCCTTACAAAGGACCCGCGCGTCGCCCGCCGACATCAACCCACCAACCAGAGCCGAAATGCCCCCTAGCACATATATTGCGAAAAAGTTTCCAGCAAAAACAAGGGCACCGGCGCAAGCGAAGCCAACCAAAGGTGGCACCAACGTGAACCGGATATAGCGCCGCATATCGAACCGCTGCATTTGAAACAAGAAGCCCAAAGACGCGGGATATCTCACGATATCCAGAATACATTGCGCCAGCAACGCCGTCGCAATCGGCGAACCCGGAAAGTTTTGCAAACCAACGAAAGCAAAGGCAACCAGACAACCACCGGAAAAGAGCAGAAGCGGTGTTGACCGACGCTCCATCAGACGGACGGCGAATATATGACCGGAAAACACCTGATGGAGAACCTGAATTCCGGTATCGGAATACCGCATAACGAGGAATACAGCCGCCACAGTTTCTGGGGTGGTCCGCATTTCCCAGAGGTGACGCACAAAGAAAATCATCAAAAGGTTTACCAGATTAACCGCTCCAACGATACCATTCTGTTTCAACAAACCAAAATTCAACCGCGATCCGGATCTACCCCATGATCGTAACACACCAATTGCAAGCCATGGTGTGCGAAGAATTAGAATAAGAAACGACAGCCCCTGAAAGCTGACGAGGACAATATATGGGGTCAGAGGCGACCATTCAGGTAACAAGACCAGCACCACAATCATCAGGCCCGCCGCAACAAGTGCGGGCATGAAGGCCGCGAAAGGTCCATGCCTTCGAAGAACAACTCCCGTAACCGGAGCAGTCAACGCAGCCGCCGCTGCTCCGAGCCATATCAACACCAACTCTAAACCAAGATCGCTATAAGCATCAATAAAGAAGGCAAGGAAAAGTGGAAGAATGGTCGACGGAATGACCAGGCCCATGTTCGCCGACAGATAAGAAATTGCAGCATTGTCATCTGGCAACTCCTGTGCCCGAAAGAAACCGGAAGCCGATAGAAAGGCGATGATTATTGCCTGGAAAAAGACAAGCTGGTAAAATGAGGCAGCTTGGTCGCTGGAAAGTGAAACGTAAACCTGAGCGGAGAGTGTAAGCAGAAAAACAGCTCGAACCAAGGTTGCCAATCCGATCGCCGCTGCGCGGGATGTCAACATTCGATATAGCCTTCAAAACGCATGAGCGAGGAGGTCATGACAAAAGGCCGTTGCTTGTTCGTTTTGCCACTGGAATTCGATCTTCTTTAGGTAAGGAGCCCAAAAGTCTGCTCCCGCGCCTGCCGATTATACGCGATCCCTGCCATAGAAATAGAACCAGATATACAGCGGACCATTCAAGCGATGTCGATATCTGCATGTTGGCCGACGAATACACCATAAAGACGCTGACCAGAAGCAAGCAGGCGAGTGAAAGTTTATCCCCATTCTCATACCACGCCTTTTCCGACGCACCGAAGATGATTCCGACGCAGAATGTGTAGACCGGGATAAAGAACCAAGTGAAGTCGTTGGCAATCGCAGTGTAGGCACTGCTCCATTTATGACGAGTATCCCAGCCGTAATCAGGCAATTTGTCATTATAGGACTGAACGTCACAAAAGGTCCCGAATACCTGACATATTTTTAGTTTCACAGGTGCCATGTGGCCTAGAAAATAGTTGAATTCAAAAGGAATATCGACGGCCCGCGCCAGACCTTCGTATCCTTGAGTGAGATAGTTGGTCAGCATGATCCGCAAGAATTCCAAACTGGGCGATATATAAAGAGACAACGCATTGCCAAAGTCAAAACAGGCTTCGGGCGAACCGGGCAGGCAATTGAGAGTAGCGCCTTCGAACCGCGCCATTTTACGGACAACAAACAGGGCGACCACAACGCCTATCATCACCAACGCCAGAACAGCCCTACGGCCAAGAAGTTTATGATAGAACGCAAGAACAAGGAGATAAAGAACGACATCGACCGTCTCCTTGTCAGTACCACGCATCATGCTTGACGCGATAAAGGGAAATAGTAACAAAAAAAGTGCCGTGATATTGCTTCGGTAATTCAGAACAATCAGAATGATGATCGTTGGCATGAGAAGCGCCTTGAGCAGAAAGAGTATGCTTTCCAAACTTCCCGCAGAAAAGGAACGATCTTTGATCGTGTTTTGAAACTGCGCATAAACAGCGTTGAAATCCAGAGAGTACTTTAGCGGGTTAAAGATGGATTGCCCGGTAAGAGACTGGATATGCAATTGGGACAACAAGAGAAAGAGGAATATAATTAACCATTTCGTGCCCTTGTTATCAAGAAAGGAAAATTCATGGGCAGGCAACGCAGGTACCATTTTTCCAAGACGGTTCCCCAAATTGAAACCAATCATCGAGCCAATTACAATTACCGCGACCGCATAGGAACCCTGATTTTCCCACGGGATAGGACCCCAGTAGAACAACACCAATGTGAACAGCACCCAGCTATTGAAGAAGACGAGCAATTTTTTCCTCCGTCAAATCGAGTTCATTCAGCGCCTTGGCCTGTGCGGGGATCAACGTCTGGCGGATTGCCAAAAGGGCGGCGCCCAGATTGGCGACGATTTCTGAGCGTGCGACAAGTCCGATGTTTGTCGATTCAAGAAAATGCTGCAAGGCCGGTTGTTGTGGTCCAACGTACAGGATCGGCAACCCCGTTGAAATATAGGAAACGATCTTGGACGGAAAGGCAGGCAAATCGAACTCGGGGTGCAACGAGACGAGCCCGGCATCCATTTTGCTGATCTGAGTGGCGAGAATGTCAGGTGCCACAAAGCCATGATGCCGGATAGTGATTTTCCCCGGGCCGCGGTCTGTTTCAAGCTGCGGGAACTGTCGGCCATAAAGGTGCAAGACAATTGGAGTTTGTGTGTGTTGCAAAAGAATATTGATAGCGTTCTGGAGCCCCCTGATCGGGTTTGCAGCACCGGTGAACGCGACATGAATAGCACCATCCGAATGTCTGCACTGATCCCGGTCGGGCATTGTCCGTGCCACAGTTGGCCAAAGCGGCAGATATGCTGTGTGCATGACACCCATGGATGCAACGGCCCGGTCATAGTCCGAATTGGGGAGAAGCACCTGGTGACACAGCCGCAGAAGCTCCGCCTCACAAAGTCGATAAGGACAAAGCAGGCGCGTTCGTAACGATATCGGTTTCAGCACCGTAAAGGACGCAGGGTAGCTGTCCCAGAAAATCGATTTGACCCGCTTGCCCAGAAGCCGTGCGCCGAGGATTTCCGCAGCAAAAAACAAAACCGATGTATGAACCACAATGATATCGGCGGACCAAATGGCCCGAAGCCGCGCCAAGGATGGTAGCAAGATAGCCCGCAATCGCCGATGCCAGCCCTTGCGAACCCCGAGATGCAGAATCTGCGCTGTCGCCTGACCACTTGCGTTTATCGCGATCCCCAATTGTTCAAGGAGTTGACCCGACGATGTTCCGGAATCGGTTGAATTCACGATCAACACCCGCTTTTGGGTCATACCGCCAGGTCCCCTATCAGGTCCACCCACCGCAACACGACCACAGGTGCGGTGAAGGACAGCGCCGTTGCCGCCGCATTCTTCCGAAGCGATGGGTCTGCCATGGCAACTGTTAGTGCGGCGGCTATTGCCTCTGGCGTTCTGTGCTCGGCCACCACCCCGATGCGGTTGGCGATAATGTCCTGCGCAAGACTGCTGTCCTCATCGACTAGCGCCAACACCGGGACGCCAAGCCCGAGGTAGGTCAGTAACTTTGATGGATAGGCGACGCGCGTCAAACCCGGCGCGAGTGACACAAGCCCCAGATCAGCTTGGGCAATGATATCGCGGGCCTGTTCAAAGGGAAGAAACGGCAGGAACCGGACTTGCGGATGCTGGTCCCACGCTGCCTTTAACGCCGCCTCGGCCGTGCCGCTGCCCAAGAATGTCAGACGCAGTCCGGGTTCCTGATGGAACAAGCGCGCGATCCCCAATGTCAGCAGCGGGAGGTCCTGATAGGCACCCAGATTTCCCGCAAAGATGACGTTGAAGCGCGCCGTTCCGGACTGGTCCGGCATTCTGGCACTGGAGACCGCGGTTGGGGCCAAGTCGAGGTCCAGCGAAAAGTTATTTATGATAGCCAAGTGTTGAATCCGCACCCCCCGCGCGGTGAGGGTGTTGGCCATGTCAGGGGACAAAGTGACAACAACCGTCGCCCGACGCAGCGTAGCATTATCAAGCCACCGCAGGGCACGCGCCAAAACCCCGCGCCCTAGTTTGCCCCCCGACAATGCAGACACATCCGGGTGAATATCTTGAACGTGGTAAATGAACCGTGCGCCCACAATCCGGGCGGCAAGGCTGCCTATCCAACCCGCTGCAACCGGGGGAAAGGTGGACACCGAAACAATATCGGGGCGAACCCGAAGGATCGTAAAGAACAAGGCGAGACAATACAGGGCCACATTAAAAAGACGCAAGATCGGCATCGCTTTACGTTCAGTCAACACATAGCATCGGCGCACCTTTACACCATCAATGACCTGTTGCCGGAGCGCGGATGGCAAGCCCGGCGCGCTGGACGGTTGGGACGCAAATACCGTGACGTCATGCCCGGCCTGCACCAAACCCTTGGCAATCGCCAAGAGCATGTGCCCGTAGGGCGGTCGATCAGGCCAGAAATAACGATGAGTGAGTAGTATTTTCATGCGCTAACGGTTCAGCAAGGTCTGGATGCGGTCGGTCACTTCGTTTTGCTCTGCTGGCGTCAGATCGCTCCCTGACGGAAGACAAAGCCCATTCGCAAATAGCCGTTCATCCACACCCTTGCCAATGTATGGGGCACCTTCAAACAGCGGCTGCATGTGCATCGGTTTCCACAACGGCCGGGTTTCGATGCCGTGGTCAAGGAGCGAAAGACGGATCTGTTCCCGAGTTACCCCGGTTTGTTCCGGATCAATGGTAATTGTGGTCAGCCAACGCGACGACCGAACGCCGGGCGGTTCGGGCATGAAATCCACACCGGGCTGTGCAAGACGTGCGCGATAGGTGTCAAACACCGCACGCCGGGCATCAACCCTTTGGTCCAGCACCTCCATCTGTCCCAAACCAATAGCTGCCACGACATTGCTCATCCGGTAGTTGTAGCCGTAGGTGGAATGTTCGTAGTGCGCCGCTGGATTCCTCGCCTGCGTCGCAAGGTAGCGTGCATGTTCCGCAATCCGCGACGATCCTGTCACAAGCATGCCGCCACCGGATGTCGTGATGATCTTGTTCCCGTTGAAGGATAGAATAGCTGCTGTGCCACCTGTGCCACATTTGCGCCCTGCCCGATACTCGGCACCCAGGCTTTCTGCAGAGTCGACCACGAGCGCGACGCCAAAATCGCGCGCAAGGGTTTCCAACCGATCAAGGTCAACACTTTGACCATAAAGGTCCGTTGGAACAATGGCCCGGGGCAGGCTCCCCGTTGCGCGGGCCTTTATCAGCTCTTGCTCCAACAGGTCGCAGTCGATTGTCCAGGTGAGAGGATCAAGATCAAAAAATATGGGACGCGCGCCTTGATATAGCACCGGAAAGATGCCCCCGGCAAAGGTCATGGAGCAAATCCAGACATCATCGCCCGGCACTACACCCACACAACGTAGCGCGAGGTGAAGTGCCGCAGACCCGGACGACACCGCCACACAGAACAGATTTTCCCCAAGGTATCGCGATACTTCTGCTTCAAAAGCGTCGAGTTGGGGGCCGACAGGTGCCACGAAATTGCTTTCAAAGGCTTGCGCCACATACGTCTGTTCCCGGCCGGACATGTGTGGTTTTGACAAATATATGCGCATCTCAAGCCTCCATCATGGACATGGTTTTCCGGATGATCTGTACGGCTTCATCCGACAAACCGGTTTGGGGCGCCGTGTTGCCAGACGGCCTGCGCACATCCCGGGTCGCCCGGGCGATCGTATCTGCGCCGATCTGCACCCCCAAGAACTGCGTGATCTTGGCCACCCCGGCATCTGGCGCGCGCACGAAATCATCATAAAAGAGCGCCATCGAAGCCGCCGGACTGTGGCGGAGTGCTTGCGTCGCTTGCGTGACGCACGCCGCCCATTGGTGGGCGCAAATCACATCCAGCGGCCTGTCCATGATCAGATCCATGTCATCAAACCGGGGGCCCCAAGACGCAAGCCGATGGCCACCCTTGGCCAAAAGTGAGACGCGGTTCTTCACAAAATTCAGACCGTAGTGCGGCAGGTTCTGGAGCGGGGTATATCGGGCCTTGGCTACGAAATAGGGCAGACTGGGGATTTCCATTTTCCCTTGCCAGCGCCGTTGCGCAGATCGGACCACATCGTGCCCGTCACGGATGATATGAATAAACTTCGCTTCTGGCACCGCTGCGGCGACAAACGGAACCCGAAGTGCGTTTGCACAGGTTTTCTCGACCACGAATTCCGGGCTGCCCTGTTGTTTCCATATCTGCACGAACGCGGACCTGATCCGACGTTGAATGGTCGCGGTCAGCCGTTGAACGGGTAGTTCGTCGTTGGGCCAGTGCAGGTTTCCCTGACGCCAGATCGGGTTGATTTCATCGCAGGGCCATGTTGCGAACGACGGCAGCCCCGTGAGCGTGTCGCGCAGGATATTCGTGCCGGACCGGCCCGCCCCAATAATGATAACAGGCTGAAAAGGCAGCGTAATGGGCATCAGTGGCGCACCGTTTTCACGATGCATCCAATATCTGACCAGATCGACCATGTTTCCAGATACTGCAGGTTCAGCCGAACCTTGTCCGGCCAGATGACCGTATCGTTATAGGCTTGCGGGTCTGGCTGGTCGGCGAGAATGTCTTCTTCGGCCCGATACTTTAGCGTTGCAGGCCCCGTCAGGCCAGGGCGCAGGTCAAGCAGGCGACGGTCGTCACCCCGTAGTCGGTCCAGATAACCAGGCACATCCGGTCTTGGCCCGACAAAGGACATATCGCCCTTCAGGATGTTCCAAAGCTGTGGCAGTTCATCAATCTTGTAGCGCCGGAACCATGCCCCCCAAAGGGTGATCCGGGGATCGTTGGCTGTTGTCACCGTCGTGCCTTGTGCGTCCCGCATTGTCCGCAGCTTGATCACGGTAAAAGGTCTGCCATGCCGTCCGACCCTCGTTTGACGAAAGAACCCGGTGGACCCGGTGTCGTGCCGGGCAATGGCCCAACTTAGACAGATGACAGGCCAAAGAACGCATAGACCCGCAGACGCAAGTCCGATATCAAAGCCTCGTTTGATGGCCCGGTCCGATCTGGTCATTTCAGGACGTCGGGCGTATTGATCCGTATCCCGTCCCATTGGTTGGACAGCCGCGCTGTCCCAAGGATCAGGGCCGCGACCCGTTCGGATGTGTTGGTGATCTGGTAATCCGCCGGGATCGGGGTTTTGATCCCTGCTGCGGCGCGGTCCGCAAACAGGCGCGTCGCAGTCCGGACCCCATCAAGGATCGCCGCGTGGTTCACCCCCGTCATGACCACCGCGCCCACATCCAGTGCCTCTGGCCGCTCGATCGCATCGCGAGGCGTGATCGCCGGAAAATTCAGAAGCGACGCCTCCTCGGCGATTGTGCCGCTGTCCGAAATGGCGCAAAAAGCGTTCATTTGCAGATGGTTATAGTCATGAAATCCGAAGGGCTTCATATCCTGTATCCGTGGATCAAGCGGCATTCCCAGTTGATCCAGACGTTTTCGGGTGCGCGGATGCGTTGAGAGAATCAGCGGCATGTCATGCGCCGCGACAAGCGCATTGAGCGCGCCAATCAATGTCGAAAGCCGTCCCGGATGATCAACATTTTCTTCCCGGTGCAACGACGCGATGAAATAGCCCCGCGCCGTTAACCCAAGCTGCGTCACGATATCCGAGGCGTCGATCCGGTCCCGGTAGTGCGCCAGCACTTCGTTCATCGGCGACCCGGTCAGATTGATCCGCCGGTGATCCAGCCCCTCGGACAACAAGTGACGCCGGGCGTGTTCCGTATAGACAAGGTTGAAATCGGCGATGTGGTCAACCATCTTGCGGTTGGTTTCTTCGGGCACGTTGCGGTCAAACGACCTGTTGCCAGCTTCCATGTGGTAGACGGGGATTTTCATCCGCCGCGCCATGATCGCGGAAATGGCCGAGTTGGTGTCCCCAAGGACAAGCACCGCATCGGGGTGTTCAATCCGCAGCACCTTTTCGGTTTCGGTCAGGATTCCACCCAGCGTTTCACCAAGAGTGCCGCCACCCACGCCCAGAAAATGGTCCGGCTTGCGCACGCCCAGATCTTCAAAAAAGATCTCGTTCAGTTCGTAGTCCCAATTCTGGCCAGTGTGGGTCACGACATGTGTGCACAGACTGTCCAGCCGCGCCATGACACGGCTTAACCGGATGATCTCTGGGCGAGTGCCCAGAATGGTCATGATCTTGAGAGAACTCATGCGGCGAGCACCTTGTCAGCGTAAGTATCGGGATTGGCCGGATCAAAAAGATCGTGCGACCAGAACAGGGTCAAGAGCGGGGTATCGCCGACATTTTCGATCGAATGGGTGTGCAGGGTCGGCATATCAACCGCACAGGGCGCGTCTCCGCAAACCCTGAACGCCTGAACCTGATCGGTCAGAACTTTGCGAATCCGAATGATCGCGTCCCCCTGCACCACGACGAACCGTTCAACCTTGTTCAGGTGGAAATGGTCCCCCCGCGTGATGGACGGTCCCGTCGTAGACAGGAAACATTGCCCGCCACCGCCGCCTTTCACCGCTTCGAACAGGGTGCCGCGCGCGTCAGAGTTCAGCCGCAGGGGGCGTGGCCAACTGTCGGGGTAGGTCGCCGCCCGATAGCTGTTGAACAACGCAAGATCAAATGGATCGCCAAGGTCCGGGTATATGTTGGCCGCCATGCCATTGTGAAACCCAACAAGTTTTGCCAGCAACTCCGGCACCGCCATCACCAGACCTTCGGGGTTGCGGGTACCGGATGTTCCGGCAAGACCATCTTCAATCGCCAGTTGAGCGGCCTGCCCGGCGTGTAGCAACCGGACAACACCGGCGGGATTAACCGTTGGCGTTTCCCCGGCAATCAGCCGCGCAATCAACGTGGCCGTAACGTTGTTGTAATCCGGCCGCGCACATTCACCAAAAATGTGCGGCAACACCAGATCGGTATATCCACCCAAGGAGCTGGACAGGATTTCCCCGGCAATCCGCTTTGATCGTCCATAGGGGGTGTCGCCTGCGGCATGGGTCGAGTTGGCATATACAATGTGCGGCGTCGCCCCGACCGCCGCGATCGCCGCCATCAGCCGCGTGGCTATGACCGGATTGGCCGACTCGACCTCGGCATCGGATTGCGCGCGGTTTACCCCGGCAAAATGCAGAACAACATCCGCCCCCTGAAGGGCATCCCGCAAAACCCGATCGTCCTCAAAACCGACATGATCCAGCGACACGATGTCAAATGGGGCCGACGCCCCAGTGAACTGCGCGGCACAGTTTGCAGCATGCAAGCGAGCATGTGCATGCCAACCGATAAGCCCCTGCGCACCTGTCACAACAATCCGTTTCACCGCGCGCCCCATGCCGCGAGTTCCGCTTGCATTTCCGGAAGCGTGAGGAGCAGCGACTTGACCTCGGCCACGGAAAGCCTGTGGGTGTTGTGCGAATGGTAATCCTCGAGCGACGCCGTGGTTGTATCGCCTTCGGTGAAATAGGGTTTGTAGTTCAAATCCCGATTGTCCAGTTGCAAGCGGTAGTACTCGCCAAGATCTTCGGAATTGGACAACTCCTGCGCACTGGCGAGTGTTTCGTAGAGTTTTTCGGCATGTCGCCACCCGATAACCTCAACCGGATGGTCGGGCACCCCGAACAAATCCTTAATCGCATCTACAAGATCGGCGATTGTCGATGCCGGAGCCTTTTTGATGAAAAGGTCCCCTTGGTTGGCCCGCAGAAACGCAAACCGGACAAGAGCCACGGAATCCCGCAGCGGCATCAGGAACCGGGTCATGGTCGGTTCGGTGATCGTGATCGGTTGACCCTGTTTGATCTGCCGCACGAACAACGGAATGGCGGACCCCCGCGAATACATCACGTTGCCATAGCGGACACACGAAATCGTAGTTTGCGCCCCCATGCCCAGCTCGCGCGCGGCCGCCTGTGCCATCTTTTCCATCATGGCCTTGGACAGGCCCATGCTGTTGATCGGGAACACCGCCTTGTCGGTTGACAAGCACACAAGGCTCCGAATTTTTTGATCCACTGCACAGCGGATGACATTTTCAGAGCCAAGAATATTGGTTCGAACAGCCTCCAGCGGGAAGAATTCACAGGACGGGACCTGCTTGAGCGCGGCGGCGTGAAAAACGCAGTCAGCCCCCCGCATGGCCCGCCCGACGCTTTCCCGGTCACGCACGTCACCGATATAGTATTTAACCCGTGGATCGCGCAGTTCGGTGCGCAAGGCGTCCTGCTTTTCCTCGTCCCGACTGAGAATGCGAAGTTCGGGGACGCCAGCCGCCAATAGATCGCGCAACATGGTTTTGCCAAACGACCCCGTGCCGCCAGTGATCAAAGTGCAATTCGATATCATGATGGTTTCAACCTGTGCTGCATTCTCAACCGTCGTTTCCGGACACCGTATCGAAAGATTGACGCCCTTTATGGGCTGCTTGTGCGACCGGTTTCAGGTGGCAGAAACAGGACGTTTGCATAGTCAACCCGATCCCCAAAGTGGAAATCCACCGGATCCGGACCGTCAAAGGTTACAGGCCGATAGCCAAGAGGTTGCAGGATGTCCCAGATTTTGCGGGATTGTGGGTCGGTATCGCCCTCGGCATCGCCCAGCTCCAGGATGAGAGCGGGGCGGTGTGTTGCAAGCGTCTTGGCCAAGCCACCCAACACGAACAGTTCTGATGACTCCGCGTCGATCTTGATCAGGTCGGGCTGAAAATCTGCGTCTTGCAACATGGCGTCGGCTGTTCTGGCCCGCACCTGAACCGATTTTCCCTGCCGGGATGCGAACGACAATCCCCGCCGTTCAAACGCCGTGTTCAGGCTCGATGCGACGATCCCGAAATCTTTGAATTCGAGAGTCTTTTCGCAATCAAATGCAGCCATGTTGACGGTCTTAGACCGACCTTCTGCGACAAATTTCTGCATGTTTCTTTCCAGATATCCGTAGGTCACCGGCATGGCCTCGACCGACAATGTCCGACCCGTCTGCCCGACGATCGACGCCGCCAATAGGGAGAAAAATCCGAAATGCGCGCCAATGTCGAGAAATGCCCCCCCCGGACGCAAAACATGCAGAACAGCCCGCATGACATCTGGGGAATAATAGCTGGTGCGCCAGACCTGTGTCGTCACCGCCTCTGGCAGGACCCCGCAAAAGGTTTCACCGAAAAAAGTCTTACAGCGGACTTCGTAGGAAATACCCAGTTTGCGGGCAATCACCGGCCACACCATGCGTATGGGTGCAGTGCGCAGACGGCGCGCGCGGTTTCCACCGTGTCTGGCGACAAGGCCAGTCACGACATCATTCAATCCATGGTTCATACTGCCCGACATACCATTAACCACCCAAAAATTCTTATTGGGTGCTAGAGGTTTTTGGTCAGAGGATAAAGTCCGAAGAATCGATGGCCGAAGCGAGAACACCCAACAAGGCCACAGTGTGCAACTGTCCGCCGACATCGAGGAAGTCCAGCCGACATCCTGCACCGGTGGTGACCACGTTGAAGTCGGCGAACGTGGCGCCAGAGCCGCCGAGGTTGAACTTGTCCGTGCCGTTCAAGAAATCGACGATGATGTCGTTGCCCCAGCCGGACGCCTTGAACACGAAACTGTCCACCCCAGCCCCACCGATCAGATAATCGTTGCCCAGACCACCTTCGATCGTATCGGCACCACCCAAACCTTCGATCCGGTTGTCTGCACCGTCACCGATAATCGTATCCGCAAAGTTGCCACCAACGACGTTTTCGATATCGACAAGCGTGTCGCCTGCGGCATCAGCCCCGACACCCGTCCCGGTCAAAAGATTGATGGTCACGGCCCCGATGGCATTGGCGTATCGCGCCACATCCACACCACTCCCGCCATCAAGATTGTCAGCGCCAAGGCTGCCAATCAATGTATCTTTGCCTTCGCCGCCATAAAGGTTCGAGGTTCCGCCGTAATCATAGAGAAGGTCGTTCCCGTCGCCTCCATACAATTCGACCAACGGAAGTCCCGCGCCAACCAGCACATCATCATGGTCCGAGCCAATAATGGCTTCCATGTAAATAAGGACATCACCAGACGCTGTGCCACCTATACCAGTTCGATAGATGCCAACATCCACGCCGACGCCACTGTCGGAATAGTCTGCAACATCGAACCCAAGGTCGCCATACAGCACATCCGCCCCGGCTCCGCCGCGCAGGGTGTCATTGCCCAGATACCCCTCCAACCGGTTGGCCCCGCTGTCCCCAATCAACAGATCGGCATGCTGCGACCCGCTCAGATTTTCAACACCGTCGAACGTGTCACCCGCAGCATCGCCACCCGTCGCGACATTCAGCCCAAGATCGACCGTCACGCCACTCGCGGAATTCGTGAACCGGACAGTATCGATGTTGTCGCCGCCAAAATAGCTGTCCGCCCCGCCCGACCCTTGCAACGCATCGTTGCCCGCGCCGCCATAAAGCGTATCGTTCCCGTTTGTCTGGTCCAGAAGGTAGTCATTGCCGTTACCGCCATACAGGATGTTCGCGCCGCCGCCCCCGATCAAGGTGTCATTGTGCGCGGACCCCACGATGTTTTCAAACCCGCTAAACGTGTCGCCCTGCGCTTCGCTGCCTGTCCCGGTTCCGCCTGCAAGCGAAATACGCACTGCCGCCCCCGCCAAAGCATATGACAAGGTGTCTGTTCCGGCGCCGCCCGTCATGCTGTCTGCACCGGCCCCGCCCACGATGGTGTCGTTGCCGTTTTCGCCGTGGATCGTGTCAATCCCAAGCCCGCCAACCAGACTGTTGTTCGCGGTGTTGCCGATGATGGTGTCGGATCCCGAACCGCCAATAACGTTTTCGATCAGCGTATCGACCCCGGCGCCATCGCTGTAGATGACCATATTGCCCGTCTTGCCAACCACGTTGGAAATCGACCCGGGTGTCAGGTCAATCAATTGGGTCTGGGTCGCACCGGACAGGTCGATGGTGTCGATGCCGCCATCATCCAGAATGGTAAACGCCGTGACCAACCCCAGCGACGTGATGTCGTCGTAATACCCGCCTGCTGTGGAATTGAACCCATAGGTCGTGTCACCCGTCCGCAGGTCGCCCGCCACGCCATACAGATCCTGAACCGCCATGATATCGGCAATCATCGGCGACACGATATAAGCGAAATCCGCGTTGATGAACGTGTTGGTCGTCTGGCTGAAATACGACATCACCGTCGCCTGCCAGCTGTCGTTCAGATAATCCGCGTCAGTGGGATAGCTGGCCGATCCGTTGTAGTTCCCCGCATGCCCAAGGCCAAGAGCATGGCCGATTTCATGGATGTAGGTCTGGAACGAATAGCTATCGAGATAAATCTCGCCCGTCGCCGAATTGAAATCATCTTGAATCCAATCTTGGGCGATATTGATCCCGGCGTAGTAGATCGAGCTTGTCGATCCCACCGACGTCGTGTGGGTCCCGCTGCTTTGCCAGAATGCATAGGCGGCTCCGGCGTCTTCGTCGTCAAAGATCATGCCTTGCGTGGTCGCGCCCGGTTGCAGGTAATTTACGCTGCCGGGGTTTGTGCTCAGCGTGACCAGATTGGTAAAGTTGAATTCGATCCCGGTCATGAATGTCCACGCCTGCAACGCGGCGGTGGCGAACAATTGACCCGGGGCCGTCAGGCGGCTGATATCCACGTCGATCGAATTGTTGGAGAACGATGTCGGGTCAACGTCCCACGCCACCGGATTGGGCGCGGCCACGCTGTCCCAATACCCTTGGGTCAATTGATCCGCGATCTGTTCGTAGGTGAATTCGGTCAGTTCGGCGGGGGGGGTGTCTGCCTCGGTCGCATAGGACACGCCATAGGTCATGACCGAACTACCGCCATAGTTCTGCACTTCCAGGTAAACCGTCTGCGCCGTCCCGGTGGTGTTGCTGTAGTTCAGTTGGCTGCTGTAGTTGTCATACGCGAATTCATTCGCAATCGGGTTACCAGCCGCGTCGAACAAGGTGGTATAGGGCGACCATACTCCGGTCGTGTCCCCCAATTCAATGACGAAGAATTCGACCGACGTATAGGCGTCGATGACCACTTCAATCCAATCAGATACATCCGAACCACCGACCGAGCCAACATACACATCCGTTTCGGTCATGGAGGCCACCGTCGCCGTGTTCCCGACAGCGTCGGTCGAACCTTCCAAGACGGCGTTCAGCGCGGTCGCGCCATAGGACATCGCGCCGTTTCCGGCGTCGGATACTTCCATGAAAACGGTTTGCGCCGACCCGGTCGCGTTGGTGTAAAACAGAACCGACGCATCCGGCAGGCTATATGTTTCATCCGCGATGAAGCCGCCCGTCGCACCATACAGGGTCACCGTGGGCGTCAGGGTGCCAAACGGATCGTCGGCTTCTTGCGCAAAGAAAAGATATGTCGCGCCCGCGGGAATAGACACCTTGATCCAGTCGGCGGTGTCGCCTGCCGATGTAATCCCCACACTGCCCAAAAACACCTCGCCCGGCGCAATGTCGGCAACGGTGGCGGTGTTCGCGGTTACATCACCGGCTTCCGTGACGATCGTCGGTGCGTTTACCCCGGCGTGGAACATATACGGCAATTCTGGGGTCAGGGCTTGGCACATTGTACACATGAAACTGGTCCTGTTTGCTGGCGAAATGGTTACGGCGGACGCGTCCATTGCGCCACGCTTTCGTTAACCACTTCTTAGATGGTTGCTGTTACAAAAATCAAGAAAATGTGTCTCCGGTAGGGCCCAAATCTGGCTTTTGAGGACAAAGATCGTGCGTCGGATTGCTCTTAACATGGCCCGGCTTGGTGTGACCGTTGGATGCGGTCTGGGGATGGTTTGGTTGATGGGGCGGCTGGGTGCGGGGGCGCTTGCGCTCTATCTGGTTGTCTTGGGATTGCGGTGGTTTTCGGTGGCGGCTGTGCAGGCTCTCGAATCCGCGTTGGTGCCGTTCATGGCCGCGGGCGGAGCGGTTCGGTCGGCGCGGTGGCATGCTGTTCTCATGGCAATCCTGACCGTGACTGCAGGGGCGGCGTTTGCGCTTGTCGTCCCGGCGGGCGTGTCGGACGTGGGTGGAAACACAACCTATTGGATCGCCATTGCCGCAGTCACCATGATTGGCGCATTACAGGCGCTTGCCGCCCCCGGCGTGGTCCGCCTGTTGCTGGTTGGACGGCTCTGGGCATGGAACGGCGTCATCGTTGTGCGTCGGCTGACAGAGGTTTTGGCGTTTGGCTTGGCCGCCCTTTTTGCACCGGACACAACTGCCCTTCTTCCTTTGTTTTTCGGCCTATGGGCGGTTTTGTCCATTATTCCAAACGCGGTTTTTCTTGGCGCACCTGTTGTGTTCGCACAGCCGACGATGGCCCCCCCGCTGGGCCGACTGTTGATCTGGACCGGGTTGGGCGCGCTCGCGGCCTATGTGATGACCCGCGCGCCTGTTATCGCGGCCCAGATCGCCTATGGACCGGAGGCCACGATCGCGGTGGGTCTCGCGTTCATTCTGGCGGGGTATATCCGGCAATCGGCGGGGGCCGTTCTGGCTGGGCTGGACGCGGTTATTGCCACTGCAGCGGACCGGGCCGCCATGTTGGATCGCACCACGGCACTGCTGTCGGCGGGGGCGGCGGCCACGGTCATTCTGGGATGGGTCGCGGCCCCGGTTGTCCTGTCCGCCCTCGCCCCCTCGGACGCGTTGGCGACACAGGCCACAGATTTATTCCGGATCATCCTCCTTGGCGCGGCCATCCGGTGTCTGGGGGACGGTTGGGGCAAGGTTTTGTCCGGGGCGGCCATGCCCAAACAAGCGGCGGGGCCGAACCTGTTGGCGGCGGGGGTCTTTGGCGTGGTCGTGGCCGGGATCATGATACAAGCGTCGGCTGCGTCCGGGATCGCTGGTATGGGCTGGACATTTTCGGCAGTGCAATGCGGCGCGGTTCTGGGCCTGATCGCGGCACAGATTGCAAGGTTGTCAGGCAGGCACAGGGCGCTAACCAGTATCGGTGCGGGTGGGCCAACGCTCGCCGCGTTCGGATTTCTGACAATCGGGTCGGGCGTCTGGGCCGCCGCACTGGCCGCCGCAATTGTCTGGGCGGTCAGCGTTGCGCCCGCATGGCCAGCCGGATCAAGGTTCGTTCCATCAGGGCCTGTTGCGGCGCGCGGCCCGAAGACCGC
>JBGSIZ010000036.1:0-1548 GCA_041742255.1 Marivivens sp. | reverse complement strand
CGGCGCGGGGTGCAAAGCACGTTCGAACCCATCCCGGCCGTCGCCCCTACTGTGCCCCCAATCAACGCCCCGGTGTCGCCATGACGGCGATCCGCCCGGCGGGCCAGTTCCCAGAATTTTCCGCCTGCCCGCCTGTGTGCGGGCATCGGAAAACCCCGGCGTCACACGTTGACGGCGGTTGCTCTACCACGCGCCAGACAACAGACCCGGCACCCATCGCCGGGTTGCCAAAATCCGTGGCAGGCCGTGGCAAACCCGTCCCCCGCCACAGGGATATTTTTCAGGAGAACACAAAAATGAGCGATGTCCCCAACCCGACCACCACCGACGGCGCCGGCACCATTGACGCTGGCAACATGGATGACCTCAAGGCCCGCGCGAACGCGCTTTATGCGCAAGTGCAGGAACTGGCGCTGGGCTTTGAAGAAGACACCGCCGGGGCCAAAACGGCCAAGGACAAGGCGAAAAGCGTCTCTGCCTGACGTCTGACGGCCGTGGTGGGGCGACCCCCGATGTCACCTCATCCGACAGCAGGGCGTTGGCATCAACGCCCTGCTTTTTCGTGACCCCAAACCGTCCAGCCAGAGGGCCCCATGCGCAAAGATCTGATCCTGATTGCCGTCATCGTGGCCACGCTGGCGCTTATGGTCATCCCGCTCAACACGATGGTCATCGACGCGCTTCTGGCGCTGAACATCTCGCTATCGGTGCTGATGCTGATGGTGGCGGTCTATCTGCGGCACCCGTCCGATTTCTCGACCTTCCCTTCGGTGATCCTGCTGGCCACGGCGTTCCGGCTGTCGTTGTCGGTGGGAACCACCCGCCTGATCCTGAGCGAGGCGGACGCTGGCGACATCATCGCGACCTTCGGGGCCTTTGTGGTGGCGGGGTCGGTGGTGATCGGGCTGGTGATTTTCCTGATTATCACGGTCGTGCAATTTCTGGTCGTGACCAAAGGTGCGGAACGGGTGGCCGAGGTGGGGGCACGGTTCGCGCTGGACGCCATGCCGGGCAAACAGATGAGCATCGACGCCGAAGTGCGCGCCAGCAACCTGACCCCGGAAGAGGCAACGCTGCAACGCAAACGGCTGGACAAGGACAGCCAGTTTTTCGGGGCCATGGACGGCGCGATGAAATTCGTCAAAGGCGACGCCATCGCCGGGATCATCATCATCTGCATCAACCTTGTGGGCGGGGTGGCGGTGGGCACCACGCTGCACGGCTACAGCTTTGGCGAGGCGGTCGGGATTTTCGCGCTTCTCACGGTCGGGGATGGGCTGGTGGCACAAATTCCGGCACTCCTGATGGCGCTGTGCGCGGGGGTGGTGGTCACAAGGGTGGCCAATCAGGACAATTCCGACCTCGGGTCGGACATCTCGGCGGAACTGGTGTCTGATCCGCGGGTGCCTTCGGTTGCGGCGGTGATCGTGCTGGGGATCGGGGTTGTGCCGGGGTTTCCCACGGCGATTTTCGGGGGGCTGGCGGTTGGGTTGATGGTCACGGCATTCGGGTTGCGGCGCAAACTGGCGCGAACAGCGGCAGCGGTGG
>JBGSIZ010000035.1:0-34216 GCA_041742255.1 Marivivens sp. | reverse complement strand
GAACGGCGCGGGCCACGGGGTGGGCAGGCACCCGCACCGCGACCGTGTCCAACCCCGCCGTGACCAACCGGGACAACGGGGCACCGGGGCGGATCGGCAACACCAATGTCAGCGGTCCGGGCCAGAACGCATCGGCCAAGGCGCGGGCTTGCGCGCTGAAAACACACACCTTTTCGGCGGCAGTCTGATCGGACACATGCACAATCAACGGGTTGAACACCGGGCGGCCCTTGGCCTCGAATATGGCGGCAACAGCGCGGTCGTTGCTGGCATCGGCACCCAACCCATACACCGTCTCGGTCGGCAAAGCGACAAGGGCACCGTCCGCCAGCAACGCCGCCGCGCGGGCAATACCCCCAACATCCGGCATCAGAATTTCGGTCTGCGGTTCAGTCATGACGCTGCGTTCAGGTTGGAGGACGCCCGGCGCATGGCTAGGCTTTCTATCACAGACCGCAGCCATACATCCCGGCCCCGCGCCTGCCAAGATGGCAGGGGCACGCCACATCGACAAAGGTCCACCGCATGCCCTACCGCGCCCCCGTTCAGGATTTCCGCTTTCTTCTCGATCATGTCACCGGGTTCAACCGGGTCACCGCCACAGACCGCTTTGGCGACACCACCCCGGACCTGACCGACGCGATCCTGATCGAAGCAGGCAAACTCTGCGACGCGGTTTTGGCGCCCCTGCAGCGGGTCGGGGACACGCATCCGTCCCGCTTGGAAAACGGGGTGGTGCGGACGCCACCGGGATTCGGGGCGGGGTTTCAGGCCATCGCGGAGGGCGGCTGGATCGGGATGTCGGCCCCCACCGAGCACGGCGGGCTTGGCCTGCCGCTCACGCTGACCACGGCGGTCAACGACATGATGTCGGGGGCCTGCCTCGCGCTGCAACTCAACCCCTTGATGTCGCAGGGACAAATCGAGGCGCTGGATCACCATGCCAGCGACGAGATCAAGGCGCTCTATCTGCCCAAACTGATTTCCGGGGAATGGTGCGGCACCATGAACCTGACCGAACCGCAGGCCGGATCGGACGTGGGGGCGCTGCGCTCCAAGGCAGAGCCGAACGGCGACGGGACCTATGCGATCACCGGGCAGAAAATTTATATCTCTTGGGCGGACAACGATTTTTCCGCCAACGTTTGCCACCTTGTGCTGGCGCGGTTGCCAGATGGGGTGCCGGGGACAAAAGGGATCAGCCTGTTCATGGTGCCCAAACTCATCCCCGATGCCCACGGCGTGCCGGGCGAACGTAACAGCCTGCGGGTGGTGTCGCTGGAACACAAACTGGGGCTGCACGGATCGCCCACGGCGGTCATGTCTTATGAAGGGGCGCGGGGCTGGCTTGTGGGCGCGGAACACGGCGGGATGGCGGCGATGTTCACAATGATGAACAACGCTCGGCTTGGCGTGGCGACCCAAGGGATCGGCGCGGCCGAAGGCGCATATCAACACGCATTGGCCTACGCGCGGGACCGCAAACAGGGCAAGGCACCGGGCACCGGGTCGATCATCGAACACGCAGACGTGAAACGGATGCTCGCCACGATGAAGGCGGACATCTTTGCGGCGCGGGCCATCGCGCTGGCCAATGCAGTGGCGATCGACCTTGCCACGGCAACGGGTAACGAAACGTGGACGGCCCGCGCGGCCTTCCTGACCCCCATCGCCAAATCGTTTGGCACCGATACCGGCATCGACGTGGCGTCGCTTGGGGTGCAGGTCCACGGCGGCATGGGCGTGATCGAGGAAACCGGGGCCGCGCAATACTCCCGCGATGTGCGGGTGACAGCGATCTACGAAGGCACCAACGGGATTCAGGCAATGGACCTTGTCGGGCGCAAATTGATGGACGGTGGCGACGCCGCCTATCGCCTGCTGGACGAAGTAGAGGCCGGTGCCGAAGCCGCCCGCGCCACCCATCCCGCCTTGGCCGGGGCGGTCTGGAACGCGGCCTATTCGCTGCGGGAAACCACGGAATGGCTGGTCGGGCAGGATATGAACGACCGGTTTGCGGGGGCAGTGCCCTATCTGCGGGCATTTGCACGGGTTCTGGGCGGTCACTACCACCTGACGGCAGCGATGGCTGGGGATGACACCCGCGCGCGGCTCGCTGCGTTCTACATCCGGCGGCTTTTGCCGGAACATGCGGGCCTTCTGGAGCAGGTGCGGGATGGGTCGGACGCGGTCATGGGGTTGTCGGTGGACGACCTCGCCGCGTGATGGGTCCGGTAAAAACGATGGACCTGATCGCAGGTAGTGCCCGGCAGTTGACCCCATCCGCTTGGCGTGAAACTCACCAGTAACCCCCTGCGAAAGCCCGCCATGATCCGTTATCCACATGACACGCCGCCCGCCCCCGGCACAGCCCTTGCCGTGGCGCCGGGCATCTTGTGGATGCGGCTGCCGCTGCCCATGGCGCTGGACCATGTGAACGTCTACGCGCTGGACGACGGGGACGGCTGGACGATCCTCGATACCGGGTTCAACACGGCCCAGACGCGGGACATCTGGGAAACCCTGCTGGCGGGGCCGCTGGGGGGTAAAGCGGTGGCCCGGGTCGTGGTCACGCATCACCACCCTGATCACATCGGGATGGCGGGGTGGTTCACGGACCGGGGGGCAGACCTTGTGATGCCGCGCACGGCCTACCTCATGGGGCGAATGCTCACGCTGGATGTGCAATCGACCACGCCAGAGGTCAGCCTGCAATTCTACCAACGGGCGGGCATGTCCGCCGACCGTCTGGAACAATGGCGGACCGACCGGCCCTTCAACTTTGCCGACTGCGTGCATCCTGTCCCGCTTGGCTACACCCGGTTGCACGATGGCGGGACGATCATCATGGGCGGTCGGACGTGGGACATCCGCATGGGGGATGGGCACGCGCCGGAACACGCGACCTTCTGGTCGCGAGACGACAATCTCATCCTTGGCGGGGATCAGTTGCTGCCGTCGATCAGCCCGAACATCGGCGTCTACCCGACCGAACCCGAGGCGGACCCGGTCGGCGACTGGATCTCCTCTTGCGAACGGTTGGCGCCCCATGCGCGAGAAGACCACCTTGTTCTTGGAGGGCACAAACTGCCCTTTACCGGGTTGCCCACGCGGATGCGGCAACTGATCGACAATCACCACGGCGCGCTGGGGCGGCTGTTGGACCACCTGTCGGAACCGCGGCGCGGGGGCGACTGCTTTGCGCCGCTGTTCAAACGGACGATTGACGACGGGGTCTATGGGCTGGCGCTGGTGGAAACCATCGCGCACCTCAACCACCTGCACCAGACGGGACAGGCGCGGCGCTGGATGGGGGATGACGGGGCGTGGCGGTGGCAACGGAGCGACGCAGGCCTCGAGGAACGCCCGCACAGCCGCGACAACCCACAAAAACGCCCCTAACAAAACGTCTGCGCCTTCTGTCGGGCGTCCTGAAGGCGCAAAATTGGGGCCGCTGCCATGCTGAAACCATTTGCGCACTGCGTCAGGGTATCGCCAAAAATATCCCATAGCTCTGCGCGGCTATCGCTGGGGATCATCCGCATCGCCACCGGACCGGGATAAAAACTCTCGGTCAGGGTGCCATTGGCCCAGATGATTTCATGGCGGGAAAACACCAGATGGAAATACGACACATGCCGCTTTCCATGCATGACGCGGACACCACGACGGCTCGTCAACGCCTTGGCCGGGACAAGGACAGAATGGCCGGACGGGTCCGTCACCAGCACGCGATGCTGGGGCGACAAACACAGCCGGCTGTTGGGTCGGCCCGGACCCAGGGACCCGACGTCAAACGCAATCGGCTTCAACCGGTCCGAGCCGTCGTTCAGATCCAATTCGCGCACCAGAATGGCGCGAACGGCCTGCGGTCCGTTATCGCGCGTCAGGACAAGGTCGCCAACCTGAATATCCTCAACGACGACGGCGCCATCTGGTGTGTCGATCCTGCTGCCAGCCACGAAACACACCGCATTCACATTGTTGTCGGTGGTCGAATTGACAGCCGCATCAGACCCCGCAACGTCATTCAGACTGCCCGTGCGGATTTCCTGAACCGTCATATCCCCATAACTGTCATTGGGAATGATGAAATGCCGGGTCTCTCCGCCATTGGTCACCGTCAGGAAAATCGCCGAAAGGTTGGCCTCGCTGCCGGGATCAAAACTGCGGTTGGTGCCATCCTCGAGCGTGAAACGGCCGCTGCTGCTCGGCTCCTGTATCTGGCTAATCGTGTAGGTGACACCATTGATCGCGATGACGTCGCCTAGGTCAAATTCACCGTCATTCAGATCGGCCGACGTTGCCCCATCAACCACGCCCAACAGATTTCCAGCGGCGACCGAATAGGTGGTGTTTTCGCTAATGTCGGACACTTCAAAAAGGTCGAATATCGTGGCCAATCTGCCGCCTCCCTTTTGTTCGACCGTCGTCCGACTGATTCCAATGCCTTTGGCGACGGTAGGCCGCGAAAGTGAACAAATCGGAAACCGATTGAATTTTCCGGGAGGGCAGCTGCGCTAGGAATGGGTTAACCCACCGCGCGCTAGGGTTACAATATGCAGATGACCCCGATTCCCGCGCCAGATCCGCCAAAACTGGCACCGTCGCTATACCGACGGAATACCGACGCAAAATCCGGGGGCAAAATCCGGCTCGCGGAACTCCTCGGGCTTCTGTCGCATGCGCTCGACATGACCGAAGGCCAACCGCCCGGTCATTGCATCCGGTGCGCCTGGATCGGCACCCACGTTGGGCTGGACCTTGGGATGACGGGGGGCGATCTGGCCGATCTCTACTACACGCTCCTGCTCAAGGACCTGGGGTGCAGCAGCAACGCGGCCCGAATCTGCCAGCTATATCTGACGGACGACATCCGATTCAAAAAGGATTTCAAGACGATAGATGACAGCCTGTCATCCGCACTTCGGTTCGTTTTCGCCAAGACGGGGTTGGCGTCGGGCCTGTCGGAACGGTTCCGGGCCATCGTCAACATCCTGCAAAACGGCGGCCAGATCAGCCGTGACCTGATCGAGGCGCGGTGCCACCGGGGGGCCGATATCGCCGCGCGGATGCGGTTTTCGGATGGGGTGCAGGCGGGCATACGTTGTCTGGACGAACATTGGAACGGATCCGGCAAACCATTGGGACTACAGGAAAATACCATCCCCCGCGCCGCCAACATCGCCCTTCTGGCGCAGGTCGCTGATGTGTTCCGCGCCGATCAGGGCACAGCGGCGGCGGTGGCCGAGGTCAACGCGCGGTCCGGCACATGGTTCGATCCGGTGCTGGTGGCGGCGTTCAACCGGACCCAGAAACAGGCGGGATTCTGGGATACGCTTACCAGTGACAGCCTTGAAAAACAGGTGTTCGCGCTCCCCCCCGCCACGGATGCAAGCCCGGTAGACGACGATTACCTAGACGATATCGCGCGGGCTTTTTCAGACGTTGTCGACGCCAAAAGCCCCTTTACGGCGGACCATTCGGCGCGCGTGACGCTTTATGCGGACATCATTGCCGAAGAACTGGGGCTGTCACAGGATCACCGGCGCTGGTTCCGGCGGGCGGCCCTGCTGCATGATCTGGGCAAGCTCGCGGTATCCAACCAAATCCTTGATAAACCTGCGAAACTTGACGCGGACGAATGGCTTTCGGTGAAATCTCACCCGTGGCACAGCGAACGAATTCTGGAACGGTTGCCCGCCTTTGCGGACATCGCGCCCATCGCCGGGGCGCACCATGAACGGCTGGATGGCAAGGGATATCCGGGTGGTTTGGTGGCGGACCAGATCAGCCTTGAAATGCGGATTCTGACAGTGGCGGATGTGTTCGATGCGCTGTCTGCGGCGCGCCCCTACCGGGACGCCATGCCGCTCGATCAGGTGTTCGACATCTTGCAAAAGGACATCGGCACGGCCTTTGACGGCACCTGCGTCGCGGCCCTGCGGTCGGGGGTCGCCCGGCTTCAGGCAGCCTTGCCCGACACCATCACATCCGACAGGGCCATGTTGCCGCCGGCAATCCTGCACAAGGTGTCGGCGGGAACCGGGGTCCAACGGTCCGGATGACCGCACAACGGTTCAGACGCCAACGCCAACCCGCCATGGTCCAACGGTCCCGACACATACAATGTCGGGCAACAGCCATCGGATGCATGGCGAAACGCAAACAGCGTCTCGCCGTCCGAAAACACGATCGTCAGCTTGATCGGGCCATCTTCGCCCGCGGGCCCAATCGCCGACAAGGTCGCGCGCAGGGCATGTTCGGGGTCAGTTTCCAGCCCATTGGCCAAAAGGGTCAGGAATATCATCTCGCTATCGGTCGTGCCGCGGCGGTGGGAATACAACGGATCGGGCAGCGCAGCCTCCAGTCGGCGCCGGATCTGGGGGTAATGGGGCACCTGACCGTTGTGGCAAAAACTCCATTTGCCAAAGGTGAACGGGTGGCAATTCGCGCGGCTCGTCTCGCCCACGGTCGAGGCGCGGATATGGCCGATGAAATGGGATGACCTGACCATACGGCACAGACTGGCAAGGTTGCCATCGGCCCAGGCAGGCAGCACATCGCGATACAGCCCCGGTTCCGGCGTCTCACCATACCAGGCAATGCCAAACCCGTCGCCGTTCACGGCCAATTTCGCCTCGGTCGCATGCTGGCTCTGGGTCAGCAGGGAATGGGCCGGGTTCACAATGATGTTTTCCAGCGGAATGGCAGGGCCGGTATAGGCGGCGATCCGGCACATCGGTCAGTGCGCCGCGTGCCGGGCGTCGATCCGGGCCTGCAAACGGCGCAAAATCCGGCTCGCGGTGGTTTCGCACAGGGCAGGCACGACAGCATGCAGCGTGGCAGCACCCGCCGCCACGGCCAACCAGAACGAAAACCCGAAGGCAAAGCGCATATGCTGAAAATACGTCTCATCCACGCTGGCGGGATGGTCGGTGAACAAGGCCGCGAAAATGCCCCTTTGCGGGGTCTGGGTTGCGTCGGACATGGATGGCTCCTGTTGAACTGTCGTCAATTTATCGTCACGACGATAGAATCACATCTCAAAATTTGACTTGTTTTCCAGAAATTTTGGGACACTGTCCCAACATGGGATTAACACTTGATGAGATAGACCGCAAAATCCTCGCTCTTGTGCAACAAGATGCGACGCTGTCCGTCGATGACCTGTCGGACCGTGTGGCGTTGTCGCGCAACGCCTGCTGGCGGCGCATCAAACAGATGGAGGCGGCGGGGGTCATCCGGGGCCGGGTCGCACTCCTTGATCCCGCGCAGGTCGGATGCCCCCTTACCGTCATGGTCATGATCCGCACAAACGCGCATGACGCGGGCTGGATGGACCGGTTCCAATCTGTCTTGCGGTCCATGCCAGAGGTGGTGGGGGCCTACCGCATGACGGGCGACCTTGACTATGTGTTGCGGGTCAGGGTGGCGGACGTGCCCGCCTATGATGCGTTTTACAAACGGTTGATCGGACGGGTTTCGGTATCGGATATTTCGGCGTCCTTTGTTATGGAAGAAATCAAGGACACAACCGCCCTGCCCCTGTGAAAGGTCCGCCATGGCTCCGCCGCGCCTCAGTGATACCGACATGATCCAGACCTCGGCAGAAGCTGCCGAAAACGCCATTCTGCCGATGATCCACGAAATCCACACAGACCCCGACCGGCCCTGCACAACCCCCGCGGACCTGCCCCCGGCCCTGCAACAGGGCACCAATGACAAAAGTGCGGCACGCTGGGCCTATGAACGGCTGATCCTGTATATCCAGAACTTTGAAAAACAACTGGATGCCAGCCACCAAATCGCCATCGGGTTCACCGGCAGCGATGCGGGGGTCGTCCGGATCGAAGGGTTGGGGTATTTCGACCCCGACATCGTGACCTTTTTTGGCACCAACGAGGGCGGCCAGAAAACCCAACTGGTGCAGCATGTGACGCAATTGAACGTCATGCTGCTGGCCCTGCCCGTTCAGCCCCAACAGGATGAACCAACGCGGATCGGGTTCCAGTTGGGCCGTGATCTTGGCACCAATCCGCCCGCGACCAAGGCGTGACAGTCGCGCGAATATCGTTTATTCCCCCGACAACACAGATCAAAAGGAGACGCCAAATGGCCGACCACAAGCACGGCAGCATGGACATCAGCGGCCATGAAAAGACGTTTAACGGCTTTGTCACCTTCGCGACCCGCGCAGTCATGGTGATTCTGGCGCTGGTTATCTTCATGGCTCTGGTCGGCGCCTGACCCGCCCTGCCGACCTACCGAAAGGCCCCGGAATGTTGAACAGACGCACCTTTGTGCTTGGCGCGCCCTTGGCGCTTGCCGCCTGTGGCGCCCCCTCCGTCTGGGCCCCGGACGAAGTGATCAATGCCAAGATCTACATCAACGATGGCCCCACCCGCCTGACGTTGCTGACCATGAAAAACACAAGCAGCGACAATGGCGCGCACACCGCTCTGATCATCAGCGCGAGCCAGCGGGTGATCTGGGACCCGGCCGGCACCTTTGCCACGCCGTCCATTCCGGAACGCAACGATGTGCTGTTCGGGATCAGCCCCCGGATCGAGGAGTTCTACATCTCCTACCACGCGCGCACGACCTATTATGCCGTCATTCAGGAACGGGATGTGCCCGCAGCCACCGCCGAACTGGCGTTGCAGCGGGTCCTGGCCTTTGGCCCCGTGCCCAAGGCCAACTGCACCCGCTCCACCAGCACGATCCTGCAAAGCTTGCCGGGCTTTGAGCAGATCAAACCAACCTTCTTTCCCAACAACCTGTCCGACCAATGGGCAAACCTGTCGGGCGTGCGCACCCGCACCGTGCGCGAAACCGACAGCGATGACAAAACCATCGCAGCGCGCGAAATCGCCGCCGCTATCCAGCAAGAAGGGCTGTAAGCCCCAAACCGGCATACAGCACAAACGCTCCTGCCCCGATGGCCGCAATGACGTTGCGCGTCCACAGACCCACAATCAACGTAGCAATGGCAGCGGCGGCTCGGGGCAGGTCCGGAACGCCGCCCGTCGCGGCGGGCCACAGAACCAGCGGGGCCACCATCCCCGGAATGACCGCCACCGGGGTATACCGCAGCAAACGCAGAACATAGGGCGGCAAGGGGCGGTTGCCCAACAGCCCCAGAAATGAAAACCGGATCAAAAAGGTGCCAACCGCCAATACGGCGATAATCCCCCAGATCTGTGCGCTGGAATAGGTCATGCGCCCCACCTTTGCATCCATGTCTCGACCGTGGCACCCGCCACCATCGCCGCCCCTGCGGCAATCATCAGACCCACACCCGCCGGCAATCCGGCCAACAGCAAGGCGACGACAACGGACGTGCCCGCAGCCGCGACATGGGCCAGCGTCCGCAACATCGGCCCGATCAGGGCTAGAAACGTGATCGGCAAGGCAAAATCAAGCGCGAGCCATGCCGGGATCGACGACCCGATCACCGCCCCCACCGCCGTCATCGCACACCAGACCACCGTGATCGGGGTCGCCACCCCGGCAAAGAACAGAACCTTGTCCCGCAGGCTTAACGCAGGTTCCGCATCGTATCTGGCGATGGCAAGCGTGAAGGTCTGATCGAAATTCGCATAGGCAATCAACCCGCGTTGCCACAGCGGGGCCGCCCCCAGATGCGGCGCGAGCGACGCCGAATACATCGCCATCCGCAGGTTCACCGCCAGCGCGGTCAGCAGTATCAACGGCACTGCGGCATTTTCGGTCATCAAATGAATGGCGGCAAATTGGGCGGCACCTGCAATGACCAACACCGTAAATCCCATCGTCTGGGCCAAGGTCAGACCAGCATCGGTGGCAACCACGCCAAACAGCATCGAAAACGGGGTCACGACAATCAGAAACGGCAGCCCGCCCACGGCCCCTTCCTTGAACAAACGGCGAGGCGGGGCGGGGTGCGCTGTCATGACATTTCCGGACGGAATTGGGGGCGTGACCCTGCTACCCCGTCGCGCCGCACTTGGCAACGGCGGGGGTGGACCGCGCCCCGGCCGCTTGGCATGGTTGGGACAAACCGGAACGGGCGCACGACCCCCATGCAGATCATTCACGGGCTGGGCCCGATCACCCCGACCGATGCGGCCGCCCTCTATTGGGAGGCGTTCGGGCCAAAACTCGGGCGGATTTTGGGGCCGGACGCGCATGCGGTCCGCTATGTCGCGGCTGTTCTCAGCCCCAATCATGTGATCACGGCCATGGACGACGGCGGTCGGCTGTTGGGGATCGCGGGGTTCCGGGACGCGCGCGGGTGCCTTGTTGGGGGCGGATACCGTGGGCTGGTGCGGGGCTATGGGCCATGGGGCGGAACATGGCGGGCGGCGGCCTTGGGTCTTTTGGAACGGGACGTGGACAACGACCGCTTTCTCATCGACGGGCTGTGCGTCACGGCACCGGCGCGTGGCCACGGGGTGGGCACGGCGCTCCTTGCGGCGATCGGGGGGCTGGCTCGGTCGCGGGGCTATACGCAGGTCCGGCTGGATGTGGTGGATCACAACACGCGGGCGCAGGCGCTCTATGAACGGTTGGGATTTCAGGCGGTGGGGGAACACCCCATCGGACCATTGCGGCACGTCTTCGGCTTTCGGTCAGCCACGACCATGGTGCAAACGCTCAGCTAAAGGCGCCCGTCACCCGGCCCAAAACCATGAACGCGCGGGCGCTGCGGGTTTCGGCAAGGGCGACAATATCTTCATCCGTGGCCTCGGGTTCAAAGGTAACAAGGGTGCGATCAAACAACCGCAGGAAATGGTGGGCGGCATCGCGAAACACCGGGTCTTCGCGCATCCGACCAGACGTGAGCGCCAGCGACGTGCGATCCCGCACACCGCCCAGCGCGGCAATGGCACGGCCCCGCTCACCGCCCGCAAACCGACGCCAGATTTCGGGACGGGCGCGGTCCGGGCGCATGTCATCCATGTAAATCCCGTCTTGGCTCAGCAGGGTCAGGATATCCTGCGCGGCCTGCACCAATTTGCGGGCCTGCCGGTCCTTGAGCGCGCGGCGCAGCGCGGCAAACCCGGCCTCGTCCTGATCGGTGTCGGGGAAATTCAGGGCGCGGATCAGGTCGGCGCGAGCCAGGGGGGGCAAAACGTCCTCAACGTTGGTTCCCAGCGCAAGGGTGGGTTGATCCTCGGCATCGGTTTCGGATGGCTTGGCAACCGGAACAGCGCGCCGGTTGGCGTCGCGGGTGGATGCGAATGTGGCGACCACCACGGATTCGGTCTGTCGGGTCGCCTTGGCGATCTCGTTCAGCTTTTGCTCGACAGACGGACCATAGCCGCCGCCATTGCTGGTGCGGCCTTGACGGTCGGCGACATAGGATTGGCGCATCGCATCAATGGCAATTTGCAGGCGGCGGGACTCCTCACGCATGATCCGGTTGGACCGGGCCGCAGCGGCGGCGACCCAGATCATCGCAACGGGCAGGAATATCGCCATCAGGGTCATGACAAACCGCAAACTGTCCAGCGATCCGCCATCCTCTCCGGCAGGCATGACAAGGAAAAACGCGCCAACCCCCACCAGCCACACCACGCTGATGGCGCTTGCGATGGCTTCGACAACGGTCAATCCGGGTGCGGATGCGGGGGGCGGGACAAACGGCTTGGGCGCAAATTGCGCGGGGGCAGGCTGCAACGGGGCAGGCTGCACACCATCGGACCTGATCCGGTTGTCGGTTGGCATTGTCACCCTCGGGTCACGGGTTGCGGATCTGGGAACCACCCCGTCAAACGAACGACACTTTCAAAATCTCATAGCTGCGGTCGCCGCCCGGCGTGCGCACCTCGACGGTATCGCCTTCGTCTTTGCCAATCAACGCGCGGGCCAGCGGGGATTTGATGTTCAGGCGACCTTTTTCGATATCGGCCTCGTATTCGCCGACCATCTGATAGGTGCGCTCTTCCTCGGTTTCCTCGTCAACCAAAACAACGGTCGCGCCAAACTTGATCGTGCCATTCAGCTTGGTCGGGTCAATCACCTCGGCCAACCCGATCACGCTTTCCAGTTCCTTGATCCGGCCCTCGATAAACGACTGCTTTTCCTTGGCGGAGTGATATTCGGCATTTTCGGACAGGTCGCCATGGGCGCGGGCTTCGGCAATGGCCTGAATGATCGCGGTGCGCTCCACTGATTTCAGGTGGCGCAGTTCTGCATCCAGTTTGTCAAAACCGGGCTTGGTCAGGGGGATCTTTTCCATGGGCGTCTCGGTCTTTTGGGTAAAAACATGTTAGCGTCCGTGATGGGACAATCCCGACCGAGTTGCAAGGGTGCTAAGGCCCGGCGGCCTCGTGCAATGCGCCCCAAAGTCGCGACCGGGCCATTTAACGTCGTGTCGCGATTGCCCCATCGCGGGCCTTGGGCTAACTCGGAATACGGACGGGATCGCGGGGCCAGACCCCCTTGGCCCTAGATAAGGGATGACGGACATGGCTGACATTGAACGCGAAAGCATGGACTATGACGTTGTGATCGTGGGCGCGGGGCCTGCGGGTCTGTCCGCTGCGATCCGGCTCAAACATCGGGATGCCGACCTGAACGTGGTCGTCCTTGAAAAAGGGTCCGAGGTGGGGGCGCATATCCTGTCGGGGGCCGTTCTGGACACCGCCGGTCTGGACGCGCTGCTGCCGGACTGGAAAACCATGGGCGCGCCGATCCACACACCCGTCACCCATGACAATTTCTATATGCTGGGCGAGGCCGGACAAATCCGCATCCCCAACGCGCTCATGCCGCCGTTGATGAACAACCACGGCACCTATATCGTGTCGATGGCCAATGTCTGCCGCTGGATGGCCGAACAGGCCGAGGCGTTGGGGGTCGAGATTTTCCCCGGCATGTCTTGTTCCGAACTTGTTTACGGGGACAACGGCGAGGTGGCCGGGGTCATCGCGGGCGAATTTGGCAAAAACCCCGACGGCACGCCGGGGCCGTCCTATGAACCGGGGATGGAACTGCGGGGCAAATATGTGTTCCTGTCCGAAGGGGTGCGCGGGTCGCTGTCCAAACAGGTGATCGCGAAATACGACCTTGCACGCGATGCCCAGCCCCAGAAATACGGGCTCGGGATGAAGGAAATCTGGGAGATCGACCCGGAAAAACACCGCCCCGGCACCGTGACGCACACCATGGGCTGGCCCTTGGGCGGGCAGGCAGGGGGCGGATCGTTCATCTACCACCTTGAAAACAATCAGGTCTATGTGGGTTTCGTTGTCCACCTGAACTACAAAAACCCGCATCTGTTCCCCTACATGGAATTTCAGCGGTTCAAACATCACCCCATGGTGGCCGACCTACTCAAGGGCGGCAAACGGGTGGCCTACGGGGCGCGCGCGATCACCGAGGGCGGCTGGCAGTCGATGCCGAAACTGGAATTTCCGGGCGGCGCGCTGCTTGGCTGTGCGGCGGGCATGGTCAACGTCCCCCGGATCAAGGGGAACCACAACGCCATGCTGTCGGGCATCGCGGCGGCAGATGCGGCGGTCACAGCCCTTCATGCAGGACGGGGCGGCGACCTCTTGGATGGATACGACGCCGCCGTGCGTTCCGGTCCCATCGCGCGGGACCTCAAACGGGTGCGCAACGTCAAACCGCTTTGGTCCAACTATGGGCTGCTGGCCTCGCTCGGGCTGGGCGGGATGGACATGTGGACCAACAACCTCTTTGGGCTGTCGGTGCTGGGCACGCTCAAACACGGCAAATCGGACGCAGCAGCGACCGAACCGGCCAGCAAACACAAGCCCATCGCCTATCCCAAACCGGACGGAAAACTGTCGTTTGACCGGCTGACCAACGTGGCCTTCTCGTTCACCAACCATGACGAAAACCAACCGGCACACCTTCACCTGACGGACGCAAGCATCCCGATTTCGGTCAACCTGCCCAAATATGCGGAACCGGCACAGCGGTATTGCCCGGCCGGGGTTTATGAGGTGATCGGTGACGGGGCAGACGCGCGGTTCCAGATCAACTTTCAAAACTGCGTCCACTGCAAGACCTGCGACATCAAGGATCCGTCGCAAAATATCACCTGGACCGTGCCACAGGGCGGGGGCGGGCCAAACTACCCGAACATGTGATCGCAAAAGGGCCCTCCGGGGCCCTTTTTGGCGCGGGAAACCGCCGGGGGGCGGGGCGGTCCGTTGCATCGGGGCGGCACGCCGCCTAACGTGATCTGGCATCTGGCAAAGGACGATATCCCTGTGACACCCCGCTTTTTCCGCCTTCTGGCGCTTGCGATCGCCCTATCGTCCGCCCCCGTTGCGCCGCTTTGGGCGCAAGACCAAACGGGGGCCTATCTGGCGGCCCGTCAGGCCTCCATGGCGCGGGATTATGAGGCGGCGGCAGGGTTCTACCTTGACGCGCTGCAGGCCGACCCGACCAACCCGGCCTTGCTGGAAAACCTCATGGTGGCGCTGATCGGCCTCGGGGATTTTGATCGGGCAGGACCCATCGCGCAGCAATTGATCGACACGGGCGTCGAAAGCCAGATCGCCAACATCGCAACCATCGTGCAGGCGGGACGGTCCGGCCAATGGGAATCCATCTTTTCGGGGCTAGAGGCCGGGCGCAGTGTCGGCCCGCTGGTCGATGGGCTGGCGCAATCCTGGGCCTTTGTGGGCCAAGGACAAGTGACGCAGGCGCTCGCCAGCTTTGACGAAGTCATCGACGCGCCCGGCCTGCGGTCGTTCGGTTTGTATCACAAGGCGCTGGCGCTGGCCTCGGTCGGGGATTTCGAAGGGGCAGACGCGATCCTGTCGCTGGCCCCCGAGGATGGGATGCAACGCACCCGACGCGGCGCGCTGGTCCATGCCGAGGTTCTCAGCCAACTGGGCCGGAACGCGGACGCGGTCGCCATGTTGACGACGGTCTTTGGGGACGATCTGGACAGCGGCCTGCAGGATCTCGCGGACCGTCTGCAATCCGGAACGGCGATCCCCTACAGTTTTGTCGCGACCCCGGCAGACGGTCTGGCAGAGGTGTTCTATACCGTGGCCCAGGCATTGGATGGCGAGGCCGAGGATGACTACGTTCTGGTCTATGCCCGCGCCGCACAGGCCCTGCGGCCCGGCCATGTGGATGCGACGCTCTACGCCGCGGACCTTCTGGAACGGATCGGGCGCTATGACCTTGCCAACGCGGCCTATGCGCAGGTGCCACAGGACGACCCGGCGTTTCTGGCGGCAGAACTCGGACGGGCGGGCGTGCTGCGTCAGGACGGCAAAGGCGACGCCGCAATCGAGGTGTTGCAACAACTGACGCGCACCCATGGCGACATGGCAATCGTCCACGCCGAACTGGGCGACGCGCTGCGGCAGATGCAAGATATGAAAGGGGCGAACGCGGCCTATACGCAGGCGGTGGACCTGACCGACGACAGCGATCCGTCCAAATGGTTCATCCTTTATGCGCGCGGGATCACCTTTGAACGCTTGGGCGACTGGCCCATGGCCGAGGCGGACTTTCGGGCCTCGCTCGCGCTCAACCCCGGCCACCCTTCGGTGCTGAACTACCTAGGCTATTCGATGGTGGAAAAGGGCGTGAACCTTGACGAAGCCTTGGCGATGATCGAACAGGCCGCCGCGGCACAACCCGATAGCGGGGCGATCATCGACAGCCTTGGCTGGGTGCTGTTCCGGCTTGGGCGCTATGGCGAAAGCATCACTTACATGGAACGGGCCGCCGAACTTGAACCAGCGGACCCGGTCGTGAACGATCATCTGGGGGACGCGCTCTGGGCTGTCGGGCGCAAGGTCGAGGCGCGGTTCCAATGGCAGCGCGCCTTGTCCTTTGACCCCGAAGACGTGGACGCAACCCGCATCCGCCGCAAACTGGACAATGGACTGGACGCCGTTCTGGCCGAAGACGGGGCGCCGCCCCTGTCCGTTGTCAGCGACAAGTGACCGTCTTTTCCGGCACCGCCCCGGCCAAGGTCAATCTGACGCTGCACATCACCGGGCAGCGGGGGGATGGGTATCACCTGCTGGACAGCCTTGTGGTGTTTGCGGATGTCGGGGACCGGATCACGGTCACGGCAGGCCCCGATCTGCGGTTGATCGTGCAGGGGCCCTTTGCCGACGGCATACCGACGGATAACCGCAACACCATTGTGCGGGCGGCGCGGGCTTTGCAGACCGCGCGGGGGGTAACAGACGGGGCCACAATCACACTGGAAAAATCATTGCCCCATGCGGCAGGGCTGGGAGGCGGATCATCGGATGCGGCCACGGCGCTACGGCTATTGGCGGACCTGTGGAGGGTGGCCCCCTTGCTGCCCGGCGATCCCGCAGTTCTGACGCTTGGGGCCGATGTTCCGGTCTGCCTCGCCGGACCCTCACCGCACCGGATGCAAGGCATCGGGGAACTGGTCACGCCACTGCCCCTCCTGCCCTCTGCGGGCCTGATCCTTGTGAACCCCCGGGTGGAGGTGGCCACGGCGAAGGTGTTCAACGCCCTGACGTCGCGGCAAAATCCACCCATGGACGCCTTGCCGTCCGGGCTGAATTTCGACGATTTTGCGCGCTGGCTGGGGCAACACCGCAACGACCTGCACCCAGCGGCGGCAGGCATCGCGCCCGCGATTGATACGGCTCTTGCGGCGTTGCGGCGGCAACCGGGGGTTGGTGCGGCGATGATGTCAGGGTCTGGGGCCACCTGTGTGGGACTGGTCCGGGACATGGGCACAGCACGACAAATCGCGCGGTCGCTTCAGGTCGGGAATATGGGCTGGTGGGTGACGCCTGCGGCCCTGCTCCGGTAATGCGCCTTAAGTAATGCGGGCCACGACATAAACTGCAAGGTCTTCCAACATCTTGCGGATCGGATGATCGGGCAAATCTGCCAGACAATCGCGGGCCTTGGCGGCCCACACCACAGCTTCGTCGCGGGCGGCGTCCATGGCGCCGTGCCGGGCCAACAGACCAACGGCAGTCTCCAGATCCCCCTCGGCGATCTTGCCCTTGGCAAGGGTGCGCTCCCAGAACGCGCGTTCCCCGGCATCGGCGCGGGCGACGGCCTTGATCACCGGCAGGGTCAGTTTACCCTCGCGGAAATCGTCGCCAATGTTCTTGCCGGTGGCTTCCGTGCCGCCGTAGTCCAGCAGATCATCGACCATCTGAAACGCCACGCCCAGCGCGTCACCATAATCATACAACGCCTTGATGTGGGCGGGGTCAGCGGCGGCAATGACACCCCCAACTTGGGTCGCGGCAGAAAACAGGGCGGCGGTTTTGCCACGCACAACCTTGAGGTAAATCTCCTCGGTCGTGGCCAGATTGCGGGCGGCGGTCAGTTGCAGAACCTCGCCCTCGGCAATGGTGGCGGCGGCATTGGCCAGAATATCCAAGACGCGCAACGACCCGGTTTCGACCATCAATTGAAAAGACCGGGCAAACAGGTAATCGCCGACCAACACGCTGGACGTGTTGTCCCACAACAGATTGGCGGTCGGGCGGCCCCGGCGCTGGTGGCTTTCATCGACGACATCGTCATGCAGCAACGTGGCGGTGTGGATAAACTCGACCGTGGCGGCCAGATGGATGTGATAGGGGCCGTCATAGCCGCACAATTTGGCGGCAGCGAGGGTCAGCATGGGCCGCAACCGTTTGCCACCCGCCTCGACCAGATGGGCGGTCACTTCGGGGATGCGGGGGGCATGTTCGGACGCCATCCGGGCGCGGATCAGCACATTGACGGCGTCCATTTCAGGGGCCAAGGCCGTGGCAAGCATTTCATGGGGTTTCGTGGCCGCGTGATCCAGACCCATCAACATCTCCGACTGGCCAGTAGACAAAGGCAGGGGGGCACCTTAGGTCTTTGGTTATGAAAGAGCTTTTGCGCACCAACGACCCAACGGTCATCGCCTTTGCTACGGCTCTCCTCGACGGCGAGGGTATAGACTGCTTTGAATTGGACGTAAATATGAGCATCCTTGACGGCAGCCTTGGCATATTGCCGCGTCGGTTGATGGTGCGGGACGCGGACCTGATCGCGGCAGAGCGGGCGATGCGGGACAATGACATTTCCCTCGGACGCTGACACCACCACCGACGATTTCCTGAACGGCGCGGTGCGGCTGCGACAACCGCGCGTGGGCTACCGGGCGGGGGTCGATCCGGTCTTGCTGGCCGCCGCGATACCCGCACGCGCAGGGGACAGCGTTCTGGACCTTGGATGCGGTGTGGGGGCGGCGTTGTTTTGTCTGGCAGCGCGGGTGCCCGGACTGACCCTGACAGGGGTCGAGGTGCAGGAAACCTATGCCACCCTCGCCCGCGAAAACAGCATCCTCAACGGACAATCCGCGCAGATCGCGACGGCAGATATCGCGGCCCTCCCCGCCGATCTGCGCAATGCGTCGTTTCACCACGTCCTGATGAACCCGCCTTATTTTGACCGAGATACCGGGACTGGCAGCAGGGACGCGGGGCGGGATAGGGCCTTTGGCGGGAATACACCGCTGGGGCAATGGCTCGACATCGGGGCGCGGCGGGTCCGGGCCAAGGGGACGCTGACGGTGATCCAACGAATCGAACGGTTGCCGGACGTTTTGCGGGGGCTTGCGGGCGGAATGGGGTCCATCGTCGTGCGGCCCATCTCGGCGCGGGACGGACAGCCTGCCACGCGGTTCCTGTTACAGGCGCGCAAAGGGGGGCGGGCGCGATTCCACATGGCGGCACCGCTCGTCCTGCACATAGGGGCGCAGCATCTGCGGGACGGCGACGATTACACCGACCGGGTGCGTGACATCCTGCGAAACGGTCACTTTCTGCCGCTCAGCGATTAACACTTCATCAACGGTTCGGGGCCAAACTGCCAAAAGCGACCCGACCAACGCATGACGGGTGACAGGGCCGCAAAAACGTGCTGCAATAAAACTGTTACATCAACCCAGAGGAGGACCGCCATGAGCCTGAGTTCGCATATCGAGGAACTTCGGAAAAAACACCAATCCCTCTCCACCGCCGTCGAGGCCGCCCAGCGCAGCCCGGCCGCCGACAATCTGGAAATCGCCCGGCTGAAAAAGCAAAAGATGATGGTGAAAGAAGAAATCTCCAAACTGTCCACTCACTGACCTGACACCGGGTCGCGCCGCTGGCCTTTGGGCCAGCGGACGCTAGGCCTCCTGCGACAAACGTCGGGCGACAACAAACCGGGCCTCGTATTCAGGCGTCAAAATCCCCAGTCCGGTGGCGGTTTGATACACCGAATGGGCAGGGTTGGCATTTGCCTCGGTCAATGCAGGGCCGTCCGGGCCAATCACCACGTCAAAGCCGATCAAACCGACCGACCCGATCGCCTTGTGGGCCGCGATACAAATCGCAAGGGCCTCCTGGAAATACGGAATGGTCATCCCCAACATCGGCACGTTCGGGTCCAGCCAATGGCGCAAACCGTCGCCCAAGGCTTCGTCATGAACGCTCAACCGGGTGACCACGCCATCGGTCAACCGAACATAGGCAAACCCGCGCTTGTTGACAGATGAACAGTCGTGCATGGCCGTAGCAGACGGCAGACGCTGGACGGCATACAGCACCTCGGGGCCGGCCGGGGCCAACAACGTCACCACCCGCATCGCACCCGTCGCACGGCCCAGATGCCCGGCCAAATCGGGATGATTGCGGGCCAGCGCCTGAAACAGATACCCGCCCGGCCAATCGCGGACGATCTCCTCGGCCAATTGGCGGGTGGGATACGGTTTGCCATTTCCAAGGGTCAGAGTGGCACCATCTTGCGATACGCCAACAACCGATACCGCGCCAAAAGCGGCCTGGGATTTGGTCGGCTTGCCAAATAACGGCAGGACGCCCGGCTCCACCAGAAACCCGACAATGTCCTCGACGTCGGCAAGAGACCGGCGGAACGGTGACGGCGGATCACCAAAAGACGCAACAGTTTTCATGGCAGGAATGGAATTTTCCCGGCACCAGTCCTCAAATGCGAGCTTGTCTTCGATCAGCAGCAAAACGTCAGAGCCCGCAACCGGCTTGAAAGGCGCATGAAACAGCGACAGGCGTTCATCGCTCAAATAGGTCGCGCGACGGGCGCGGGTCATGTCGCGGCGATAGAACCCGTATTGATAATAATCCTGCGGCGAAAATCGCGGGGGCATCAGGGCCAGACCGACGATCTGCAACATCTGCCGCCAAGGTCCGGGGGCACCCAACGCCCGGGCACGCGCCATGACCTTGGCAATATCCAACCCCCGATTGACCTTGGAGGTATCAAGCGCCGCTGCTTTCGACATATCCTATTCCACTACTTCACGGGCCGGGCCGCAAATGCGCCCGACCCGCCGCTGGTTTATACGACGAACTGGCCGCCATTCGCACTGATCGTTGACCCGGTGATGAAGCCTGCGTCATCGCTGGCCAGAAACGTCACGATCCGGGCAATTTCTTCGGGTTCGCCAAGGCGGCCCACGGGAATTTGCGGGATGATGCGTTCGTTCAGAACCTTTTCATCAATGGCGCGCACCATTTCGGTGCCGATATAGCCGGGGCAGATGGCGTTCACGGTGATACCCGCGCGGGCACCTTCTTGGGCCAACGCCTTGGTCATGCCCAGATCGCCGGCCTTGGCGGCGGAATAATTCGCCTGTCCGGCTTGGCCCTTTTGACCGTTGATGGACGAAATGTTGATCACGCGGCCAAACTTGCGGTCACGCATCCCAGTCCAGACAGGGTGGGTCATGTTGAACACGCCCGACAGGTTGGTGTCGATGACCTCTTTCCACATCTGCGGGGTCATCTTGTGGAACATGGCGTCGCGGGTGATGCCCGCATTGTTCACAAGAATATCGACCGGGCCCAGATCGGCCTCGACCTGTGCAATCCCTGCGGCGCAGGCGTCATACTCGGCCACCGACCATTTATAGGTCTTGATGCCGGTGGCGGCGGAAAACGCCGCAGCGGCCTCGTCATTGCCGGCATAATTGGCGGCGACAGTATACCCCGCATCCTTCAAGGCGATAGAAATAGCTGCCCCGATACCCCGGGACCCTCCAGTAACAAGCGCGACACGGGACATGGCGTTCTCCTCCTCAAAAGCTCCATGAAATCAACTTATAAAGACCGGGCGCCACACGCAACATTATTGCGCAAGGCACCCGGCCCTACCCAAAATCAGGGCCGCTCAACGCACAGGGCAACACCCATGCCGCCACCAATGCACAACGTGGCAAGGCCGCGCTTGGCACCCCGACGCTTCATCTCGAACAACAATGTGTTCAGGATGCGGGCTCCCGACGCGCCAATCGGGTGGCCGATAGCGATGGCGCCGCCGTTCACGTTCACGATCGCCGGGTCCCAACCCATATCCTTGTTCACGGCACAGGCTTGGGCGGCAAAGGCTTCGTTCGCCTCGACCAGATCCAGATCGGACACTTTCCAACCGGCCTTTTCCAACGCCTTGCGCGACGCCATCACCGGGCCCACGCCCATGATCGACGGGTCAAGCCCTGCGGTGGCATAGGACGCGATCCGGGCCAAGGGTTCGATGCCCCGGCGTTCGGCCTCGGCGGCAGACATCAACAACGTGGCGGCGGCCCCGTCGTTCAGGCCCGATGCGTTTGCGGCCGTCACGGTGCCGTCCTTGATAAAGGCCGGGCGAAGCTTGGCAATAGCATCCAGCGTGGTGCCTGCCTTGATGTATTCATCGGCATCGACGGTGATATCGCCCTTGCGGGACTTGACGACAAAGGGAACAATTTCATCCACAAACCGGCCCGCAGCGCGGGCGGCTTCGGCCTTGTTCTGGCTGGCCACGGCCAAGGCATCCTGCATATCGCGGGAAATCTGCCACTGTGCGGCGACGTTTTCGGCGGTTTGGCCCATGTGGTAGCCGTTAAAGGCGTCCCAAAGACCGTCGCGGATCATCGTATCAATATAGGACACATCGCCCATCTTGACGCCCGCGCGCAGGTGGGCGGCATGGGGGGACAAGGACATGTTTTCCTGCCCGCCCGCAGCCACGATGGACGCATCGCCCAACTGGATATGCTGGGCGGCAAGTGCGACGGCGCGCAACCCGGACCCACACACCTGATTGATGCTCCATGCGGCGGATTCAATCGGCAATCCGGCGTTGATATGGGCCTGCCGGGCGGGGTTCTGACCCTGTGCGGCGGTCAACACCTGACCAAGGATAGTCTCGCTCACTTCGGCCTTGTCGATGCCCGCGCGGGCCACGACCTCGGCCAGAACGGCGGCCCCCATATCATGGGCGGGGGTATTGGCAAACGCGCCCATGAAACTGCCCACGGCAGTCCGGGCAGCAGAAACAATAACGACGTTGGTCATGACAGACTCCTTACGATGCTGATCCATTCGCAGGGAGGGGGAGGTGCCGCGACAACGCAAACGGTCGGGCCCCCAACCCGCAGTTGGTCAAGTCTTAGGGGGTCAGGGACCGGGTCGCAATCCGTTATTGGGCGGATCAATGGCAATCGGACCGGGTCAAAACGTGAACTTTGGCACGCCAAACAGATAGCCCTGCAGGCAATCCACGCCAAGGCCCCGCATCATGTTCGCCTCGTCCACGGTTTCCACGCCTTCGGCCACGGCGAACATCTCAAACTGGCGGGCGACCATGATCAACGCTTCGGCGATCACCTGATTGTCGGGCACGTCTTCGATGCCACGGATGAAACAGCGGTCCAGCTTGACCATGTCGAAAAAGAAATCCTTGAGATGGCGAAACGCAATCATCCCGCCGCCAAAATCATCCAGCGCGAACGACACGCCCAACGGCTGCATATCGGCCATGAACCGGGCTACGACCTCGTGCAGGGTCATCGCCGAACTTTCGGAAATCTCAAGGATCAGACGGGCGGCCAGCGCGGGATTGGCATGCACCCCGCGCGCCAGCACATCGCGCCACTTGCCGTCACCGATGGACCGGGCGGACATATTGATCGACAGGCGCAGTTGGGGGTTCTGCGCCAACGTGGCCAGACCAAGGCGCAGCGAGGCACAATCAATCTCGCGGCCCAGATCGCTGTCCTCGATCGACCCCATGAACTGGCTGGCGGGAATGATCCGACCTGCGCCATCCTTCAGCCGGATCAACCCTTCGTAGAACGCGATCCGCTGTTGATTTTGCGCCGCGACCACGGGTTGAAACGCAAGCGCGGTTGTATTGGCGGCCAAGGCGCTGCGCACCATAGTCAGAACATCACGGTCGCGGCTGTCCATCGCGGCCTGAAGGGGATCCTTCGGCGGCTCCTTGTCGAACGCATGCGCAGCAAACATGTGTCTGCCCCCTTTTTCCCCGTCAATTTCCACACTCACCCTGCAACCATGCGCAGAACTGGATAAGGCGGGGTAAAGGTTCCAACTTTGCCTCGAATTGGCTACGTTTTGCGGGACAACGCCACGCAACGGCATCACGGGGGAAAACCATGTCACAACGATGCAGCTGGGCGGGGCCGGACCAGATCTATCTGGACTATCACGACACCGAATGGGGCGTGCCCGAATACGATGGGCGGGCCTTGTGGGAAAAACTGGTTCTGGACGGGTTTCAGGCGGGCCTGTCGTGGATCACCATTTTGAAAAAGCGGGACAATTTCCGGGCGGCCTTTGCCGGGTTTGACCCGGCCATCATCGCAAACTGGGGGGCAGATGACATAACGCGGCTGCTGGCGGACCCCGGCATCATCCGGCACCGGGGCAAGATCGAGGCGACGATCACCAACGCGCAGGCCTATCTGGACATCCCGGATTTCTCGGCGTTCTGCTGGAACTATGTCGGGGGCAAACCCTTGCAAACACGCCGGGCCACCATGGGGGACATCCCCGCGCAAACGCCATTGTCGGTGCAGGTGTCAAAAGACCTGAAAAAGGCGGGGTTCAAATTCTGCGGGCCGACAATCGTCTATGCGTGGATGCAGGCGACCGGGCTGGTCAACGACCACATCGTCACCTGTCCTGCGCACGCGGGTCTTGCCACCGGCTAAGCGCGTCCTCATCCGCATCGGTCGCGGCGACCCATCCGGCACCGTCGCTGGTCACCTCTTGCTTCCAGAACGGGGCGCGGGATTTCAGGTAATCCATCAAGAACGCAGCGGCCTCAAACGCATCGGCGCGGTGCGGGCTGGCGGTGCAAACCATCATGATCTGGTCACAGGGGGCCAACGGGCCATAGCGATGGATGACCAAGGCATCGGTCAACGCCCAACGGGCGCAGGCGTCGGCGACCATGGCAACAATCGCCTTTTCGGTCATACCGGGATAATGTTCGATCTCCATCACGGTCAGACCACCGGCCACATCGCGGACAACGCCGGTGAAACTGACAATGGCACCGGCACCGGCGGCACCATGGGTGAAGGCGGTCAACTCTGCCCCGGCATCAAACGGGGCCATCTGCACACGAACGGCCATCAGCCGCCCGTCATGGGTGGGAAAAACGCAACCTCGCGCGCCCCGGCCAAAGGGGCGTCAAATTCGGTCAGGGTCTGGTCAACAGCCACTCGCAGGGCGCGCAAATCCGAAAACGCATAGGCATAGCGCTCCTCGCGGGCCTTCAACTCTTCGATCAACTGGGCGACGGTGGCGGCGGTGGTCTCGACCGTTTCGCGGGGCAGTCCGATCCGTTCGCGGACCCATGCGAAATACAGAACATCAATCATCCGGGGTCCCTCAGAAACGGCAGAGATTTGCGGAAGTAATCCCAACCCGTGATGAACGTCAGCGCGGCGGCAATCCACAACAACGTCAGACCGACGCGGCCCGTCCAGATCCAGGCATCGTTCAACCACCGCAATCCGACCTCGTCCGGAACAACGCCAGACAGGATATCGGCGACAAGGGTGCGGTCCATGCCAAACGACCGATCCAGCAGGTGATGCAGGAAAATCTCCTGACTGAACAAGACAGCGATGGCGACCATCTGGGCGGTGGTTTTCCACTTGGCCAGCTTGGTCACCTTCAGCAACTTGGCCTCGGCCCCCAGAAACTCGCGCAACCCGCTCACGAACACTTCGCGAAACACGATCATTGTGGCGGGCAACACCAACCAGGGCGACATGGACGAATATCCGACAATGACCAGCAAGGCGATGATAACCATGGCCTTGTCGGCGATCGGGTCCAACATCGCGCCAAACCGGCTTTCCTGTTTCCACGTCCGGGCGAGGTATCCGTCAAACCAATCGGTGACGGCAGCGGTCACAAACAGGATCAATGCAAACCAATCGGCCCAGGGGCGCACGAAATACAAAAACATCACGGCAAGGCCGGGGGCGGCGATCATCCGTAATACAGTCAGGATATTGGGCAGGTTCCATGTCATGGGGCAACCCTAGCGGGTCGCATCAGGCTTTGCCAGTTGCGTTGGCAATCGTCACACATGGGGCAGTTGGTCCAAAACCTCGGCCCATGTCGAGGGGACCGGGGTTTCATACACATACCGGGCGAGTTCGCTGACGCGGGCGCGGGCACCGGCCAGCACGTCCTCGTCGGTGACGGGGCAAACGGTGCTGTCGCCGCTCAACGTATCACCATCCTCGCGGTGCCATCCCTGTGCGGTCCAGCGGATCTCGGACCAACTTTCCTTGTTGCCAGCCAGAACGATGCCGCCACGATCGCGCAATCGGGTCAGAATGGCATGTTTGGCCTCTTCCTCGGTCACCAGATCATCCCTTTTCATGGAAATAGGCATAGATCGTCTCGGCCAGACTGTCCGAAATGCCATCGACAGCCAACAGATCGGCAAGGTTGGCGCGGCTCACGGCCTTGGCACTGCCGAAATGGGCGAGCAGAGCGCGCTTGCGGGTGGCCCCCACGCCGGGCACATCGTCCAGCGGGGTGACGCCAATGGCCTTGGACCGTTTGGCGCGGTGGGTGCCAATGACAAACCGGTGGGCCTCGTCACGCATGCGCTGGATGAAATACAACACGGGGTCATTGCGCTGCAGGGCAAACACGGGTTGGCCGGTGCGGTAAAACTCCTCTTTGCCCTGATCGCGGTCCACGCCTTTGGCGACACCCACCATCGGAACATCGTCGATGCCCAACTCGTCCAGAATTTCCTGCACGGCGCTCACCTGCCCGGCACCGCCGTCAATCAGCAACAGATCGGGCCATGTGCCACTGGTGCGGTCGGGGTCCTCTTTGATCAGACGTTCGAACCTCCGGGTCATGACCTCTTTCATCATGCCAAAGTCGTCAGAATTGGCACCGGCGGCGGACTTGATATTGAACTTGCGATACTGGCTTTTGATGAACCCATCGGGACCGGCGACAATCATGGCACCCACGGCATTGGTGCCTTGGATATGGCTGTTGTCAAAAACCTCGACGCGCTGCGGCGGGGCGTCCAGATCAAACGCTTCGGCCAAACCGCGCAACAATTTGCCTTGGGTGGCGGTTTCGGACATTTTCCGGGCCAGACTTTCCTTGGCATTGCGTTGGGCACCGGACACCAATTCGGCCTTTTCACCGCGTTGGGGGATCAAAATCTCAACCTTGCGCCCGGCCTTTTCGGTCAAGGCGGCGGTCATCAGGTCCTCGTTGTCCAACCCATGGGACAACAACAGCATCCGGGGGGGCTCGCGGTCGGAATAGAACTGCCCAACAAAGGCTTCCATCACTTCGGACAGGTCCTCTTCGCCGCTGATGCGGGGGTAATAATCGTGGTTGCCCCAATTCTGATTGGCGCGGATGAAAAACACCTGCACGCAGGCCTGGCCGCCATCGGTATGCAAGGCGATGATGTCAGCCTCGGGGACGCCACGGGGGTTGATGCCTTGGGCGGTCTGCACTTGGGTCAGGGCCTTGATTCGGTCGCGCAAGGCGGCGGCGCGCTCATACTCCATATCCTGCGCGGCCTGCGCCATCTGAACGGCAAGGGTTTCCTGGATGGCGGTGGTCTTGCCGGCCAGAAACTGGGCGGCATCGGCAACGGCGCGGGCATAATCGGCATCGGTGACATAGCCCACGCAAGGGGCGGAACAGCGTTTTATCTGATACAACAGGCACGGACGGGTGCGGGACACGAACTGACTGTCGGTGCAATTGCGCAGCAAAAACACCTTTTGCAACTGATTCAAGGTCCGGTTGACGGCGCCCACACTGGCAAACGGGCCGTAATACTCGCCCTTTTCCTTCTTGGCACCCCGGTGCTTCTTGATCTGAGGAAAGGCGTGCTCGCGGCTCAACAGGATATTGGGGAACGATTTGTCATCCCGCAGCAGCACGTTGTATTTGGGCTTCAACTGCTTGATCAGGTTCTGTTCCAACAACAACGCCTCGGTTTCGGTCCGGGTGGTCAGAAACATCATGCTGGCGGTTTCGGAAATCATCCGGGCGATCCGGCCGGAATGGTCGCCGGGGCGGGAATAATTCGACACACGGGCGCGCAGATTGCGGGCCTTGCCCACATACAAGACCCGGCTTTCGGCATCTAACATGCGGTAAACACCCGGCGACGCATCCAGCGTCCGCAAATAGGCCTGAATACAGGCATATCCGGTGACCGGGTCAATGGTATCTGTGGCGTCTGTGTCGGTCGGGTCAGTCACATCAGCGGCCCTTGATTCTGTGGTTCCGGTTCCATGCTATCAGGGCAAGGACAAGAGAAAAGGCATCCACCAAATCTGTGGATAACTCCGTGGGTTTTTTCTGAGTGGGCCGAAATTTCCGTTGTTTTACGGCCCCTTCGTCGAAATGCCCAAAATTTAGGCACATTTTTAACCCGTTGATTTTGAACGATTAAAAGTTTTCCGCCTGACAAGGGATTGAAAAATCAGGACAATTGTTAAGATTTTGTAACGCCTTTGTGAACCCGTGCACAACTTGCCGCTGGGTCACTCAATCCCCAACACATCCGGGGTCTGCCAAACAAGGTGCTGACCACCGTCCACACACAGCAGTTGACCGGTCACACCGGGGGCATCCAGAAAATAGCCAAGGGCGGCGGTGATGTCCTGCGGGTTCGATCCGCGTTCCAACAGGGTGGCATTGCGCTGTCGGCTGAAATGATCGGCAGACTGGCGGTGGCCTTGCAACGTCGGGCCGGGTCCAATGGCATTGACGCGCACGGCGGGGGCCAATCCTTGGGCGGCGGTGCGGGTCAAGGCCCACAGGGCCATCTTGGCAAGGGTGTAGGACATGAATTCCGGGGTCAGCTTGCGCACGCGCTGGTCGATCATGTTCACCACCAACACTTGGGCCACGGGTTCGGCCCGGTCATCAGGCACAGGTGCGGGGGCTTGCGCGGCCACGGCTTGGGTCAGGACAAACGGGGCGCGCAGGTTGGACTCCATATGCCGGTCCCAACTTTGGCGGGTGGCGGTCCGGATGTTGTCATACTCGAACACGGACGCATTGTTGACCAGACAAGTGAGCGGGGCAGCAAAGGCTTCGGCGACACGAGGAACCAACCCCTGCACGGCGGCTTCGTCCAACAGATCGGCCTGAAACGTCTCGGCACGGCGTCCCATGGCGCGAATACGGACGGCGACGGCCTCGGCCCCATCCTTGCTTTGGTGGTAATGCAGAGCAATGTCATAGCCGCGCCCAGCCAGATACTCGGCCATGGCGGCACCCAATCGGGCTGCGGCCCCCGTGACCAAGGCAACAGGGGCGGGCATCACAGCAGAACCACGACGTACACGACATAAAGGGCCGACAGGGCGATGCCCCACGTCCGGGTTATGTTCTGGCGCAGAAACACGAACGGCACCAGCAATAGGGACGCGGCCAACATCACCCACAAATCGAACGACAGGAACGACGCATCAATCGGGATCGGACCAACAAGAGTGGCGACGCCGATAATACCCAGCAGGTTGAACATATTGGACCCGATGACATTGCCCAACGCCACATCGGCCTGACGGCGCAACGCGGCCATGACCGTGGTGGCCAGTTCGGGCAGCGACGTGCCCACGGCGACCAACGTCAAACCGATCACGGTCTCGCTTACGCCAAAATCGCGGGCGATATTGGTGGCGGCCCCCACCAGAATATTCGCGCCGAGCGGCAATCCCACCAGACCCAGCACCAGAAACAACCCGATCTTGGGCCAAGGCATATTCGGGTCAGCACCTTCAACCTCGACCTCGATCAGGGCGCGGGCGGCCTTGTGGCGCCGCACCTCCATGACCGAATGGATCAACGTGGCGGCAAGGGCGACCAACAGGATCAATCCGCTGATCCACGTCAGAACGCCCACAAAACACAACGCGATGAACAATCCTGTCGCGGCCAGCATCTGCATGTAACTCGCGCGGGTGTTGCATTCGCTGGTGTGCATCGTGGCCAACAAGGCGGGAATACCAAGCACCAACAGAACATTGGCGATATTTGATCCCACGACATTGCCAATCGCAATACCGGGGGCGCCATCCACAATGGCCTGCACCGACACCAGCAATTCAGGGGCAGAGGTGCCAAAGGCCACAATGGTCAAGGACACGATCAAGGCGGGCATGCCAACGCGCAGCGCAAGGTTCACGGCCCCCTTGACCAGCGCGTCACCCGCCAACAACAAAATAACAAGGCCAAGGCCCGTATACAGCCAATCCATCACGATCTTATACCTTTCCGCACCTGCACGGGCCTTTGCCGATCCGAAAACGGCCACAAGATTTGCATTTCGCCTGCGCCAACCGCGCCTGGCCCGGAAACCGCAGTTTCCCAAACATCGCCAGCACGCCCATGGCGACCAGAAACAGGATCACACCCTTGATCAGCACTACAGGCCGAACCGCGCATAGGCGGCGCGCTCCTCAAGACTTCCAAACGCCTCTTGGACAATATTCGCGCCAAACCGGGCAAACAACGATTTGCGGGGGCCATAGCGGCGGAACCGGACCTTGTCCCCAAACCGGGCCTTGGCGGTCGGAACAAGGTGACCGACAGCGTCGGCAAGACCCAGATCCACGGCCTTTTGGCCCACCCAAATCTCGCCGGTAAACAGGTCCTGCCCCTCGGGCAATTTTGCGCCCCGGCGGGTTTTGACATGGTCAATGAAAAAGGCGTGCAGTTCTTCCAGCCACACCTTCAACCGGGCCACATCGTCGGGGTTTTCGGGCTTGAACATGTCAAGCATGCTTTTGGACGTGCCCGCAGTATACACACGGCGTTCCACGCCATAGCGACCAATCAGATCATGGGCACCAAACCCGGCAGAGATCACGCCGATCGACCCGACAATGGACGCGCGGTCTACGAATATTTCATCGGCGGCACAGGCCAACCAATACCCGCCCGATGCGGCAACATCCTCGACAAAGGCCAGCACGGGAATGTCTTTTTCCTCGGCCAATCGCCGGATGCGGGCGGCGATCAACGACGACTGGGCAGGCGACCCGCCGGGGCTGTTGATCTCCAACGCGACAGCAACAGGTTTGCTGCGAAACGCCTTTTCAATCATCGACCCCAAGGACACATCGTCCAGCCGTCCGGCCGCATTTGCAATCGTCCCCTGCAACCGGATCACGGCCACAACGGGGTCTTTTTTCATAAATGGGATATAGCGTCTCATATCATGCCATGTAGGCCCAAGGTCGGGGTGGAACAAGGCACCACAAGCAATCTTGGCGCGCGAACGTGACCATTATCAGCAGGTGTAATTCAGGCTCAACCGGCCGCCATCGACATAAATCGTCTCGCCCGTGATGTAACTGGCCTTGGGTCCGGCCAGAAACGCGACAACATCGCCAATCTCGCGGGGGGTGCCCATCCGTTTAAGTGGGGTGCGGGACATGGCCATGGTCATGGCTTCGGGGTTGGCATTGACGCTCGCCATCATCGCGGTGTCGATGGACCCCGGCCCCACGGCATTGACCCGGATATTGTGCGGGGCAAGGGCAAGGGCGGCGGCCTTCGTCAACTGCATCACGCCGCCTTTGGATGCGGAATAGGACGCAATCGTGGGAATGGACACTTGGGCATTGATGGACGACATGTTGACAATGGCGCCTTCAATCCCGGCGGCGACCATCGACCGGGCGGCGCGCTGCAACGCGACAAAGGTGCCCGTCAGATTGACGTCAATCACCTTTTGAAAATCGGCAAGGGTCAGGTCCAGAAATGGGGCGGGCCGGGCAATACCGGCATTGTTGACCAGAATGGCCACCGGGCCATGGGCGGCCTCGATGGTGTCAAACATGGCCAAGATCTGGGCCGGATCTCCCATATCGCACACCAACGCGGCAACAGCGCCCAATCGTTCGCCCGCGGCGGCAACCTCGTCCGCCTTGATATCACACAGGATAACGCGGGCACCGTCGGCCTGTAACGCTTCGGCACAGGCATAGCCAATCCCTTGGGCGCCGCCCGTAACAAGTGCGAGGGGTCCGGTCATCATGGTCTCCAATCTTCTGGGGCGGGGGTCATCATCGATACCATGCCCCGGAACGGAACCGGGAAACAAGAGACGGACGGCACAAGACAAACGGCAGTCCCCCCATTTTTAACGGGGTGCATTTGTAGAACTTACGCGACCATTTTCAGTTTCTGGGCGGGTGTGATGCCGCCGATGCCCTTGTTTGGGCGGTCGTTGTTGTAAGTCCAGAGCCATTGCGTGGCGTGGTCCTGTGCCTCTTCGATGGTTTCGATGATGTATTGGTCGAGCCATTCATGCCGGAGTGAGCCATTGAAGGCGCCAGTGGTTCGAGCCCAATGGCGAACGCGGTTGTAGCGCTCGATATATGCGTTCTGCTGGGGCTGTCCGGGTTGGATATGCGGGATCGAGATGCCCAGTTTCTCATCCCAGATCAGCAGCTTGCCGCTGATGTATTCAGGGCCGTTGTCGACCCGTATGGTGCCTGGCTTGCCGCGCCATTCGATGATCCGGTCGAGACTTCGGATGACCCGTTCGGCGGGCAGCGAGAAGTCGACCTCAATGCCCAATCCCTCCCGGTTGAAGTCGTCCAGCACGTTCAGCAGCCGGAACGCACGGCCATCGTCCAAGCGGTCAGCCATGAAGTCCATGGACCAGGTCAGGTTGGGGGCCTCCGGCACGGCCAGGGCGTCAGGTTAATCCCGCTTTAACCGTTTGCGAGGCGTTCGCCATTGTCACTCGGACCAATGGCGTTCCATGGCTCACTCCGCAGGTTCAACTCCAGCGCACAATAGATCCGATAGACGCGTTTGTGGTTCCAAGGATGGCCTTTGACGTTGCGCAAATGCAGGAAACACAGGCCGAAGCCCCAGGTCTTGCGGGCGTCGGTCAGCCCGACCAGCAGATCGGCGATCTCGCCGCCATTGGGCTCGAACCAATGGCGCCTCAATGGCTTGCTTCTCGGCCCGCAACTTCGGGCCATAGCAATAGCAGGTCTCGCTCACCCCAAAGGCACGGCAGGCGAGGGCAATGCTTGCCCCTCGTCGCGCCACCGCGTTCTCGGCTATCTCTCGCCGCTGAGATGGCCCCACTACTTTTTTCCAAGGACTTCCTTCAGCAATTCGTTCTGCATGCTGAGCTCGGCGAACATTTTCTTCAGCCGCCGGTTCTCATCTTCAAGCGCCTTGGTCTGCGCGATCATCGACGCATCCATGCCGCCATACTTCGCCCGCCACTTGTAGAACGACGCCGTGCTCATGCCGTGTTCACGGGACGGCTCAGCCACCGGAACGCCGCCCTCGGCTTGTCGCAGGATCGCAAGGATCTGGGGTTCACTGTATCTCGTCATCTTCATCTGAATCTCCTCATGCATCTTGCCGAGAAAATTCTACTTCCGCAGCCCCTTACTTTCGGGGGGGATTACCCGCCCTGCCCCTGGTACCCTACCTCGACACCCTGCGCTGGGTGTTCATCGCCGTGGCGCTGATCGGCATCGCCGTCGCCATCCATGCTCGGATCGATGACTGGAAGCGGGGCCAGCGCTTATCGGTTGGCTCATCACCCATCGCCAGGCGCGAAAAGCGCTGGGCCTCCTGCTGGCCGCCGTCACCATCGCCCTGTTACTGCTGAACCTCCGCCGCACAAGTGAACGCGCCGGTCGGCTGGCGGAACGCCTTTCAACATCGGAGAGAACCCATGAAACCCAACGCCAGATGCTGGACGCCGCCCTGTTGATCGCGATGCTTTGGCTGACCGGCTGCGCGATGGGCGGTTCTAATCGACAGGCGCAGGTCTGTCTGGTCTTGTCACGTATTTGTGCCGGTCCAAGTGCTCGTTTAGGCCACTTGGCGTTCGAAAGCCAAGGGGCTTTTCCCTCCCAATGCTGAATGTCGGCGGCGTGGGTTATAGAAGCCGTTGATGTATTGGAAGATGGCGGTTTCGGCCTGTCGACGCGTTTCCCAGGACCTGCGCCAAATCAGCTCGGCCTTGATCGTCTTGAAGAAGGTCTCAACGGCTGCGTTGTCATAGCAGTTGCCTTTTCCGCTCATCGACGCCTTGAACCCATGCTCACGCAAGATTTTCTGGTAGTCGTGGGAGCAGTATTGGCTGCCGCGGTCGCTATGGAAAATGCAGCCGCGCGGCGGGGATCGCAAGGCAATGGCCATCTTCAACGCCCGGATCGCCAGATCGCGTTTCATGCGATTGCTGACGGCCCAGCCGATCACGCGCCGGGAATGCAGGTCCAGGATCACCGCCAGATACAGCTACCCCTCACGGGTCCAGATGTAACTAATATCGCCCGCCCATTTCTGGTTTGGTCGATCTGCCGTGAACTCACGATCCAGCAGGTTCGGCGCGATGTTGAACGTGTGGTCGCTGTCGGTGGTCGCCTTGAATTTACGTGTCCTTTCAACGACGATCCCGTTCTCGCGCATCCACTGCCCGGCAGGCGATTGCGAAGCAATCTGCCGAGAGGGAGCCGCCCGACCCGCCGATGACCGACATTGACCCCAACCTCCTTCAGTTCTTCGGTCATTCGTGGCCTGCCATAGCTGCCTAGGCTCAGGCGTGATTGTTCCTTGATATGGGCCAGAACGACCATATCTGTGTGCTGCCTGCGGCTGGCAGGGCGGCTGCGAAAGGCCCGCAAACCGCGCGGGCTGACGTTCATGACCTGGCACAGCCGCTCTCTTGGGAACGCCCCAATATGTTCTTCGACAAACCTGAACCTCACGGCTTTTGGCTCGCGAAGAACTGTGTGGCCTTTTTTAGGATGTCCCTCTCCTCGCGCAGTATACGGTTCTCGCGCCGAAGTCGTTCGTTCTCAACCGCAAGTTCGCGATCCTCCTGCGACACCACATCCGTGTCCCGATGCGCCGTGATCCACTTGTTCAGGGTC
>JBGSIZ010000034.1:0-33033 GCA_041742255.1 Marivivens sp. | reverse complement strand
TGCGGTGGCGGCTGCGGTGGCCGGGGAAGTGGCAGGCGCACCGGATGATACCGGCTGCGATTGCGGGCCGGGACGCGGGGTCACGTCCCCACCACAGGCGGCGAGAAGGGCAAGGACGAGGGCACTGGTAAGAACGCGCGGTGTCATGATTGGGTCCGTTGGTTGCCGATGTTGAAAAGACGGAAAGGGGGGCCGCCGGTGCGTTACCCCTTCACCGCCTTGACGATTTTCTGGGCGGCGTCTGCGAGGTTGTCGCCCGAGATGACGTTGAGGCCGGAGTTGTCGATGATTTCCTTGCCTTTTTCGACGTTCGTGCCTTCGAGGCGGACGACCAGCGGGACTTTGAGACCGACCTCTTTGACGGCTGCGATCACGCCTTCGGCGATGACGTCACAACGCATGATGCCGCCGAAAATGTTCACAAGGATGCCTTTGACCTGCGGGTCGGAGGTGATGATCTTGAACGCCTCGGTCACCTTTTCCTTGGTCGCACCACCGCCCACGTCGAGGAAGTTGGCGGGTTCCGCGCCGTAGAGTTTGATGATGTCCATGGTCGCCATGGCAAGGCCCGCGCCGTTGACCATGCAGCCAATTTCGCCATCGAGCGCGATGTAGTTCAGATCGAATTTGGAGGCGGCGGCGAGTTCCTTGGAATCCTCTTCGGTTTCGTCGCGCAGGGCCGCGATATCGGCGTGCCGGTAGATCGCGTTGCCGTCAAAGCCCATCTTGGCGTCGAGGCATTTCAGGTCGCCCTTGTCGGTCACGATCAGCGGTTTGATCTCCAGCATCTCCATGTCTTTTTCGGTGAAAAGACGGTAGAGCGTGCCCATCAGCGCCACGCATTGTTTGATCTGGTTGCCCTTGAGGCCCAGCGCAAACGCGATCCGCCGCCCATGGAACGCCTGATAGCCGGTCGCGGGATCGACCGAGAACGTCAGGATCTTTTCGGGAGTGGAATGGGCCACCTCTTCGATGTCCATGCCGCCTTCGGTGGAGGCGACAAAGGAGATGCGGCTGGTTTGCCGGTCCACCAGAATGGCGAGGTAGAGTTCGGTTTCGATGCCCGAGCCATCCTCGATATAGATCCGGTTGACCGTTTTGCCCGCCGGGCCGGTCTGTTTGGTCACGAGCGTGCGCCCGAGCATTTTCTTGGCTTCTTGCGCCGCTTCTTCGACGGAGTGCGCCAGCCGCACGCCGCCTTTTTCGCCTGCGTCGGCTTCTTTGAAGTGACCCTTGCCACGACCGCCTGCGTGAATCTGCGCCTTGACCACCCAGAGCGGCCCGTCGAGTTCGCCCGCCGCCGTTTTGGCATCTTCGGCCCGCATGACCGGGCGGCCATCCGACACGGGAGCGCCGTAGGAGCGCAGCAGCGCCTTGGCCTGATATTCATGGATGTTCATGGCGGTTCCTCGTGGGGTTGGTCGGTGTGCAAAACGGGCCGCGACCCGGTTGCGCGAGGTTAAACCACAGCAATTCCCTGAAAAGAACGGTTTTCTGGTGCGGACCACCGAAAATCCGACATTTGTGATCACGCCCCAAAAATGTGTGATCACAAACGGCAGATATCCCGAATTTTAGGCGATTTGCGTGATTCCTGTGGGGGCGTTTGCCACAGATTTGTGCTGAAACCGGAGCGCGATTTGACCGCGCGGCAGTCGATGCGGCAAAGGCGTGACCGACAGACCCGCCAGCGCCGCGAGGTGCCCAACCGCGTCCAGCGGCGTGTGATAGGGCGGTTTGTCGGGGTGCGTCACAACCCCGTCCGGTTGCCGCAGCGCCCCCTCGTACCCCGGATCGCACAAAAACAGCGTGATGATCGCCCGGTCCAGCGCCGGGAAACGTGCCCCGAGTGTGACCAGCGCCGGGCCGAGTATGGCCGGCGGCAGGTGCGTGAACACCCCCCACGCCATGGCATGTGTGATGGTGTCGGGCACCCCCGGATAGTCGAACGTCGCATCCTCGATCAGGTGCGCCGTGGACAGCCGCGACGGATCGTCCAGTTCCGCGCTGTGCCCCCGTTGGAGGAGGGCCAGGCTGGCGTCCGTGGCCCAGTAGTGCCCGGCGTCCAGATACGGCACCGCCTTGCATCCCAGCCGCAGCGCCCCGGCCCCGATGTCCAGCAGATGATGGTGCGGGCCCAACCCTTCGTCCTGCAACAGCCGCATTTGCGCCCGCCCGGTTTCGTCCCAGCGCCCGCCGACAATGTCGCGGTGTTTGCCCGCCGCAAGCGCCCGGTCATAGAACCCCGGCACAAGGTAGGGCGAGGCCGGTTTCACCCCTTGGCCGCCCGCGTGGCGATGGCGAGCAGGAGGTCCGTCGCTGCCCCCATGTCCTGCACCGATACCCATTCCAGCGGGCCGTGGATGTTTTGCATGCCGGTGAACAGGTTGGGGCAGGGCACCCCCATTTCCGTGAGCCGCGATCCGTCGGTGCCGCCCCGGATCGGCACGCTGATGGGATCAATGCCAAGGCTGCGCGCGGCGTCCCGTGCCACGTCTACGGGCGTCATGTCGTTTTCCAGCCAATACCGCATGTTCCGGTATTGCGGGGTGATGTCGCAGGTGATGGTGGACCGGGGTTCTGTCGCCTGAACCGTGGCGCAGACCGCCCGCAGCAGGTCCCCCTTGGCCTGAAGCCCGTCCCGTTCGAAATCCCGCAGGATGAACCGCAGCCGCATTTCATAGGCGTCCCCGCCCATGTCCGTGCAGTGCAGGAACCCTTGTTTGCCGTCCGTGGTTTCGGGTGTGTGCGTGGCCTGTGGCAGCGTCATCAGGATCTTGGCCGCAAGGTGGGTGGCGTTGACCAGTTTGTCCTTGGCCAGACCGGGGTGGATCGACACCCCCCGGATCGTCACGGTGGCCCCATCCGCGCTGAAGGTTTCGTATTCAATCTCCCCCACCGCCCCGCCATCGAAGGTATAGGCGAAATCGACGTTCAGATCGGCGGGCAGCCGTTTGTCCACGCCGCGCCCGATTTCTTCGTCGGGCGTAAACGCCACCCGGAGCGTGGGCCGTTGGATGTCGGGGTTGGCCAGCAGATGCCGGGCTGCTGTCATGATTATCGCCACCCCCGCCTTGTCATCCGCCCCCAGAAGCGTCAGCCCGGAGGCCGTGATGATGTCATGCCCCTGTTTGGTTCCAAGGTAGGGGAAATCGCGCGGCGACAGGGTGAGGTCCGGGTTGTCCGGAAAGGTGATGTCCCCCCCGTTGTAGCCGGGGATCAGGCGCGGTTTGACCCCTGTCGCGTTGAATTGTGGCGCCGTGTCCACATGCGCCAGAAACCCGATGATTGGCCCCGCGACCGTGCCCGGGATCGTGGCGATGACCGTTCCATAGGGCGTTTTGGTGATGTCACTGGCCCCGATTTCCGCCAGTTCCGCCGCCAGAAGGTCCAGCAGCGCGTGCTGGATCGCGGTGGACGGCGCGCTGGGGCTGTCCATGTCGGATTGGCTGTCGATGGCCGCATAGCGCATCAGACGGTCAGAGAGTTCGGGATGGTGGGACATGGGCGCCTCCTGCGGTTTGGCCGAGTTGGGGATGCAGGCGGGGGGAAGTCAAGGGCGGGGGGGCGTCCAAATGGACGTCGCAATGGCCGTGGCGTGACCCCATGAAAAAGGCGCGCCCGGGGTAGGGCGCGCCTGTGATCTGTTTTGTCAGGATCAGACCAGTGAGGGGTCGATCCCTTTGCAGGCGTCCACCAGACCTTTGACGGCCTCCACGGATTTCTGGAACATCGCGGATTCGTCTTTGTCGAGTTTGACCTCGATCACCTTTTCGATGCCATTGGCCCCGATAACGGTGGGCACGCCGACATACATGCCCTTGAGGCCGTAAGCCCCGTCCACATAGGCCGCACAGGGCAGAACCCGTTTCTGGTCCTTGAGGAATGCCTCGGCCATTTCGATGGCGGCGGTGGCGGGGGCGTAGAACGCCGATCCGGTTTTCAGGAGGCCCACAATTTCGGCCCCGCCGTCGCGCGTGCGCTGCACGATGGCGTCGAGTTTCTGTTGCGTGGTCCAGCCCATTGCCACCAGATCGGGCAGCGGGATGCCGCCCACGGTCGAATACCGCACCGATGGCACCATCGTGTCGCCATGGCCGCCCAGCACGAACGCCGTCACGTCCCGCATCGACACGCCGAATTCCAGCGACAGGAAGTGCCGGAAGCGCGCCGAATCAAGCACCCCCGCCATGCCCACAACCATGTGGTGGGGCAGGCCGGAAAATCCCCGCAGCGCCCAGACCATCGCATCCAGCGGGTTGGTGATGCAGATCACGAACGCATTCGGCGCGTGCGCCTTGATGCCTTCGCCGACCGATTTCATGACCTTGAGGTTGATCCCCAACAGGTCGTCCCGCGACATGCCCGGCTTGCGCGGCACCCCGGCGGTGACGATGCAAACGTCTGCGCCTGCGATGTCTTCGTAGGAATTGGCACCCTTGAGCACCGCATCGAAGCCTTCGGAGGGGCCCGATTGCGCGATATCCAGCGCCTTGCCCTGCGGCGTGCCTTCGGAGATGTCGAACAGCGTCACATCACCGAGTTCCTTGATCGCGGCGAGATGCGCGAGCGTGCCGCCGATCTGTCCGGCGCCGATAAGCGCGATTTTGGGTCTGGCCATTGGAAGTCCCCCGAGGGTTGGTTGAATTTGGCGCATGGGTTAGTCGCTTGTCGCCCGTCGCGCAAGGGTGCTGCGGTGCGGCGTGCCGGGTGCCCTTGTTGTTGGCGGGCGGTTTGCGCTAACGCTGGGGGTTGGACGGGGCCGCATCGGACCCTGCCCGCGCGGGGGAGACGCAGGCGATGGACGGCACATATTTCTGGGTTCTGGCCGTGATCGCGTCCGTCTGCGTGGGATTGGGCAAGGGCGGTTTGCCGGTGATCGGGATGCTGGCGGTGCCGGTGATGGCGCTCAAGATTTCGCCTGTTGCCGCCGCAGGCATGTTGTTGCCCGTCTATGTCCTGTCCGACATGATCGGCCTATATGCCTATCGCCGCGATTTCAACGCCCGCGTGTTGACCATCATGATGGTCGGCATGACGATTGGCGTCGCCGTGGGGTGGGCGTTGGCCAATGTCATTTCTGATCGCTGGGTGACGTTGATTGTCGGTTTGATCGGTGCCGTTTTCGCCCTGAACCTGATCCTGCGCCCCAAGGTTGATGCCCCCCCGCGCGAAGCCAGGTGGCCCGGAGGGTTGTTCTGGGGCGCGTTGACCGGGTTCACCAGTTTCGTGAGCCATTCCGGCGGCCCCCCGTTTCAGGTGTGGGTGTTGCCGCTCAAGCTTGCAAAATCCGCGTTTGTGGGCACGTCGATCATCGCGTTTTCCTATGTCAACGCGATCAAGTTGGTCCCCTATTATTTTCTGGGCCAGTTGAACGTGGACAACCTGAAAATCGCCGTGATCCTGATGGTGCCTGCGGGGGTCGCCGTTTTGGCGGGCGTCCGGCTGGTTCGGGTCCTGCCGGAAGTCCTGTTTTTCAAGATCGTCGTGTGGGCGTTGCTGATCGTGTCGATCAAGTTGATCCGCGACGGCGTTGTCGGGTGACGATGGTCAGGCAGGCGCGTCCGTGTTGGGCAGGCTGTCCGCCATGTGCTGGAACCCTTCGCCCGAGGCCACAAGGCAGGTAGGCCCGCCGGCCTGCGTGACCGTGATGGTCCATGTGCCGGTTGACGCGCTCGCGAACACCTCGACCACGGTGTTGTTGGCCGCGATTCCCATGGATTGCCGGCTTTCGCCGTAGCCATCGGCGAGCCGTTCCACGACGACATCATGGGGCGCGCAATTGCGTTGCTGGGCAGAGGCGGGGAGGGTGGCGAGGGCCGAGAGGCCAAAGGCGAGAGTAAGGGTGGGCAGGGTGCGGGTCATGGCGATACCTTTTGCGGGGCGGGTGTGCCCGGTTGTGACGGTTTCGACCGATTGACCGCACCGCGCGAACGGTGCCCCCTGTCTGAACGGCCTTGTTGCCCAAACTTTCCCCACACCGTCGCAAGAAATGGTTAATGCACCGTTACGCTGATCGCGCAGGTGTTGCTGCCCCGTTGCTGCCCCTTTTGCTGCGGCGCGGCGAAAAGGTGGTTGAAATCTTTGGCCGCTTCTGCCCTGTTTCGCGCAACAATATTACGAGGACGAATCAATGCCCCAGCGCCCGTTCCGGTCTGCGTTGTATATCCCCGGCGCCAATGCCCGCGCGTTGGACAAGGCCCGCGCCTTGCCCGTGGATGCCATTCTGTTTGATCTGGAAGACGCCGTGACCCCCGCCGAAAAGGACGCCGCCCGCGCGACCCTTGCCGCCGCCTTGGCCATGGGCGGTTATGCCCCCCGGTATCGCATTGTCCGGATCAACGGGTTGGACACGCCCTGGGGGCAGGCCGATGCCGCCGCCGTGGCCGTCATGGATTGCGATGCCGTCTTGTTGCCCAAGGTTGATGGCCCCGCCCAGATTGACGCCTTGTTGCCGATAATTGGCGACCTGCCCGTGTGGGCCATGATCGAGACCCCGTTGGGCGTGCTGAACGCCGCCGCCATTGCCGCCCATCCCCGGCTGGAGGGGTTTGTCATGGGCACCAACGATCTGGCCAAGGATCTGAGCACCCGCAAGGCCCTCCGCCGCGAACCGCTGTTGTTTGCCCTGCAGGCCTGCCTGATGGCCGCCCGCGCCCATGGCATTGTCGCGCTGGACGGGGTGTATAACGCATTCAAGGACGACGCCGGGTTGGCCGAGGAATGCGAGCAGGGCCGCGATATGGGGTTCGACGGCAAGACGTTGATCCATCCCGCACAGGTGCCTGTAACCAATGCCGCCTTTGCCCCAAGTGAGGCCGAAATTGACATGGCCCGCCGCCAGATTGCCGCCTTTGATGCCGCTGCCGCCCAAGGGTTGGGCGTGGCCGTTGTGGATGGACGCATTGTTGAGAACTTGCATATCGTCACCGCACAGGCGACGTTGGCCAAGGCCGCAGCGATTGCTGAATTGGAGGCCGCCGCGAGGGCGGCAGGGTTATAGTCCGCCGCGAGAGCGGCAAGTTTGGAGTCCGCCGCGATAGCGGCGAGGGAGACATCGCAGTCATGACGTTTATCATCGTTGGTCTGATCCTGTGGGCCGGGTCCCATTATTTCAAACGGATCGCGCCCGACGCCCGCGCGGCCATGGGCGACACCGGCAAGGCCGTGGTGGCTGTTCTGTCCGTCATGGGTATCGTGTTTATGGTCATCGGGTATCGCGCCGCCGAGGGCACCGTATATTGGGGCCGCAGCCCCGCCATGACGGGGATCAACAACCTTTTGATGCTGTTCGCCTTTTACCTCTATGCCGCGAGTGGGGCCAAAACCGCCATCACCCTCCGCATCCGGCATCCCCAACTGACCGCCGTCAAGGTCTGGGCCGTGGCCCACCTGTTGGTCAATGGCGACATGGCGTCGTTTGTCCTGTTTGGTGGATTGCTGGCGTGGGCCGTGGGCGAGGTGATCCTGATCAACCGCGCCGTCCCCGACTGGACCCCGGCCCACCCGGTTCCGATCAAGAAGGAAGTGACCGCCGTGGTCGCCGCCGTCGTGGTGATGGCGATCGTGTCGGGCATCCATATCTGGCTTGGCTACAACCCGTTCGGAGCATGACATGACAACGCTGTATCGACTGCTGACAGACGACGACACATCCGCATTTTGCCACAAGGTGTCGGATGCCTTGGCCAAGGGATGGGTTCTGCACGGCAGCCCCACCTATGCATTCGACGCCAGCAACGGCGTGATGCGGTGCGGGCAGGCGGTGGTCAAGGACGTGGACGCCCCCTATTCCCCGGATATGAAACTGGGTCAGCAATGAAAACCAATCCGGGCCGGTTTTTCGAGGATTACCGGGTCGGAGAGGTGATCGCCCATGCGGTGCCCCGCACGATCAAGATGGGCGAGCGGGCGCTGTATCACGCCTTGTATCCGGCCCGCCACGCCTTGCAGTCGTCCGATGAGTTCGCCAAGCTGTGCGGTTTGCCGTTCAGCCCACTGGATGATCTGATCGCGTTTCATGTGGTGTTTGGCAAAACCGTGCCGGATGTATCGCTGAACGCTGTGGCCAATCTGGGCTATGCCGAGGGGCGGTTTTTGCGCCCTGTCTGGCCCGGTGACACCCTGCGGTCGTGGTCCGAGGTGATCGGCCTCAAGGAAAATTCAAACGGCACGAGCGGCGTGGTCTGGGTCCGCACGACGGGCCGCAATCAGCACGGCGAAGACGTGTTGAGCTATGTCCGGTGGGTGATGGTCCGCAAGCGCGGCGGTGGTGCCACTGCGGTCCCCGTGGTGCCCGATCTGGCCCCGGTGGTGGACCCCGCGACGCTGGTGCTGCCTGCGGGGTTGGATTTCACCCGCTATGATTTTGCCCAAGCGGGAGAGCCGCACCGCGCCCGCGATTATGCCGTGGGCGAGGTCATTGACCATGTGGACGGCGTCACGATCGAGGAGGCCGAGCATATGCTGGCCACCCGGTTGTGGCAGAACACCGCCAAGGTTCATTTTGACGCCACCCAGCGCGACGATGGCCGTCGGTTGATTTATGGCGGGCACGTCATGTCGCTGGCGCGCGCGTTGTCGTTCAACGGGTTGGCCAATGCCCAACTGATCGCCGGGATCAATGGTGGTGCCCATGCGAACCCGTGTTTTGCGGGCGATACGGTGCGCGCGTGGTCGCAGGTTCTGGACATTGCGGAAACCGTCGCCCCCGGTGTGGCCGCCGTCCGGTTGCGTCTGGTCGCGACCAAGGGCGCGCCCGGTCTGTTGCGCGATGCGGGGGGAAAATACCTGCCCGAGGTGTTGCTGGATCTGGATTATTGGGCATTGATGCCCGTGTGAATGTTGTGACCCAAAGGAGATTGCCGATGTTTCGACCCCTGATCTGGATGGTGGCCCTTGCGCCCGTGGTGGCCCATGCAGGCGACTGTGACGGCGCGCTGGACCGCGAGGTGCCCGCGTTTGAGGTCGCCAAATCCGCCATGCTGGAGGGCGATTTCGAAGCGTTCTATGACGCCGCGACCCGCTATGCCGCCAAGGACCCGGCGATCAAATCCGGGTTTCTGGACCCTTTGGTCGCCAATTTCCCGGATGGGTTTTCAAATTGTGTGACCGTGGTGCAGCGCACCGAGACGCCCGGCTATGTGCAGGAAATCACGCTGTTTTTCATCGACGGATTGACCGGGCCGATCACCGTGTATCTGGCCGCTGTCGATGTGGACGGTGTGTTGCAGCCCACATCCGTCGTTTACAATTCGGACATGGATGTTGTGTTTGACGAGTTGCGGTGACGGATTTGGAATTTTGTGATCACGCCCGGAAAATTTGTGATCGCAAACCGAAATTTTACCGCAAACAAGGGAAAATTTGCTGCACCTGCGGCATTGCCCCGCGTGACAGTTGCCCCAATTTGCGTCACAAGAGGATCAACTGAGGGCAGGACCGCTGCCCGCGTATGCCTTGGAAGGAATTTGACATGGCAGATGTGAACCGGGGCAATCGCCCGTTGTCGCCGCACCTTATGATTTATCGCCCGCAGTGGACGTCGATCACGTCGATTTTCGTGCGGATCACGGGAAACGGGTTGATTGTGGCCGCGTTGCTGGCGGTCTGGTGGTTTATCGCACTGGCAACCGGCCCGCAGGCCTATGCCCGCGCCGATGCTGTGATCACGAGCTGGTTCGGCGATCTGGTGATGTTCATGTCCGTGGGCGCGCTGTGGTATCACACGCTGGGCGGGATCCGGCACCTGATCTGGGACAGCGGCCGCATGTTGGATGTCGCCCGCAGCGAGATGTTTGGTCAGGTGATGGTCATCGCGTCCGTTCTGCTGGCCATTTTCACCGTCGTCGTGATTTGAGGGGGCCCCGCATATGGCATATCTGACAGACGCAAAACGCGCCGCGGGCCTTGGGTCCGCCAAGACGGGCACCCTGGACCACTGGCGCATGATGGTGACGTCGGTGGGGTTGTGCGGGTTGATCCCGCTGTTCGTGTTCACGTTCGGTTACGCGCTGGGCATGGAATACGACGCCGCCGTCGCCTATTACGCCCGCCCGTTTCCCGCCATTGTGGGCATCCTGACCCTGCTGGTCGGGTTTGTCCATTTCAACATGGGCGTCCGCGTTCTGATCGAGGATTATGTCCACGGTTTTGCCCGCAAGGCCGCCATCATCGGCATGACCTGCCTGAGTTACACCGCTGCTGCCGTTGGCCTGTTTGCCATCGTGCGCGTGGCCCTCTGAACCGGAGCGCAAGACGTTATGGCTGCTTATGAATATGAAACCCACGATTATGATGTCGTGGTGGTTGGTGCCGGTGGTGCCGGGTTGCGCGCCACCCTTGGGATGGCTGAACAGGGGTTGCGCACCGCCTGCATCACCAAGGTGTTTCCGACCCGGTCCCACACCGTCGCGGCCCAAGGTGGCATCGCCGCGTCCCTGGGCAATATGGGCCCCGACAGCTGGCAGTGGCACATGTTCGACACCGTGAAGGGGTCCGATTATCTGGGCGATACCGACGCCATGGAATATCTGGCCCGCGAGGCGCCCAAGGCCGTGTACGAGCTGGAACATTACGGCGTTCCGTTCAGCCGCACCGAAGAAGGCAAGATTTACCAGCGCCCGTTTGGCGGCCACACCACCGAATTTGGTGAAGGCCCCCCGGTGCAACGCACCTGTGCCGCCGCAGACCGCACCGGCCACGCCATTTTGCACACGCTGTATGGCCAGAGCCTCAAACAGAAGGCCGAGTTTTATATCGAATATTTCGCCCTTGACCTGTTGATGTCCGAGGATGGCACCTGCAACGGGGTCGTGGCGTGGAAGCTCGATGATGGCACCATGCATGTGTTCAATGCCAAGACCGTTGTGCTGGCCACTGGCGGCTATGGCCGCGCGTATTTCAGCGCGACCAGCGCCCACACCTGCACTGGCGACGGCGGCGGGATGGTTGCCCGTGCCGGCCTTGCCTTGCAGGATATGGAATTCGTCCAATTCCACCCCACCGGGATTTACGGTGCGGGCTGTCTGATCACCGAAGGGGCGCGCGGCGAAGGCGGGTATCTGACCAATTCCGAAGGCGAGCGGTTCATGGAACGCTATGCCCCGACCTACAAGGATCTTGCCCCACGCGATTTCGTGTCCCGCTGCATGACCATGGAAATCCGCGAAGGCCGTGGCGTGGGCAAAGGGGCCGATCATATCCACCTGAACCTGAACCATCTGCCCAAGGCCGCGTTGCATGAACGTTTGCCCGGCATTTCCGAAAGCGCCAAAATCTTTGCCGGTGTCGATGTCACCAAGGAACCGATCCCGGTTTTGCCCACCGTTCACTATAACATGGGCGGCATCCCCACGAATTACTGGGGCGAGGTCATCAACCCCACCGCCACCGACCCGAACGCCATTGTCCCCGGATTGATGGCCGTGGGCGAGGCCGGGTGTGCGTCCGTGCATGGTGCGAACCGTCTTGGGTCCAATTCGCTGATCGACCTTGTGGTGTTTGGCCGTGCCGCCGCGATCCGTGCGGGCAAGGTGGTGAACCCCGATACTGCCACGCAGGCCCCGACCAAAGCCGCCATCGACGCCGTTTTTGACCGGTTCGACCGTGTTCGCCATGCCAGCGGCACCACCGGCACCGCCGAATTGCGTCTGGAAATGCAAAAGACCATGCAGGCCGATGCCGCCGTGTTCCGCACCGCCAAGACCATGAAAGAAGGTCTGGACAAGATGACCGCCATCGCCGGAAAGATGGACGATCTGAAGGTCACCGACCGGTCGTTGATCTGGAACTCCGACCTGATGGAGACGCTTGAGCTGGGCAATCTGATGCCCAACGCCTTGGCCACCATCGCCGGTGCCGAAGCCCGCCACGAAAGCCGGGGTGCCCATGCCCACGAGGATTTCCCCAAGCGCGACGATGAAAACTGGCGCGTGCACACGATTTCCCGCGTAGATGGCAACAAGGTGGCGTTGAGCCATCGCGGCGTCGTCACCACCCCCCTCACCACCGAGGCCGAGGGCGGGATCAGTCTGAAGAAAATCCAACCCAAAGTGCGGACGTTCTGATGACCGCGCGCGACGATACCGGCGGAAACCTGTTTGGCGATCACCGGGCGGATGCCGTGCTGGCGGCGGTTGAACCGCATCTGGCCCAATTTATTGGACCAGCGCCGAATGTGTTTCACGAAATCCTGTCAGACGGTGTGCATCTCGACCTTGTTCCCTATGCCCCGACCCAAGAGCGCGATTTCTGGGTGGTGGCGACCCTTGGCATGTCGGCCAAGGAAATGACCACACCGCAGGACGTGCCGGACGCCGCAACATGGTCGCGGGCGGAACTGCTGGTGACCCTGCCCGGCGACTGGCCGGGGCTGGACCCCGCCAAGGGTGTTGTTGGTGGAGAGGCCCATTTTCACCCATTGGCCGCCCTCAAGAAAGTTGCACGGTATCCGCACCTTGCCGGAACGTCGGTTGCCGTATCGCACACGATCAACCTTGATGCTGCGATTGCGCCTGACAGCGAAATGACGGCGATCTTGTTGTGGTGGCCGTTGTTTTTGCAGGATGAACAGGCGACCGTCGTCGTTGCTGATGGTGTTCAGGTCAACTATTTCCAGTTGATCCCCATTCATGCCGATGAATGCGCCTATGCCCAGTCGCAAGGCGGCGTCGCGTTGTTCCGCCGACTGGCCGAGGCGCGTATTGATCATACATTCGACCTGAAACGACCATCTGTTATGAATGAGGCGACATGATGCGGGTATTGCTTTTTGTGGCGATGGGATTGGTTGCAACCGCCTGCGCCCCCGTCATGCTGTCGCCCGAAGCGGCGGCGGATATCTGCGAAGAACAGGCCCGCGCCGCACAAGGCCCTACCGGACGGGTCACCGTCGGCGTAAATTCGAATTCGGGCCCCAGCACATCTGTGGAGGTGGGTCTGTCCAGTGATTTTCTGGCAGGCCGCGATCCGCTGGAGGTGTACCGGGAGTGTGTCCGCAGACGCAGCGGGCAAGAGCCGATCCGGCCCCCCGTGTTGCGCAATATCTGAGGAGATGACGATGAAAACCACTGCACGATTGACCCTGATGGGCCTGACCCTTGCCGCGCTGTCCGCTTGTGTGGCGGCCACCCCTGCTGTTCAGGAAATGTCCAACGACGCCGCCCGCGCCGCCGCCCGCGCCGTGGTGACCCCAATCGTCTCGGCACAGGTGCCCGGCCCGACCGGTGTCGCTCTTGCCAATTGCATCATCGACAACGCCAGCGCCACCGAACTGTTCACGCTGGCCCGCGCGACCGGTGCCGACGCCGACACCATCCGTCTGACATCCGACATTCTGGCGCGGCCCGAAACGGTCACCTGCGCCACCGCATCCTTGGGCGCCTGACCCTTTATCCGGAGCACGAACATGGTTCAACTGACCCTTCCCAAGAACAGCCGCATCACCGTTGGCAAGACATGGCCAAAGCCGGAAGGTGCCAAGAACGTTCGGAAATTCACGATTTATCGCTGGAACCCCGACGATGGCAAAACCCCTCGGTTGGACACCTATTTCGTGGATATGGACGCCTGCGGCCCGATGGTTCTGGACGCCCTGATCAAGATCAAGAACGAGATTGATCCGACCCTGACATTCCGCCGGTCCTGTCGCGAGGGGATTTGCGGGTCTTGTGCCATGAATATCGACGGGATCAACACCCTTGCCTGCATCTATGGCATGGATGAAATCCGGGGCGACGTGAAGATTTACCCGCTCCCCCATATGCCCGTCATCAAGGATCTGATCCCCGATCTGACCCATTTCTATGCCCAGCATGCCAGCGTCATGCCGTGGCTGGAAACCAAGACCAACCGCCCCGCCAAGGAGTGGAAACAGTCCATCGACGACCGCAAGAAGCTGGACGGGTTGTATGAATGTGTGATGTGCGCCTGCTGTTCCACGTCCTGCCCCAGCTATTGGTGGAACGGTGACCGCTACCTCGGCCCGGCCGCGTTGCTGCACGCCTATCGCTGGATCATCGACAGCCGGGATGAGGCCACGGGCGAGCGGTTGGACGAGTTGGAGGACCCGTTCAAGCTGTATCGCTGCCACACGATCATGAACTGCGCCAAGACCTGCCCCAAGGGCCTGAACCCTGCCAAGGCGATTGCCAGCATCAAGAAGATGATGGTCGAACGGGTGGTGTGAGGGCGGCACAGCGGCCCTTTGGGGTGCTGTGATTTTGCGTCGGTTTTCCGTCGGTATCGCGTCGGTGTCGTTTTGGGGCGCGCGGTCGGTGACGCGCGCCCGCTACCTCAGGCGAAGGCCGCCTGTAGCGCGATCTGCACCATGTCCCCGAACGACCGTTCCCGGTCTTCGCTCGGCAGCGCCTCATGGGTTTTGAGATGGTCCGATACTGTCAGAACCGCCAGCGCCCGCCGTTTGTAGCGGGCCGCGAGGATGTAGAGCTCGGCCGCTTCCATCTCGACGCCGAGGACCCCGTGCCGTTCCATTTCCGCCGTCAGGTCCGGCCGTTCGTCATAGAACACGTCCGATGAATAGATGCCCCCCACATGCGTGGTGACCCCCATGGCCGATGCCGCCGTCGCCGCCGCCGCCAGTAGCCCGTAATCCGCACAGGGCGCAAAGGACAGATCCCGGAAGATCCCCCGCGACGGTGTGGACATGGTGGACGCCGTCATCGCGAGGATCACATGCCGGATGCCCACATGATCCTGCATCCCGCCGCACGACCCGATCCGGATCAGCGTTTGCGCGTTGTAGTCCCGGATCAGTTCGTTGGCATAGATGGACAGCGACGGCATACCCATCCCCGACCCCTGAATGGTCACGGGGTGACCGTGCCATGTGCCGGTGAACCCCAGCATCCCCCGCACCTGATTGATGCAGGTTGCATTTTCAAGGAAGGTTTCCGCCGCCCATTTCGCCCGGTAGGGGTCGCCGGGCATCAGAACGGTTTCGGCGATGTCGCCGGGTTTTGCGCCGATATGAACGGTCATGGAAGCCTCCGGTCTATGTGTCCCCCAAGGGGTATAGACCGGAGGCCCCGATGCCAAGTGTCAGAGTGCCATGCTGTCGGGCGTGGTGCCTGCTGCCACCGCGTCTTTGAACCAGACGGGTTGACGGCCTTTGCCGGTCCATGTTTCCGACGCGTTCGCCGGATTGGCGTAGCGCGGCACGCCGGGGGTTTTCACCTTGGCCGCCGATTTCGCGCGGGGTTTGGCCGCGTTGGTGGAGCCAGCCGGACGACCCCGCCGCACGGGTGCCGGGGCCCCCGTCAATTCGGCGAGTGTAAAGCCGAGAGCGGCCACGGCCTTTTCCGCCGCATCCATCGCGGCCTTTTTGTCTTTTTCGTTCGATTTCTCGAGTTCTTTTTCGACCTGACCCTTGAGCTTTTCAAGCTCTTTGCGGGTCATGCCTTTGAGGTCGATCTTCATCTTCTTCTCCAATTTACGGAATATGCCGCAACAGGCCACACCATTACCCTGCGCCAGTTGTGCCGCAATGTGGATTAAAGTGCAATTATTCTGTTATCGCGCCTATTGCGCCGCGATTTCCGGTGTGTCCGCCAAGGAAACGATATCGTCCATGATCCGGTTCAGTTGGAAATCCTTGGGCGAATAGACCCGCGCCACGCCGATATTGCGCAAATGTTGTGCGTCATTGTCCGGGATGATCCCCCCCGCCACGACCGGAATAGACCCAAGCCCCGCCGCCCGCAGCCGTTCTACCACTTCGGTCACAAGCGGAATATGCGACCCTGACAGAATGGAAAGCCCGATCACATGCGGTGCGGTTTCCCGTGCCTGTTCCACGATATCCGCAGGCGTCACCCGGATCCCGTCATAGCGAATGGCCATGCCGCAATCGCGCGCCCGCGCCGCGATTTGTTCCGCCCCGTTGGAATGTCCGTCCAGCCCCGGTTTGCCCATCAGGAACGTGAGTTTCCGCCCCAGTTTCGTGCTGACCGCGTCCACCCGCGCCCGGATGTCGTCCAACCCTTCGGTCTGGTTGGTGGGGTGGGGCGACACGCCTGTCGGCCCTCGGTATTGGCCGAATACCGCCCGGATTTCATGCGCCCATTCCCCCGTTGTCACCCCCGCCCGCGCGCAGGCGATGGAGGGGGGCATGATATTACTGCCGTCCGTTGCCGCCTGTCGCAGCGCAGCGAGCGCCGATGTCACCGCGTTTGCGTCCCGCGACGATTTCCATGCCGCAAGCCGCGACAGCTGATCCGCCTCGGCCGCCGGGTCGCAGACCATGATTGCGTCGTCGCCCGCCGTGAGCGGCGAGGGTTCCCCCAATTGCCATTTGTTCACGCCCACAACCGTGGTCGCCCCGGTTTCTATTCCCGCAATCCGCGCCGCATTGCTGTCCACCAATCGCGATTTCATATAGTCGATGGCCCCCACTGCACCGCCCATCGCATCAATCTGCGCCAGTTCCGCCCGCGCCCCGGATTTGAGCGTTTCCACCTTGCGTTCAATCGCCGGGTTGCCGTCGAACAAGTCGTCGTATTCCAGAAGGTCGGTTTCATAGGCGAGGATTTGTTGCATCCGCAGCGACCATTGCTGATCCCAGGGGCGCGGGAGGCCCAGGGCTTCGTTCCAGGCGGGCAATTGCACGGCCCGCGCCCGCGCGTTTTTCGACAGCGTTACCGCCAGCATTTCTATCAGGATGCGATAGACGTTATTTTCAGGTTGCTGTTCTGTCAGCCCAAGCGAATTGACCTGCACCCCATACCGAAAACGCCGGTATTTTTCTTGCGTAACCCCGTAGCGGTTCTGGCAGAGTTCGTCCCACAATTCGACAAAGGCCCGCATTTTGCACAGCTCGGTCACGAAGCGGATGCCTGCGTTTACGAAAAACGAAATGCGCCCGACCATTTCAGGGAAATCATCCGGTGCCACCTTGGTCCGCAGGTCGTCCAGCACGGCGCAGGCCGTGGCGAGTGCGAAGGCCAATTCCTGTTCCGGGGTCGCGCCGGCCTCTTGCAGGTGATAGCTGCAGACGTTCATCGGGTTCCATTTGGGCAGGTGCGCCCGCGTGTAGGCCGCCACGTCCGTGATCATGCGCAGGCTGGGTGCGGGCGGGCAGATGTAGGTGCCGCGCGACAGGTATTCCTTGATGATGTCGTTCTGCACCGTGCCCTGAAGCGCCGACACATCGGCCCCTTGTTCCTGCGCCACCGCGATATAGAGCGCCAGTAGCCACGGCGCCGTCGCGTTGATGGTCATGGAGGTGTTCATCTGGTCGAGCGGGATATCCGCGAAAAGCGCCCGCATGTCCCCCAGATGGCACACCGGCACGCCGACCTTGCCGACCTCGCCCCGCGCAAGGACGTGGTCGCTGTCATAGCCCGTTTGCGTAGGCAGGTCGAAGGCCACCGACAGCCCGGTTTGTCCTTTGGCGAGGTTTCCCCGATAGAGCGCGTTGGAGGCCGTCGCCGTCGAGTGCCCCGCGTAGGTCCGAAAGAGCCAGGGTTTGTCTGTTTGCATCTGCGGCATGGTGGCTCCGTTTCAGGTCGTTCGGTAATTATATTTCGCAGGTCAACCGATACCGGACATTTTATGCCGCTGTCAATTCGCTGCGATGCGGCATGGGTGGATTTACGGCCCCGGTTTTCCCTGTCAGGGTTGCCCCATGACCCAAACCGTCGCCGTGCCGATATGGCTGTTGATCCTCATTGTGCTGTTCGCGGCGGTCACGTTTGCATCGCATTTCCTGTTTCCGTCCGTCCGGTGGTTTTTCCGCAAGCGCGCCGAGAGGCTGGTGGCCCGGTTGAACACCCGTCTGGCCCGCCCGATTGAGCCGTTCAAGCTGGCGCGCCGATACGACATGATCCAGCGCCTGAGCTATGACCCCGAGGTGACAAGGGCCGTGGTGGACGAAGCCCGCGAGACCGGCGTGCCCGAGAATGTCGCGTTTCAGATGGCCCAGCGGTATGCCCGCGAGATTGTCCCGTCGTTTTCCGCGACCGCCTATTTCACGTTTGGCACACGGTTTGCCCGGTGGCTGTCCCGGTCGTTATACCGGGTCCGGCTGGGCGCGTTTGACCGCGAGGCGCTGGAACGGATCGACCCCAACGCCGCCGTGGTGTTCGTGATGAACCACCGCAGCAACATGGATTATGTGTTGGTGACCTATCTGGTGTCGCGGGCGGGCGCGTTGTCCTATGCCGTGGGCGAATGGGCCCGCATCTGGCCATTGTCCGTGGTGATCCGTGCGATGGGGGCGTATTTCATCCGCCGCAAGTCCCGCGGTGCCCTGTATCGCAAGGTGCTGGCCCGGTATGTCCAGATGGCCACCGAAGGCGGCGTGACGCAAGCGATGTTCCCCGAAGGCGGGCTGAGCCTGACGGGCCGGATGGGGGAGCCGCGCATGGGGTTGCTCAATTATATCGTGGCCGACCGTGGCCCCGGCGCCCGCGATGTGATTTTCGTGCCCGTCGCGCTGAATTACGACCGCGTGCTGGAGGATCGATTTCTGATCAAGGCCGACAAGACAGGCGTGCGCCGGTTCCGCCCGCCGTTGTTCACCGTTCTGGCCGGATTGGCCGGCCATGCGTGGCAGCGCGTGACGTTCCGGTTCAAAGGGTTTGGCACGGCGTCCGTAGGGTTTGGCCGACCGTTGGAATTGCAGGCCTTTGTCGCGGGCCGGGACGGTGACCCGACCGAGGCTGTCGCCGCCGAGTTGATGGCCCGCATCCGCGCCGTGGTCCCCGTATTGCCCGTGCCGTTGGTGGCCCGGTTTTTGTTGGAGGGCGTCACCGATACGCCAGCCCTGACCGACGTCGTGCGCGCCGCACTGGACCAGTTGAGCGGGCGCGGCATGATCGTGCCCCGGCGCGGCCCCGACCGGGTTGTGACGGATGCCTTGGCCCTACTGCGCGCGCGCGGGTTGGTGACGCGGGACGGTGCGGTGAACCCGCAGGCCCGCGACGTGCTGGCCTACTATGCTGCATCGATCGAACATTATTTCTAATTCTTCCTTGCCCCGAATCGTTCCGTGTTTTCTAAACTTTGCTGTCACTACAATTTCGGGTGATGGGGAAAGGAGAAGGGTTATGTCCTTTAGTTTCAAGACGATTTTGGCGGCTGCTGCGGTGGGTCTTACATTGAGTGGCTGCGTCGAGACGACAACAACCACGGTGACGAGCGCACAGAACCGCAATGTTTTGATTGTGAACCAGACCGGCCGGACGATTTTCCGGTTTTTCGGGTCCAACGTCGGCACCAGTTCGTGGGAAGAAGACATTCTGGGCAATGACGTGTTGCCGTCGGGCAGTTCCGTCAACATCAATTTCAATGATGGCAGCGGCTACTGCAATTTCGACTTCAAGATCGTGTTCTCGGACGGCTCCAGCCTGATCGAGAACAACATCAACGTCTGTCAGGTCGGCACCTATACGATCCGCTGATGCATCGCTGCGTTGCGGCGGACATAAAATTTCAAAAATGTCCGCCGCAAGGTTGCAATCTTTCGTCTCCAGACTTATCCAAAGGTAACGTCGGCCGATTCTGCGGTGCGGCGAAGATGTGGATGTAGCGCGATGGAGACCCCTATGGCCCTTGACCGGATTACCCCCGCGGCCCCTTATGCCGCCCCGCACAAAGACCTGTATGAGGTCGGTGAAATTCCCCCCTTGGGCCATGTTCCCGCACAGATGTATGCTTGGGCCATTCGCCGCGACCGCCACGGCGAACCCGAACAGGCGTTTCAGATTGAGGTGGTCGATTGCCCGAAGCCCGCCAGCGACGAAGTGCTGGTGATGGTGATGGCCGCAGGCGTCAATTACAACGGTGTGTGGGCTGGCCTTGGTATCCCGATTTCACCGTTTGATGTGCATGGCGCCGAGTATCACATTGCCGGGTCCGATGCCGCCGGGGTCGTCTGGGCCGTGGGCGACAAGGTGAAACGCTGGAAGGTCGGCGACGAGGTCGTCATTCATTGCAATCAGGATGACGGCGACGACGAACACTGTAACGGCGGTGATCCGATGTTTTCCCCCAGCCAGCGCATCTGGGGCTATGAAACCCCGGATGGGTCGTTTGCCCAGTTTACCTGCGTTCAGTCCCAACAGTTGATGCACCGCCCCAAGCATCTGACGTGGGAAGAAAGTGCCTGTTATACCCTGACCCTCGCCACCGCCTATCGCATGTTGTTTGGCCATGAACCCCATGAGTTGAAGCCCGGCATGAATGTGCTGGTTTGGGGCGCCTCAGGTGGGTTGGGGTCTTATGCCATTCAGTTGATCAACACCGCAGGCGCCAATGCCATTGGCGTCATCAGCGACGAGAGCAAGCGCGAGTTTGTCATGTCGTTGGGGGCCAAAGGTGTCATCAACCGCAACGATTTCAAGTGTTGGGGCCAGATGCCCACCGTCAACACCCCCGAATACAAGGAATGGTTCAACGACGTCCGCAAGTTTGGCAAGGCCATCTGGGACATCACCGGCAAGGGCAACAACGTGGATATGGTGTTTGAACACCCCGGCGAGGCCACGTTCCCGGTGTCCGTGTTTGTTGTCAAGCGCGGCGGGATGGTGGTCATTTGTGCCGGCACCACCGGGTATAACCTGACCATGGATGCCCGGTATTTGTGGATGCACCAGAAGCGCGTTCAGGGCAGCCACTTTGCCAACCTCAAGCAAGCCAGCCAAGCCAACCAGTTGATGGTCGAGCGCCGTCTGGACCCCTGCATGTCCGAGGTTTTCGGGTGGCCCGAAATCCCGGCCGCCCATACCAAGATGCGCCGCAATGAACACAAGCCCGGCAATATGGCCGTTCTGGTGCAGGCCCCCATCACCGGGTTGCGCACGTTCGAGGATGTTGTCGCCGGATCGCGTCAGTGACCGTTTGGCGTGCCCGACCCGACCGCCGATGGTTTGTCAGGGGGTTGCCCAACGCCCCCTCCCCATTTCGGGGGGGGCAGAAGTTGCGAATATTTTCGTTAACCCCGCCATGCTACCATAGGTTGTTAAGACTTCGTTAACCTTTGACCGAGAGGCTGCCCATGGGAAACAAGTGGATCATCGACGTTCTGGCCGACCTGCGTGCCTTTGCCGATTTGAACGGCCTGCCGGAACTGGCGGGCAAGTTGGACGAGGCGACGACCGTCGCGAAAGCCGAGATCGGGATGACCCTTGAGGGGGCGCCTATGGCGAATATCGGTGACACGACTTTATTTGGACGCTTTGCTTTCGCAGCTCGAGACCGCCACAGCGCTTGAGCATTTGCAGGCCGTCATCGTCGCCTTGCGCGATTTCTATGCCGTGGATCACATCGTTTACCATTGGGTGAGCGCGGATGGCGAGCAATACGGCTGCGGCACCTATGCCCCCGCGTGGGTGCAGCATTACGTTGACCGCGAGTATCTGCGCATTGATCCTGTCGTCATCGGCTGTTTCCAGCGGTTTCACCCGGTCGATTGGAAGCGGTTGGATTGGTCGTCCAAGGCCGCCCGCGCGTTTCAGCGCGAAGCCGTCAGTTTTGGCGTCGGCAATCAGGGGTATTCCATCCCGATCCGTGGCCCCGCCGGACAGTTTGCCCTGTTTACCGTGTCCCATAACTGCGCCGATGCCGAATGGGCCGCCTTTGCCGAGGCCAACCAGCGCGATCTGATCCTGATCGCCCATTATTTCAACCACAAGGCCCTGACCCTTGCCGCCAATCGCCAGCCCGAACCCGCCAAGCCGTTATCCCCCCGCGAGATCGACGCCTTGACCTATCTGGCGATGGGGTATGGCCGGGGGCAGGTCGCCGATATGCTGGATATTTCCGAGCATACCTTGCGCGCCTATATCGAGAGCGCCCGGTTCAAGCTGGGGGCTGCGAACACCACCCATGCTGTCGCCCGCGCCTTGACCGAAGGGTTGATTGTGGTGGGTGGTGCCGCCCGCGCCGCCCCCGGCGATTGGCCGGGCCGTGTGCCCATCGCCCCGGTCACCGCCGCCCGCGGTTAACCAATCTGTAACCGCCCCCGTCACGGTGCCGCCGCACCGTTTTAACCCGCACCGGGCACCGTTCCCCCATGGATCACACATCCCGGAGGGCACCCAAATGTTGCGATATCTTTATGCGGCCGATCTGTGCCGTCATCCCCGTCTGGCCGACACCATGTTCCGTGACCGCGCCCAGCAATTTGCCGTCCGGCAAGGGTGGGATGTGACCGTGGATGCCAAGGGGTGGGAGCAGGACGCCTATGACCTGATGAACCCGTTGTATGTCATCTGGGACCGCCCCGATGGCACCCACGGCGGGTCCATGCGGTTTTTGCCCACCACCGGGCCCACGATGATTGCCGATCATTTTGCCGATCTGGCCCCCGATGCCGTGTTGCAAAGCCCCGCAATCTGGGAATCCACCCGGTTCTGTCTCGCGCCCGGTGCCGAGGGACGGATTGCCGCCGCCCTGATGGCGGGGGGTGGCGAGTTGATGCGCCAGTTTGGTCTGACCCATTTTGTCGGCGTGTTTGATGCCCGCATGGTCCGTATTTATCGCCTGATTGGTGCTGCCCCCGTCGTTCTGGGCAGCATGGGCGAAGGCCGCGACCGGATCAGCGCCGGATTGTGGGCCTATGACCCAGACGACCGCGCCGCCGTTCTGGCCCGCGCCGGGATCACCCCCGCCCAGTCCGAGGCGTGGTTCGCCCAATCGTTTGACGCGCCCGCGATGCACCCGGTGATGGTGCCTGTTCCCGCCTGATTGCGCCCTTTCGATCTGGTGCGCCCGGCGGGGTGCGGGTAGTGTCCCGCGCATGACAGCCCCCGCCCAAACAGCCCCCACCCTGACATTGTCCACCGATCAGGCCGAGGCCTGGGAGGCCGTGACGGGGGCCTTGCGCGGGGCGGGCGTTGATCTGGACGAGGGATTGCTGATGCCCCCCCGGTCCGATGCGTCGCTTGTCATGGCCATTATCGGCAAGGCCGGGTCTGGCAAGACCATGTTGCTGGCCGAACTGACCCGCGCGGTGCGCGAGGCCGGTGTGGACCTAGTGTCCGGTGATTGGGAGGGCAAGCGCCGCAAGGACCGCCGCACCCTTGCCGTGTTGGCCCCCACAAACAAGGCCGCAAGCGTGTTGCGCAACCGTGGGGTGCCTGCCACCACCATTCACCGCATCCTGTATACCCCCGTCTATGACCCCCAATACGAACGTGTCGCCGAATGGTTGGCCGGCCAAGGTGACCGCCCGGTGATCGAGGGGTTGACCGATGTCGCGTTGGACCGCGCGTGGGCGTCGTTTCAGGTCCATACCTCTGTCCCCGCTGCCCTTGCCGCCGCCGGGTTGCGCGGGTCCGATTTCATCACCGGATGGAAGCGCCGCGAGGAACCGCTGGATATTGGGTTTGTCGATGAAAGTTCCATGCTGGACAAACGCCAGTTCGAGGATTTGCAGGAAATCTTTCCCACCCTGATCCTGTTTGGCGATCCCGCCCAGTTGCCCCCCGTCCAAGGCGAAGGCGGCCAGATGGTGTTTGAAAGCCTGCCCGCCCCCGCCATTCTGACCCTGAGCCGCGTGCATCGGCAGGATGCCGACAACCCGATCCTTGATCTGGCCCACGCGCTGGCTGATCCCGCCGTTGATTTTCACCACTTTGAAACCATGGTCGCGGACGCCGCCGCCCGCGATGACCGTGTCGTATGGGCCGAACGGGTCGAGAGCGATCTGATGGCCCGGTCCCCGTGCCTTGTGTGGCGCAATGCCACCCGGATCAAGTTGATCCACGCCTTTCGCGGTGCCTTTGGTGCCCCGGTGGACGAATTGCTGGAGGGCGAGCCGTTGATTTGCGACGGCATCGAATTGCCCCTCAAGCATCGCAAGAAACGGCTGGATCTGGAGGCGAGGGGGCTGATCAAGGGGGCACAGGTGATTTACCTTGGCCCCGGCAAGCGTCCCGGATTTTCCCGGTTGCATGTGATTGGTGCCGAAGACCCGCAGGTGAGTGCGGCCAGCATCGTGAAGATCGAACAGGATGGCGACGAGGAACCTTTTATCCCCTTTGCCGCGCGGATGGGCGCCACGTTCCTGCACGGGGCCGCTGTGACCATTCACAAGGCCCAAGGGTCCCAGTGGGATACCGTGCAGGTGTTCGCCCCCGACATCTATGCCGCCGCCCGGATGGGCCGTGTCGAGGCCGGACAACCGTTGTGGAAGCGGTTGACCTATGTCGCCATCACTCGTGCCGAAACCCAGTTGCGGTGGGTTGTCCGCAACCGGTTGGCCCGCCCGACCGCCCCCTTGGCCGTCGATGATCTGGTTGTGCCCGCCCCCCCGTTGGAATTGACCGCAGGAGACGACGAAATATGAAAACCATCATCGTGACAGGCGCATCAAGCGGGATTGGCCGCGCTGTGGCCGACCGGTTTCTGGACGGTGGGTGGATGGTTGGCCTGATTGCCCGCCGTGAGGATGCATTGAACGATGCCGCCCAAGGCCGTCCGGGGGCCGTTGTACTGCCTTGCGACGTGACCGATCCGGGCGCCGTTGATGCCGCCTTTGCCACGTTTGCCGACCGTGCCCCGCATCTGGATGTATTGTTCAACAATGCCGGGGTTTTCACCCCCGCCGCCATGATCGACGAGATTGCCGTGGCTGATTGGCTGGCGGCCGTGAATGTGAACCTGACGGGGATGTTCTTGTGCGCCCGCGCCGCGTTTGGCCAGATGCGCCGACAGGACCCACGCGGGGGCCGCATCATCAACAACGGGTCGATCAGCGCCCATGCCCCCCGTGAGGGTGCCGCCACCTATACCACCACCAAACACGGAGTGACCGGGTTGACCCGGCAATTGGCCTTGGACGGTCGCGCCCATGATATTGCCTGCGGTCAGATTGATATCGGCAACGCCATGACCGATCTTTTGGCCGGGATTGCCGCCCGCGCCCGCGTCGAGGGACAGCCCGAACCGCCATCTATTGATGTCGCGATCGTGGCCGAGGCCGTCTGGCAAATGGCCGCCTTGCCGTTGTCCGCCAACACGTTGTTTCAGACGATCATGGCCACCAAGATGCCGTTTGTCGGGCGCGGTTGACTCCTACCGCCGCAGGGCCGCGAACGCCGCCGATGCCGCCCAACCCGCAAGCCCCGCCAACACCAGCGACAACGCCCCATAAAGGTAGGTCTGTTCCCGCGACAGGTCAAAGAGCCAGCGTTCCACGCCCACCTTGTTCACCGCGATGATGGTGTCGTATTCGTCGATCACGGTGCCATTCCGGGTGAGGAATATCCGCGTTTCGTAGTCCCCTTCAGTCAGGTTGGCCGGAAGGGCGATGGCCGCCCGGAACAGGGTTTCCTGTTCGACGTCCACCGCCCCTTCCAGAACCTGATAGAGATCAGACCCCGCCCGGATACGGATCAGCGCATCCGTGAATTGCTGGCTGTCCGTCACCCGCGCCCCCACCGACCGGATGGCCCGGGGCAAGGTGATGGAATAGCGCAAATCCTCGACATCGCGCAGGACGTCCCGGATGGGTGCCGAGGACGCCACCGCGTAGAACGACGGTGCCGCGTCCACCTCGACCACGTCGGTGTTGACCCAGATGCCGTATCGCTGTGCCTTGCGCCGGACGCTGACCGGTTGGTCCGGTCCCGCCACCGCGATGATGACCCCCAAGGGGCCAGTGTCCGGGATGGGCGCGTCCCGTTTGATGGCCCCAAAGATCAGCAGGTTGGAGCCGTCGAAATTGGCGGTGATCGCCACTGCGTCCTGACTGAGCCCAAGCACGATTTCTTCGCCCTGCGCAAACGTCGGCAACAGCAGCACAAGGGCGAGGAGCGCGCGCCGCATCAGTTTTTCCCTTCGGTGGCGATGGAGTAGAGTTCAGAGGGTTCCAGCAAGAGATCAAGCGCCAGTTTTCCGCAGACCCCCAGCACCAGAAGTGCCAGCAGGATGCGCAACTGTTCCGCCTTCATCCGCGCCCCGATCCGGGTGCCGAATTGCGCCCCGATCACTCCACCCAGCAGCAGGACCAGTGCAAGGATCATATCCACCGTCTGGTTGGTGACCGCGTGCAGCATTGTGGTGAACGCCGCCACAAAGATGATCTGAAACAACGAGGTGCCGATCACCACCTTGGTCGGCATCCCAAGGATGTAGATCATTGCGGGCACCATGATAAAGCCCCCGCCGACCCCCATGATGGCCGCCAGAATACCCACCAGAAGCCCCACGAGAATGGGCGGAATGACCGAGATATAAAGGCCCGAGACCCGGAATTTCACCTTGAACGGCAGGCTGTGGACCCAGTTGTGTTTGCGCCGTTCCCCCATCCCCCCGGACCGCCGCGCCCGCCGGAGCGCCCGCAGGCTCTCGATCAGCATGAGCCCACCCACGATCCCCAGAAACACGACGTAGCACAGGCTGACCAGCAGATCGACCTGACCCAGCGCCTTGAGCCGATTGAAGATGATGACCCCGATCCCCGATCCCGCGATCCCCCCGATCAGGAGGATCCAGCCCATCGCGAAATCCACCCCCCGCCGTTTGATGTGCGACAAAAGCCCGGATACCGAGGACGCCACGATCTGGTTGGCCGATGTCGCCACCGCGACCGAAGGCGGGATGCCCACCAGAAACAGCAGGGGCGTGATCAGAAATCCACCCCCGACCCCGAACATGCCAGACAACACGCCCACAAGTCCGCCCAACCCGAAAATCAGGGAGAAATTGACCGATACCTCGGCAATGGGGAGGTAGATTTGCATGGCGTGGTCCGGCAATTTTGGGCCGCTTGCCTGCAGTTAAGACGCCTTTCGCGGGGTCGTGTCAAACCCTGTGCGGCGGCATGTCGCCAAAATGCTGCAATTGCAGCAATCTGGACAGGTTTTCGCCCCCCGACTGGACCTATAGCCCCGGTTTTACATGGTCCCGCAACCAGCCCCGCAGCACCTTTTCCAGTTTGGCCGCCCCGATGGGTGCCATCGCTTTGGTGTGGTCGTGGCTGATCTTTTCCGCGCTCAGCCCTGCCGCCATGTTGGTGATTGTCGAAATCGCCGCACAGCGCAGGCCAAGGAACCGCCCAAGGATCACCTCGGGCACGGTGGACATGCCCACCGCATCCGCCCCCAGCATTCGGATTGCCCGGATTTCCGCAGGCGTTTCAAAGGATGGGCCGGAATACCACGCATAGACCCCTTGGGCCATTGTGACCTTCTCTGCAGCCGCCGCCGCCAGAAGGCCCAAACGCATTGGCGCGTCGTAGGCGTCTGTCATGGGGACAAACCGCGCGTCTGTGGGTTCCCCGATGAGCGGGTTCAGCCCCGAAAAGTTGATGTGGTCCGACAGCCCCATGATGGACCCCGTGGGCATATCCGCCCGCAGTGACCCCGCCGCATTGGTCGCCACCATCATCGTCGCCCCAAGGTCGCGCAGCACCTCTAGGGGCAACCGCATGGCACCGGGGTTCCCGGTTTCGTAGTAATGCGCCCGCCCGCCAAAGACCGCGACCCGCACCCCTTCGAGTGTGCCGATCACGAGGTTGGGGTTGTGCCCCGACACCCCTGCATGAGGAAAGCCGGGCAGGTCCGAATAGGGGATCGCCACCCCTTCGACGGCCCCGGCGATGTGGCCCAGACCGGACCCCAGCACGAGACCGACCGTCACAGGGGCCTTGCCCGCCCGGTCCCGGATCAGCGTCGCCAGATCACCGCTCTTTGACATAGGGTTCGCCTCCGGCCTTTGGGGGGATCGCCTTGCCGACGAAGCCCGCGAGGATGACCACGGTCAGGATATAGGGCAACACGTCCAGCAGTTGCGAGGGCACATCAAGGTGGATCGCCCGTTTGAGGATGTCCGGCCGCAGCGCCAGCGCCTGCAGATAGCCGAACAAAAGACACGCCCAGAGCGCCTGCCACGGCCGCCATTTGGCAAAGATCAGCGCCGCGAGCGCGATATACCCCCGCCCCGCCGACATTTCCCGCGTGAAATTGGCCTGAAGCGCCGTGGACAGATAGGCCCCCGCAATCCCGCACAAGACCCCCGCAATCAGGATGGCCGAAAACCGCAGCCGCACCACATTGATCCCTGCCGTGTCCACTGCCGCGGGGTTTTCCCCCACCGCCCGCAGGTGCAGCCCGAACCGGGTCCGATACAGAACCCACCACGTCAGCGGCACCGTCAAAAGCGCCACATAGACGATCGTGGCGTGCCCCGAGATGAGCTGCGAATAGATTTTCATCGGCAGTTCTGCCTGCGCGATGTCCCGGATCCGCGTCAGCGCCCCCGGCAGCACCCAGTTTTCGAACCGCGCAGCCCCGGCCAGTTGCGGCGTGCGCCCGCCTTCGGCGAACCAGCTTTGGGCCAGGACAACCGTGATGCCGGACGCGAAAAAGTTGATCGCCACCCCCGAAATCAATTGGTTCCCCCGAAAGGTGATCGCCGCCAGCCCATGCACCACCGAAAGCGCAAGAGCCCCGCCGATCGCCGCCACCAGCCCCAGCCAGACCGACCCGGTGAGCGATGCAAACGCCGCCGCAAGGAACGCCGCCATCAGCATCTTGCCCTCGAGCCCGATGTCGAACACCCCCGCCCGTTCCGAATAAAGGCCCGCAAGGCAGGCCAGCAGCAGCGGCGTGGCTGTCCGCAGGGTGGACCCGAGGATGGAGAGGTCGAGAAGGGAAAGCAGGTCCATCGGTCAGGCCTTTGCTGTCTTTGAGGTCGCCGCGTTGGTCCGCAACCGTTGAAACAGCCGTTCCAGCGGCCAGCGCACCATGTAATCCAAGGCCCCCGTGAACATGATGACCAGCGCCTGAATGACCGTCACCATTTCGCGCGGGATTTGCAGCGTGAACGCTAGCTGCGACCCGCCCTGATACAGGAACCCAAAAAGGATCGCCGCCAGAAACACCCCGAACGGGTGGTTGCGCCCCATCAGCGCCACGGCGATGCCGATGAACCCCGCCCCTTCGGCAGAGTTGAGAACCAGCCGCTCGGCCTCGCCCATGACGTTGTTGATCGACATCATCCCCGCCAGCGCCCCCGAGATCATCATCGAGATCATGATGATCTTGGTCGGCGAGATGCCCGCATATTTCGCCGCCGACTCCGATTGCCCAAAGGCCCGGATTTCATACCCCAGCCGCGTCCGCCAGATCAGCGCCCAAACCGCCACGCAGGCCACGACCGCGATGATGAAGGCGAAATTGGCAGGCGCGTCGGGGGCAAAGGGGATGCCCACAACCCCCAGCATATCCGCAAAGTTGGGCAGGTGCGTGGTGGCTGGAAAGCTGGCCGTGGCCGGTTCCATGACCCCCACGGGTTTGAGCGTGTTGACCAGCAGGTAGTTCAGCAGCGCCGCCGCGATGAAATTGAACATGATCGTCGTGATGACGATGTGGCTGCCCCGTTTGGCCTGAAGAAATGCCGGGATCGCCGCCCAGACCGCCCCCAACGCCGCCGACATCACCATGGCGCCCAGCACCGCCACCGTCCAGTGCGGCCACGGGACGAACAGGCACGCCAGCGCCACGCCGACCCCGCCCAAGAGCGCCTGACCCTCGCCCCCGATGTTGAACATCCGCGCGTGGAACGCCACCGACACCGCAAGCCCGGTGAACATGAAATTCGTGGCGTAATAGAGCGTATAACCCCAGCCCCGGCTGGACCCCAGCGACCCGTCGATCATCACCCAAAGTGCTGTGATCGGGTTTTGCCCCGTGGCGAGCAGAACCAGCCCCGAGATGATTGCCGCCAGCGACAGCGAAATGAGGGGCAAGAGGATGACATCCGCCCATTTTGGCATTTTATCCATGTCAGGCGGCCTTTTCGCTGACGCCGGCCATCAGGAGGCCCAGTTCTTTGGTATTGGTGTCGCCGGGCAACCGTTCGCCCATGATCCGCCCGTCGAACATGACCGCGATGCGGTCCGACAGCGACAGGATTTCATCCAGTTCCACCGAAACCAGCAGGATCGCCTTGCCCTGATCGCGCAGCGCGATGATCTGTTTGTGGATGAATTCGATGGCCCCGATGTCCACCCCGCGCGTGGGTTGGCCGATCAGCAACAGGTCCGGGTTGCGTTCAATCTCGCGCGCGACGACGATTTTCTGTTGGTTGCCGCCGGAAAAATTCTTGGCCGACAGCAACGGGTTGGGGGGGCGCACGTCAAACCGGGCCATTTTGTCCACCGTATCCTGACGGATCGCCGCGTTGTCCATGAAGAGCGCGTTTTTCTGGTATTTCGGGTCGTTGTGATAGCCGAACGCCACGTTTTCCCATGCTGCGAAATCCATGATCAGGCCCTCGGCCTGCCGGTCTTCGGGCACATGCGCGATGCCGCGCGCCCGCCGCGTCTGGCCGTCCGATTTCAACCCTGTCAGGTCGATGGAGGCGCCGTTCAACAGCACCTCGCCTGTCGCCTTTTGATAGCCCCCCAGAACCTCCAGCAGTTCGGATTGACCATTGCCCGCAACCCCCGCGATGCCCAGAATTTCGCCCGCCCGGATGGTGAGCGAGATATCCTTGAGCCGCTTGACACCCCAGATGTCCGTGACGCCAAGGTTGCGCACCTCCAGCACCACCTCGCCGGGGGTTGCCGCCGATTTATGCACTTGCAACAGCACCTTGCGCCCGACCATGAGTTCCGCGAGTTCGGGCGGCGAGGTGTCGGCGGTCTGCACGGTTGCGGTCATTTCGCCTCGCCGCATGACGCTGACCGTGTCGGTGATGTCCATGATTTCCCGCAGTTTGTGGGTGATCAGAACGATCGTTTTCCCTTCTTCGCGCAGGCGGCGCAGGATGCGGAACAACTGATCCGCCTCGGCAGGGGTCAGAACGCCCGTGGGTTCGTCAAGGATGAGGATATCGGCCTGCCGATACAGCGCCTTGAGAATCTCCACCCGTTGCTGCATTCCCACGCCGATGTCCTGCACGACCGCGTCCGGATCGACGTGCAGTTCGTAGTCATCCGCCAGTTGTTTGAGCTGTTTGCGCGCCTTGTTCAGGGACGGCATCAGCATCCGCCCTTCTTCGGCCCCAAGCACGACGTTTTCGAGGACCGTGAAATTTTCAACCAGTTTGAAGTGCTGGAACACCATGCCGATGCCGGCCGCGATGGCGTGCTGGCTGTCGGGGATTTCGGTGACGGTGCCGTTGATCAGAATCTCGCCCGCGTCGGCCTTGTAGAACCCATAAAGGATCGACATGAGCGTGGATTTTCCCGCCCCGTTTTCCCCGATGATCCCGTGGATCGTGCCCGGCATGACCCGGATCGAGATATCCTTGTTGGCCTGCACCGGGCCAAAGGATTTGGAAATACCCCGGAGTTCGATGGCTGGCGTCTTGCCCGCACCCTGATCGGTCATGGTTCCCCCCGGTTCCCGTATTCAAAGGCCGCGCCGAAGGGTATCCGGCGCGGCCCATGATCAAGTTGTTGTGTCGATCAGAACGTCAGAGCCGGGCAAGCTTCGTCCAGCATGTAGTCATGCACGGTCAGTTCGCCCGACGATATTTTGGCCGCTGCGGCGTCCACGGCTGCCAGCATTTCCGGGGTCACGAGCGGGGCGTTGTTGTCGTCGAGCGCATAGCCTACGCCGCCGTTTGCAACGCCCATCACGTTGAATCCAACCTCAAGATCGGCCCCGGCGGTGAAGGCGTCATAGACGGCGTTGTCCACCCGTTTGAGCATCGAGGTCAGGACCTGACCGGGGTGCAGGTAGTTCTGGTTGGCGTCCACGCCGATGGACAGGATGCCCTGATCCGCCGCCGTTTGCAGAACGCCCACGCCTGTGCCGCCAGCCGCCGCATAGACCACGTCCGAACCTTGGCTGATTTGTGCCAGTGTCAATTCCGACCCTTTGACCGGGTCGTTCCAAGCGGCGGGGGTGGTCCCCGTCATGTTGGCGATCACGGTTGCGTCCGCGTTCACCGCAAGCACGCCCTGCGCATAACCACAGGCGAATTTGCGGATGAGCGGGATATCCATGCCGCCCACAAAGCTGACCGTGCCGGATTCCGACGCCATCGCCGCCATCATGCCGACCAGATACGATCCTTCGTGTTCGTTGAACACCACCGACCGCACGTTCGGTGCATCCACGACCATGTCGATGATCGCGAATTTCACGGTCGGGTAATCCTTGGCCACGGTTTCAAGCGGGGTCGCCCACGAGAAGCCCGCCATCACGATGGGATTGAAGCCGCCTTCGGCGAATTGACGGATCGCCTGTTCCCGCTGCGCGTCCGAGGTGATTTCGAATTCACCAAAGGTGCCGCCGGTTTCTTCGGACCAGCGCATCGCGCCGCCGAAAGCCGATTCGTTGAAGGATTTGTCGAACTTGCCGCCAAGGTCGAAAATCAGCGCCGGGTCTGCCAAGGCAGCGCCAGTGCCAAGCGCGAGCGCCGCAGTTGCGCCGAGGAATTTGGTCATGAGGGTCATGTGTGGTCTCCCAAGTGGATCGTGCCCGCGCGACCGGAGTGGCCGGGGACACCTGACATCTTTTCGTGTCAATTCCAGTTTAGGGCGCGAAGCGATGGGATGGTCAACCGATTCTTGGTGCGGGCGGCCCAAGGTTTGACCAACAGGTCAAGAATCAGGCAATTGCCCCTAGGGCATGGGCCATCAAAATGGCGTCTAGTCGGTCCCCTTGGGGCGTTTGAAAGTAGCGGGGCCGTTTGCCCGTCACGGTGAACCCTTCCGTTTCATAGAGGTGTCGCGCCGCACTGTTGGTTTCTGCCACCTCCAGAAACGCCCGCGCCGCCCCTTTGGCCCGCGCATGATCGAGGAACCGCCCAAGAAGCACCCGCCCGGTTCCCTGTCCCTGATGCGCGGGGTCCACGGCGATGGTCAGCAATTCGGCCTCGTCCAGAACAACCCGGCCCATGGCGAACCCTGTCGCCGACAGGTCCAGGAACACGCCCGGCGCGTGCAGCAGGTCGCCGATTTCCGCCGCTGACCATGGCCGGGGCGTCACAAACGCCGCCCTGTGGATGCGTGCCAGATCGTCTGGTGTCATGGCAGCAGCACGGGTGCCGGGTCTGCCGGTGGGGCCGCGTCCGCAGGCCGGACATAGAGCGGGGCAGGGCGTGGCTGTG